>CAYGQW010000145.1:5128-8158 GCA_964352175.1 uncultured Halobacteriovorax sp.
AGTTATGGGCGGAGTTTGAAACTTGTGATGCAATGGGTGCCAACTTCATTAACTCCGTTTTGGAATCTTTAGGACAGGCATTCAAGAACTTAGTTGCAGAATATTCTGAATTCACTGAGCAAGAAAAACAACTACAAGTCGTCATGGCGATTCTTTCTAATTACACACCAGACTGCCTTGTAAAAGTTGAAGTCAGTTGTCCGATCGAAGAGCTGCATGATCCTGGTCATGGAATGGACGCCCAAGAGTTTGCGACGAAGTTTAAGCGTGCTGTGCGTATCGCTAAAATTGATGTTAACCGTGCGACGACTCATAATAAGGGAATATTCAACGGTATCGATGCCGTAGTTTTAGCGACTGGAAATGATTTTAGAGCAGTAGAAGCTTGTGGTCATACTTGGGCAGCTCGTGATGGTCAGTACAGAGGCCTAAGTGATTGTTCTATCGAGGATGGAATCTTTAACTTCTCATTAGAAATCCCTCTATCAGTTGGGACTGTTGGAGGCTTAACAGCACTTCATCCAATGGCGAAGTTTTCTTTAGAGCTACTTGGCAATCCATCAGCCAAAGAACTTATGATGATTATTGCCACAACTGGACTTGCTCAAAACTTTGCCGCCTTAAGATCACTAGTTACTTCAGGTATCCAAAAAGGGCATATGAAAATGCACCTCATGAACATACTTAATCACTTAGAAGCCAATGAGCAGGAACGTGCACATATTAGAGAAGAATTCAAAGATCGCGTTATTAGTTTTCGTGATGTGAGAAATGAAATCGCTATTCTAAGGAAATATCAGTGAGCAACGAAGCTGACGACAAAGGAAAGAACTTGCAAACAAAAGAAAGTGAATTCACGCTATCGGTTAATCCTGTAGTTAAAACAGATAAACTTGATCAATACTACCATGGTCATGGAAAGCTTCTACTTTCTGGTGAGTACTTTGTCCTTGATGGCTCAGAAGCTTTGGCGCTACCAACAACCGTAGGTCAGTCTTTATCAGTTAGATACTCACCATCGTTTAATCCTGTTTTAAGTTGGAAGAGCTTTGACTCAAAAGGTGAGCTTTGGTTTGAAACTAAATTTGAATTTTGGCGCTTTAATACTGTTGGTTGTGAAGAAACTGAAGAAGTAAAAGTTTTGCAACAACTTCTTCGTGAAGCAAGAAAACAGAATCCACATTTCCTTCGTGATGAAGTTGATGTCTTTGTTGAAACTAGACTTGGTTTTCCTCTAGACTGGGGTCTTGGATCAAGTTCAACTCTAGTGTTTAATATTGCTCAGTGGGCCTATATCAGCCCGTTTGAGCTTTTATTTAAAACACTCAGCGGCTCTGGCTACGATATTGCTTGTGCTCAAAGTGAGGGCCCTATTGTTTATCAAAAGAATTCCACAGGTCCAAAATGGGCTCCTATGCCGTTTAACCCAAGTTTTAAAGACCAGCTTTGGTTTGTTTACTTAGGTAATAAGCAAAACTCTAGAAAAGCAATTAAAGACTATCGTAAAAATAAAAGCAGTTCCGCTGATATTGCCAAGATTACTGATCTTACTAAGACAATGGCCGCTGCGGAAAACTTAGAAGTTTTCCAAAAAGCTATGCTTGAGCATGAAATGGTTGTTGCAAACCGTCTTGGGAAAAAGACGGTACAAGAAGAACGTTTTAGCGATTTTGACGGAGTGATGAAATCACTTGGAGCGTGGGGCGGAGATTTTGTTCTTGCTTCAAGTACTATGAGCCAAGATCAGGTTAAATCTTACTTCGCATCTAAAGGCCTAGACGTTTGCCTACCTTATCGCGATCTTATTTTACCTCCGCATAATATGGGCGCGAAAAATCATGGTAAGCAAAATGACCTCGTCCATTAAATCTGGACGAACTGTTTGGACAGCTCCGTCTAATATTGCTTTGGTAAAATACTGGGGCAAAAATCCAGTTCAACTTCCTGCTAACGCTTCACTTAGTTTAACACTGGAAAAATCACGCACCACTGTTGAGACTCAGTGGCAAGATTGTGAACTTAATTCAGCCAGGTTGAATTTTCTTTTTGAAGGAGAGTCTTCTCCTAGTTTTAATAAAAAAATTCAACCATGGTATGAAAACCTTAAAAAAGAGTTTTCTTTTTTTAAAACGCTACGCCTAGATATTAACTCAAGCAACTCGTTTCCTCACTCTGCTGGCATAGCATCCTCAGCTTCTTCGATGGCGGCTTTGAGCCTAGCTATGTTAGATTTAGCCAAAACTTTTGGACATCTCGACTTAGATCAAGCTGAATGGCTTAACAAGGTCTCTCACTATGCTAGGCTCGGTTCAGGAAGTGCCTCAAGGTCTCTTTACCCGGTGGCGGCAACCTGGGGCCTTGAAAGTAATGAGTATGCAAGTTCAGTTAATGATATTCATGAAGTTTATAAAAGTTTTGGTGATGCCATCCTAATCGTAGATGCCGGTAAAAAATCAGTGAGTAGCTCGCAAGGGCATGAATTGATGAATCAGCACCCTTATAAAGAACAGCGCTTTGCTATGGCCAATGCAAGAGTTAAGCAGCTGGTAGAAATTCTTAAAGTAGATGACTTTGATAAACTCTCTACATTAGTTGAGGTAGAAGCATTAGAGCTACACTCTATGATGATGACGTCATCTCCTTCGTTTATTTTAATGAAACCAAATACACTTGAAATTATCAACCGAGTTAGAACTGCAAGATCTTTAGGGCAGGAGCTTTGCTTCACCCTAGATGCCGGTCCAAATATTCATCTTCTATACCCGGAACGTGCTAGAGCTAGTGCTTTAAAACTTATTGAAGACTGTAAGTCGGATGGACTCTTAGACCAAGATCGTTGGATTGATGACAAAGTAGGGCAAGGCCCACTTAAAGAAGCATAAATGAGTCACAAATCTTTTTATTCGAAAGTTCTTTTATTTGGTGAATACAGTGTTATTCAACATTCAATGGCGCTAAGTATTCCTTATACATTATTTGAAGGGCGCTTAAAATTCCCTAGAGATAAATCAAAGGGCATCGATCCTGAGC
>CAYGQW010000146.1:0-1094 GCA_964352175.1 uncultured Halobacteriovorax sp.
CTGGGAAACCATTTGAGTGCCATGAAGCATGGTCAGAACAACCATATCCACACTTATCGTAGCCCCATGATAGCCCTTCAAGATACTCGTCGATGATTTTACCAATAAATTCATTTTGATCAGCGTTGGTGAAATCAGTCATCATAACGATGTCAAACTCATCTGAACCCTTAAAGTTCGTCATATCTAACTGCATAACGCCGATTACGTTCTTACCGGCATTTTTATAGCTTGCTGCGATTTCTTTTGAACCACGAAGCCCAACTTCCTCAGCTGCATAGCCCATAAATTGAATCGTTTTATTTGGGCGATAAGAGTTTTGCATTAAAACACGAATAACTTCAGTAATTGAAGACATCCCTGAAGCATTATCGTCTGCACCAGGTGCTCTTGAGTTTGCACCACCAAAAAAGCCAGCGATTGAGTCGGCATGTCCACCAACAACAATTACTTCATCAGGACTAACAGCACCCTCAATAGTCATGACAACAGAAGGCTGTTTCCAAGAAGCATGCTCAAAGAATTCAACTTTTACATCTGAACGACCTGCTGTTAGCTCTAACCAACGTTGCTTAATCCATTCCTGTGATTGAACACCTGTATCAGCTTGATAATAGCGGTTTTTAAAAGATGAAAGCTTTCTGATTGTCGCTTCAATTTCTGAGGCTTGAACCTGTGGGATCAATTGCTCAACAGTATCTTGTTGATCAATTGAGTAGTTTGCAAAAATAGCCTTGCTGGCTAATTGACGAGAGTCTTCATTAAAAAGCTCTAGACGAGCTTCATCAACGTTGTCGTGAAACATGAATCCACCACAACGATTGAAATCTTCATGCATCATATGTGAAATAAATTCTACACCTGACTCTTTTGTCTTAATCAAAGCTATTCCATCACGAACTTCCATGACTTCGACATTATTTTTGAAATTAGTCTTTGCAGCAGTTAGGGCATCAGCTCCAATTGTTAAAAAGACATCTTTTTCAGTTGATTTAGGATTAAAATTTGATAGTTCTACATGGTTATGAGCTTGGACAATTCCTGTACCCATAGTCATAACTAGTAGCATCATGCTTAGTTTTTTCAAAATAGCC
>CAYGQW010000146.1:1104-8114 GCA_964352175.1 uncultured Halobacteriovorax sp.
TTTTTGGGTTTCTTCCTTGTATGTCATTACAATGAATGGACCCATGAAGTGTATGTCTCTTTATTTGGATTGCGAGAATACATGCCTTATAAATTCTTACAGGTGAATATGAAAACTAAGACATGGCTAACTGAAACACTCAACATTAAATACCCTATTATTATGGCGCCAATGTTTCTTGTCTCAAACGATGAGATGTTAATTGCTGCTGCAAAATCTGGCATAACTGGCTGTATACCTGCACTAAACTATAGGACACCAGAAGATTTCGAAGCCGGACTTAAGAATCTAAAAGAAAACTGCCCAGGTGCCTTTGGCGTAAATCTTATTGTTAATAAATCAAATATTCACCTAGCCAAGCAAATTGAATTACTGACTAAATATGTACCCGATTACATTATCACCTCTTTAGGCTCACCGCGTGAAGTCATCGAGAAAGTTGGTAAGCTTGGTTCTAAAATTATGTGTGATGTTGTTGATGTTGATTATTCACTAAAAGTTGAAGCTCTTGGGGCAGATGCTTTGATCGCGGTTAATTCTGGTGCTGGTGGACATGCCGGTAAAATCCCAAGCTCCATTCTAATCCCAATGCTTAGAGAAAAATCAAAGCTCCCTGTCATAGCTGCAGGAGGCGTTGGTACAGGCGACTCGCTTTTATCTATGCTTGCTCTTGGTGCAGAAGGTGCTTCTATTGGTTCACCCTTCATAGCCACAAATGAAGGCGGCGTGAATAATGAATACAAGCAAGCATGTATTGATTTTGGTGCCGCAGATATTGCGATGACATCAAAAATTTCAGGCTCACCATGTACAGTCATCAAAACACCCTATGTTGAAAAAATTGGTCTCGATCAGAACTTTGTTGAGAGTTTTTTAAACTCTAACAAGCAAGTTAAGAAATATGCCAAGATGCTCACAGCATATAAGGGAATGAAGTTGCTTGAAAAAGCGGCTTTCTCTGCTACTTATAAAAGCGTTTGGTGTGCAGGTCCTTCAATTGAATTTAGCCATAAAATTGAATCTGTTGATCAAGTTGTTAAACGCTTAGTCACAGGCATGGACGTTGCATATAAGCAATTGGGAGCACGCCTAAGTGACTAAAGCTAAATTTTCACTGCTTGGAAATCCAAACTACACGCGACTCTACATTGCAGGAACCGCATCAGAGCTAGGTTCATTTATAACTGAAACAGCTTTGATGCTTTTAGTGTTTCAACTTTCAGGTGATGATAAGGGATATCTTGGCTTAACCAGGGCGGTCTTCCTTCTTTTCCTAACCATTGGCGGAATAATGGGAGGGCCAATTGGTGCTCTTAAAAATCGTCGTCAGGTTTTAATTTTTTGTGATGTTATCAGAATTCCAGTTGTAGCAAGCTTATTCTTCTTAAGAGATCCCGACGCCATCGTTTGGATGAATGGACTTATTGCACTTTTTACAGGTATTTTTAATCCTTCAAGACAGGCAATGATTAATGAGATCGTTCCACAAAAACAAATTAAACAGGCCAACGCACTCTTTGGTTCAACTTTCGCAACCCTTCATTTAATTGGTCCTTTTGTTGGTGCCTGGATTTTTGCTCAAACTGGAAGAATGCATGAAATATTGGCTTTCGATCTTTTTACTTACTTTATTGGTATTTGGTTTTTAAGTCGTATCGTTTATCAACCCAGAAAAGTTTCAAGGGAAAATAGGTCTAGCTTAATTAAAGAATTAAAAGTTGGCTTTTCTTATTTAAAGAATCGACTAGATCTTATTTCGATGTTTGCTAATAATATTATCGCAGGCTTTGTTATAGGTATTTTAATTCCCTTGCTCTTACCTTTTGTTCAAGAACAACTTGGCGGCGGGCAAAAAGAATATGGTATTCTACTCTCGCTATTTGGCTTAGGCGGTATTGTTGGAGGATGGTTCTCACATAAGTCGTCACAAGTATTTTCTACTGGAAAAATCATCACTTTAACCATTTTTATTGAGCCTTTAATGATGGGATGGTGGGTTTATAATACGAGCCTCTATATTGGATATCTTATCTTTTTTCTGTGGGGTGTTCTCGTCTTTACAAGAATTCCATCTCAGCTAAATCACATCTCTGAAACTGTGCCGTCGAATGTTTTAAGTCAAATGTTTTCTCTTCTCGATTTAGCATTTGTTATTCCCAATATATCTAGTGGGATATTGTTAGCATTCATAGCTAATCAAAATTCTACTGCCGACCTACTAACATATAGTGCTGTTATATTTGCCTGCCTGATTTGGCCCAGAGCCTTTTTAAAAGAAACACAAAGCTTATTTAGTAGCGAAATCGAAAAAGTAGATCGAGACAATGAAGCTTTGTCTTAATCAACCTTTCAATTTATAATGAAATGATGAAATCACATATATGGCTTAGGTCTGAAACAAAAGACTTTGAAAAAAGGACTCCATTAACTCCCGTTGGTGCTAAACAACTTATTAATGACGGTCACAGTATAACTGTTGAAAAATGTTCTGATCGAATCATTGAGGACCAGGAATATTTAGATGCCGGCTGTGAACTAGTAGCCGGACAAAGTTGGGTTGATGCCCCACAAGATGCTATAATTTTGGGACTAAAAGAATTGCCAGAAGCGCGATTTTCATTAAAGCATCGACATATTTATTTTGCACATGCTTATAAAGGTCAAGCTGGTGCAACTGATCTTTTAAAGAGATTTAAGTCTGGGAACGGCTCTTTATATGATCTTGAATATCTGATTGACGAAAATAATAGAAGAGTCGCCGCTTTTGGCTTTTGGGCCGGCTTTAGTGGCGCTGCTGCAGCGATGGACTCATGGGTAGACCTAACTAACGAGAAGGATTTTGCTCCGCTTAAAGATCACAAAAATCAAGATGAATGGATAGCATCCTTAAAAAGTCGACTTGTAGGAAATATTCCCAAAGTTATGGTCGTTGGCGCTAAAGGACGTTGTGGAAATGGAGCAATGACTCTTTTGCAAAAGATAGGAATTGCTGCTACGGGCTGGGACTATGAAGAAACCAAGGGTGGTGGACCATTTAAAGCGATTGCTGAACACGACGTTTTCATTAACACCGCTCTCATCAATAAAAAAATTCCACCGTTTATCACAGAAGACACTTTGCAGGATCAGGCTCTTTCAATTATCTGTGACGTCAGTTGTGATCCATCGGGTGATTTAAATCCAATCCCACTTTATGACAGAGTTGGTTCCTGGCAGCACCCTCTTCAATCAAAGCTTCTTGCTGGAAAAATTCGTCATATTCTAGCGGTAGATAATCTTCCATCGCTTTTGCCACTTGAAAGTAGCCAAGATTTTTCATCTCAACTACTTCCTCATTTGAGGGCTTTTGCTCAAGATAATGAAACAAGTGTTTTTAAAAAGTCATTTGATATTTTTATTGATCACTCAGAAAGAATATAAATCCAAGGTCTTTCTACGACAAAGCTTTCTGATTGAATTTCTTCAAGCTCATCAAAGATTTTACCTCTAACATCTAAGAAGCTCGCTTTTGCTTTATCTAACCTGATAGATGTTTTCTTTTCACTCTTTGAATATTCAACCAGACCCTCAAACTTCACAGTAGCACTAATACCTACATCCACTTTCACAGAGCCTTTAAATTTATTATTCGAGATATTCAGTGTTAATGATTCAACCGTTGTATCATCTGCTCTACCTGTTAAATCGAGAGCTTGAACTAACGCACGGATAATTAGGCTGAGTTGATCGGATCTTAAAGCACTTTGATATATAAGCTTAGACAATGAAATTGAACCTTCACCGTTAAGACAGCTCTCAATAAGTTCTGAGGCTCCTGAACAATATGCATTAAGTCCTTCAATATTAATAAGCTTATCTTCATGAATACCAGTCAATTGCTCAACAGAAGCACTTTGTGAAGCTTGAGAAACAATAACTTCCACACCGCTCCAATGAGCTGATTTTAGATCTTTAACCCAATCCGATGGCTCATTCCACTCCCATCTATCGACTCCAGCAGTTAAGACATACCCCTCACCAGCTGCTTCAATTGAAATTTCAACTTGTTTATTTTTAAAAGGAACATCAAAGTTATCTGCAACACCTGAACCATTTGGTGCCTCATAGCTTCCACTAAATCCAGCGACATTAATATTTGAAGCAAAAGCTGAATTTATCAATAACAACAATACAGCAGCTAGAAAACGCATAATAATTCTCCGATAAATAATTTATATAATTACTTATCGAAGAATCTGCTTGTTGACCTTTGCACTTATTTGAAAAGAGGCAAATATAACCATTATTACATTAAGCCCGCGCGTTTAAGTAACGGTTCTACGGATGGCTCCTTACCTCTGAAGCTCTTATATAGCTCCATTGGGTGGGCGCTTCCGCCTTTTTCCAAAATATTTTGTCTGAACTTTTTTGCAATCTCTTTATTGAATATTCCATTTTCTTTAAAGTAAGCAAAAGCATCAGCATCTAGAACTTCGGCCCATTTATAACTGTAATAGCCTGACGAATACCCTCCATCAAAAATATGAGAAAATGCTGTACTTGAGCATGTACCTGAAACTTTTGGGGTTGTCGCAGTTGATGCCATAATTGTTTCTTCAAATTTTTCTAGATCATCAATTTTTGAAGGGTCACCAGTAAACCAACCCATATCTAATAATCCTAGACCAAGTTGTCTCAAGGTATTTCGTCCTTCATGAAAAGCTGAAGCCGCCTTTACATTTTTAACCAGCTCATCCGGAATAAGTTCTCCCGTTTCGTAGTGCTTGGCAAAGAGTTCAAGACATTCCTTTTCATAAACCCAATTTTCAAAAATCTGACTTGGCAATTCTACGAAATCCCAATACACATTAGTACAAGACAGTGATCTATATTTTACTTTTGAAAGAAGAATATGAAGTGCATGCCCAAATTCATGAAAAAGGGTTAAGACTTCATCTAAGGTTATCAATGAAGGTTTAGTAGAAGTGGGCTTTGTAAAGTTGCAGACAATAGATGCATGTGGTCTGACATCACTATTACCTTGCTTCCATTGACTTCTAATATTATTAGCCCATGCACCACCCGACTTCGTTGGGCGAGGAAAAAAGTCTGCATAAAACAAACCAATAAAACTTCCATCTTCATCTAAGACTTCAAAAACCTTTACATCTTTGTGATAACCAGGAAGATCTGTTCTGGTCTTAAATTCGAGACCGTAAAGTTTTTTAGCAGCAGTGAAAACGCCATCAATAACATTTTCAAGTTTGAAGTAGGGTCTGAGCATTTCATCGTCTACTTGAAAACGCTCCATTTTAAGTTTCTCAGACCAAAAAGCATAATCCCACGCATGAATTGGATTAGGACCACCTTTGCCATCAACCCATTGTTGTAAGTCTGCCATTTCTCTTTTAGCGGCTGGACTGGCTTTTTCTAAAAGATCCTGCATAAAGCTTTTAACTTTTGCTGGATCTTTGGCCATTCGCTCTTCTAATACATAAAACGAGTGATCTTTATAACCAAGTAGCTTAGCTCTTTCATATGATAAAAATGCAATGCGCTTAGCAAGCTCTCTATTGTCGAAATCACCTTTATAGGCCCTTGTGGCAAAAGCTAGATAAATTTCATGGCGTAAATCTCTATTTTCAGCATAAGTCATAAAAGGCATAAAGCTTGGATAATGAAGAGTAAAAACCCAACCTTCAAGTTTGCGCTCTTTTGCTACTTCACTGGCAGCTTCAAGTGCAGACTCGGGCAAACCTTTAAGTTGATTCTCATCCGTTATATGCATGAAAAACTTGTTCGTCGCTTTTAAAAGATTATCGGAGAATTTGATCTTCTTATCAGCTAGTTCGTTGTCAATTGACCGTAACTTCACCTTATCTTGTTCGTTTAGATTTGCTCCCTCTCTTACAAAACCTTTATATGTTTTTTCAAGGAGCATCAGATCTTCACCTTTAAGTTCATTTCGAGTTTCCCAAACTATTTTAATTTGAGAAAAAAGTTTTGAATCAAGAGCCACATCATTTCCATAAGCCGTAATAATTGCTGAGAACTCTTCTGCTATATTTTGGATCTCATCTGATTTTTCTGCATGATGCAAATTATAAAAGACTGACGACACTTGATTTAATTCGGCATCGATAAATTCTAGTTCTCTAATCGTATTATCAAAGGTTGGTTTATCTATATTCTTTATTTTTTCTAGTCTTATTTTTGCCATTTCAATTGATTTTTTTAGACTCGGTAAAAACGCCTTATTATCGAGTTGGTCAAATGGAAAAGCTTCATAGTCAAGTTTTGATTTTTCTAATAAAACATTACTCATATTGTATCCTTGGTTAATAACGTATGAATTTTTGTTAATGGGATAATAGTAACAAGCCAAAGGATTAGGGATGTATACAGTAAGGTATCAATCCAAAATAAAGCTTGAACATAAATCATGATAAATGAAATTAATCCTTTTCCAAAACGATAGCAAAACATATCGACAATATATTTTGCCCCGTATTTTTGCTTATTCGTTAAAGGGAAGTATAGCAATTCTTTACTAACTGCAAAGATAGAGTAATCTGTACCCTTTAGTACCATGAACATCGATGCAACTGCTAAAGCACCTCCACCAAGCGTCCACATTTGTGTAGCAAGATAAATAATTGGAATTAAAAGGTGGATCTTCTTAAGGCTCACAAATCTTAATAAGAAGGGCAAGACTACTATTTGCAAAAGAAAGGCGATCAGGTTGATCCAAGTATACAATCTTCCTAGCTGCTCTGTTTTAGTCACTTCATCAGGTACAGCTAATTCAAATAAGACATTAAACTTAAAATTAGCAAGGTTGATTACAAACTGAGACAAGATCACAATTGAGGCCATTAGGGCTGTATAAGTTTTGATCTGACTTACTGATGCTAAGGGTGACACATCAGATCTATCTTTGTTTTTTTTAATGTCAGTTTTGTCCGCCATCAAATAACTTAAAACTGAAAGTAATATTATAATTGATCCAGCAATAGTGATTCCACTTAGCC
>CAYGQW010000147.1:0-7922 GCA_964352175.1 uncultured Halobacteriovorax sp.
AAAAGTTGAAAAACCTTTGGGTCCCAGTTTCTGGTGCCATTGCCCAACAAAAGAAAGTTGATACTATCGCCAACAATGTTGCTAATGCCAACACTGCAGGGTTTAAGAAAGATGGTGTTACTTTTCGCGAATATATAACTGCGCTTGATAAAGGGCACCAGGATATAGATTTACCAAATAAAGAATGGGCTCCAGAAGATTTCTATCGCAGCTATGGATCTGAAAACTCTATGGTTAAGGTCGATGGCTCTTACACTAATTTTGAGCAAGGACAACTTGACTCTACTGGCAATCCACTTGATCTTGCTCTAAACGGCCCTGGATTTCTAGAGGTTTTGGCACCTGGAGGAATTCGCTACACCAGAAGAGGGACACTTGGACTCGATCCAGAAGGTTATTTAGTAAGTAACCAGGGACATAAAATTCTATCTAAAATTCAAGGAACTGATCCCGCAAGTGCAGAAGATCGCTATATTCAATTGCCATTGACTGGTGCCAAAAACCTTTCAATCAATCTTGGTGGTCAAATTTTTGTTGACGGCAATCCTATATCTGAGCTTTCAATCGTTGAGTTTGCTGATTTACATGCACTTAGAAAAGAGGGGCATTCTCTTTATATTAATCCACAGCCAAAAAATAGACTTTCAGACATAAGCAAAACTTCTGTAAATCAAGGTTTTGTAGAACAATCAAACGTTAATACCGTTGCAGAAATGTCTGAGCTTATTAAAGCTCACCGCCACTTCGAGAGTATCCAAAAAGCCATCAAAGCCTATGACGATATGTCATCAAGAGGCGTTAACGAAATTGGGAAGTTTTAATGAAAACGAATAAACTATTTATAACCCTCACTTTGTTCTTCTTTAGCGTGACACCAGCATGGTCAATGCTTAAAGCTCTAAACACTGCAGCCTCCGGCATGGCCGCTCAAGAGGTTCATGTAAACACAATTTCACATAATATCGCCAACGTTAACACTGTTGGATATAAAAAGCAGCGTGCTGAATCCGAAGATCTTCTTTATCAAACTGTTATTGAAGCTGGTGCACGCTCTAGTGACGATAGTAAGTATAATGTGGGCCTTCAAGTTGGAAGTGGATCGAGAATTGTTGCTGTTAGAAAAGAGCTATCACAAGGTGATCCACAAATGACACAAAATCCATATGACCTTATGGTTAATGGGGACGGCTTTTTTGGCATTGAATTACCTAATGGACAAGTTCGCTTTACAAGAGACGGTGCTTTCAATGTCGATAACCAGGGAACACTAGTTTCAAAGAATGGCTATAAAGTCGTTCCAGGTATTACTCTGCCTCCTTCAACTGTTTCACTTACAATTTCAGAATCTGGAGTTGTAGAGGCTTTTATTCAAAATCAAGTGGAGCCAATAAATGTAGGTCAAATTCCTGTTTTTACTTTTATTAATCCAGTAGGACTTAAGTCCATGGGAGCTAATCTTTACGGACAATCTCAAAGCTCGGGACAGCCTGTCCAGCAAGTTGCAGGGGAAAGTAATGCTGGAATTATTATGCAAGGAGCTCTTGAGGCTAGCAACGTAAGTATTATGACTGAAATGACTGATCTAATTCGCGCCCAAAGAGCTTATGAGATGAACTCAAAGGTGATGGGTGTAGCTGATCAAATGCTACAAACAGTTAACAATATTCGCTGAGGTTTTTGTGCATTTTTATGTTTTTATTATATTAATCTTCAGCTTCACTTCCTTTGCAAATGATTGCAATATTGAAACTCATAAAAAAGTTTTGATATTGTCTCAAGAAGGTGACTTTTCACAGCTGATAAAAAAGTCTGATTGTAATACTGAAACCAATGCAAGTTTTGTAAACTTCTCTCGAAATGCACGCGGCATTGTTAAAAACCAATTGCTTTCAAAGCTTTTCCCTAATGTACAATTCAATCCCGAAGAAATTGAATTTGTAACATTGCAAGACTTGCTTGATGCTAAAGCCCTTTTACCAAAAGAAGGGTCTATTATCAAAGCATCCAAGTTTTCACGCTCATCTATTTTCGGTGTTGATAAAGACCAGAGGATCGAAGTTGAATGCCGCTCCTGCCCAAGTGCTGGTCATCACAGTATTAAAATTTCACATCGTGACTCACTTGGACAGTATCTTAAAACTGAATGGATAAAAGCTGAAGTTGGTGTCGCAGTAAGAGCATTGGTTTCTAAAACAACTCAAATTGCTAAGTTTGCGGCAATTGAACCTAATACATTGATTTCCAAGACTATAATTTCATCTAATCCGCAAAATATTGTTTCTCCTTCGACTCCAATTCAATTTTATAAGTTCTCTAAGACATTAAATTCAGGTGAGACCTTGAAACGTGATCACATTTCACCACTACAACTTGTACGACCTGGAACACAGGCAAAAGTTCTTATAAAAGATGGATCAATCACAATTAATGGCTTTGCCGAGCCACTTAGTTACGGCATCTATGATCAATCAATCAAACTAAAAAATTCTAAAACCTCAAAAATTTTTTGGGGCAAAGTTATAGATAACAACAGTGTTGTGGTGGATTTATGAATAAAGTTATTTTCAATATATTACTTTGTCTTTTGCTTCAGTCTTGTGCTGGCATGGTTAATCAAATGTATACAGACTTCGATCGTGCTGATGGATATTCTGCGCCGGAAGCTCCATCAAAAGGTAATTTTGACCTTTATAGAGGAAATCCACAATTTAAATCCAATTCTCGCCCCCCAACAAGTGCCATGACGAACAGACAAGGATTATCTTCAAGTCAACAAAACGAAGTTATGCCTTCAGTGCAAAGACAATACACAACTGAAATTGCAGGCAAGCGCAGAGTTCGCGCCGATGATCTTCGCGACAATGGTGCCTCTGGAAGTCTATGGTCAACCAACGACGGAAATACGAACAATCTCTTTACCAATAATCGCAATATTACAAATGGCGATATTGTCTTGATTAATGTCTATAACAAACTTAAAAATGAAATTACACTAGAACTAAAAAGAGCTTTCCCCGAGCCACTTGCCGCACAAACAGCTGCAAACAAAACAGAAGATAAAGCTAATCCAGCAAAACCTAAAGCAGATGAAGTTACGACTTCGCAAGCTTCACAAAAAAGTGCTGGTGACGATAATTTTGATGAGGGTGGTACCGGTACCAATCGTGTTTACGATCGAATTTCTAGTGTTGTCATTGAACAAATTGATGACCAGCATCTACTACTTAGAGGTCGCAAAGATGTTCTCTACAAAAATCGTAAACGTCTCATTGAAATTCAGGCACTGATCCCTAAACGTGATCTTAATGATAATAATACTGTAAACTCAGATAGCATTCTTGAGCAGACCATTACGGTCTTGAGGTAATACATGAAGTTTTTTACAACACTCTTTTTATGCACACTTTTTGGAATGCCATTGATGGCCGCAGAGTCCTCAAGACTTAAAGACTTGGTAACAGTTAAAGGTGTTCGAGATAACCCCATTATTGGTTATGGCATCGTGATTGGATTAAATGGCACAGGCGATGGTGGCGGGGAGATTACAGATACAGCTCTTCGAAGAATGTTTGAAAAACTAGGCCTAAACCCGAAAAGAGAAATTGCATCAAAGAATGTTGCAAGCGTTATCGTTACAGGCAAGCTTCCAGCATTTGCACGTGTTGGTCAAAACCTTGATATCACTGTTTCCTCTGTAGGTGATGCCTCTTCTCTCGCAGGCGGAACACTTCTAGTAACTCCACTTAAAGCGGGAGATGGTAATGTTTACGCAATTGCCAGTGGTGCACTTTCAATTGGTGGTCTAAAAAGTGGTGCTAAATTTGCAACAACTGGAACAATTCCCTCTGGTGGTATTGTTGAAAGAGAAATTGAACTTGATTTTGACAAAAAGGATTCTATTCGCCTGAGTTTAAATCGCTCTGACTTTACAACTGCAGCTCGAATCGAAAGAACAATTAATCAAGAGCTTGGTGGTAAGTATGCTTCTGCTAAAGATTCAACTACTGTTGATTTAGTTGTACCTGTTAATTACCAACGTAAAATTGTTGAGCTACTTGCAATTATTGAAAACTTTAAAGTTGTTTCTGATCAAAAAGCTCGAATTGTTATTAACGAGAGATCTGGAACAATCGTAGCTGGCGGAGAAGTTGTCCTCAAGCCGGTAGCAATAAGTCACGGCAACCTGACTATCCAGATCGGAGAAAATCAAAAAGGTGGCAAGGGTGACGGTCAATCGATTTACTATATGGACAAGCAAACTACTTTGAACGATTTGGTCAAGAGTTTAAACTCATATGGTGCCAGCCCAGACGATTTAATATCGATTTTTCAGGCACTTAAGCAAAACGGAGCCTTAATTGGTGAGATAGAACTTATATAGCTGCAAGTTTTGCCTGGTGCCACATTGGTGTCTGGATTCCGACACTAAAAGCGTGCTAGAATGAATAGTAATGGGGGTTTCAGGAAGAATTGCCCCAACGACCTGAATGGCTAATCAACTTAAGGAAGAGGAGAATATGGCCAAAATTTCTGATCTAAATTCTACTCTTACAGAAAATGAATTTGCTAAGCGCTCTGATCGCTCACAAGTTAAGGATCGGAATTTTATCCCAGAACCTTACAAAAATGTGGCCGAAGGAATGGAGAAACAATTTGCCGAGTACATGCTTGAGCAAATGGATAATAGTGTTGATCGTGCAGAAGATGGTAACTCTGCCAGTGATTACTACAACTCAGTTATGCGTGAACAAAGAGCTGAGATGATGGCTAAAAATAGTGAACTTGGTTTACAAAAAACTATTCTCGATCAAATTTACCCAGAAAGAATGAGAAACCAGTTTGCCTACCAAAGATTTTTGAATTCTAAACCGGCGATTAAAAAGCAAGCGCCGACCATAGGTCAACCGACCAAGAATATTGTTACCGACAAAGTCGGCAACGGAGGCTCAAATGAGTAGCATCGAAACTAATCGTTCAAGTTTTTTTCCTAATAGCAAAACTGCTGCAGACAGAGCTAATAGAACTAATCAGTCATCTGCACTTAAGCGTAATGACCCTTATCGCGCACAAGAGCTAAAGGACACAACTAAGAACGATGCAAAGGTTGATATCAACGATGCAGTTAGAGATTTTTCAATGATTAAAAAAGCTGTAGATGCTGCGCCCGATGTTGATAACTCGGATAAGATTGCGAGCCTTAAGGCTCGCATCCAAGCTGGCACCTATCAAGTTGACTATGATGCCTTGGCTGACAAGATGTTAGCTGCAGAATTTTAGTCAAAATAATTTAGGTAGTAACGGAGTCTAGGATGGACCAGGTATACTCAGTACATTATTTTCGAGTCACAGATCTTTGGAAAAAGTTGTGTGAATCTCATCAGCAATTGTTAGAAATAACATTTGACGAGTATTCACTACTTCTGGGAAGTCAAATAGAAGAGCTTGAAGAGAAAGTTGAAGTGAAGAATAAACTTATTACTTTCATTGGCAAGCTAGATAAAGAGAGAAAAGAAGCGATCAAGAGTCTAAATATAGATCTTAAAAAAAATGGCTCTTCTGAGATTCAAAGTGTTTCGGATCTTATCATTACAATGAAAGAATTTGAGTCAAAGCAAGATCAGCACCACTTAAGACGATTCAACGCCCTTCTCATCGACATTATTGAGAAGATTCAAACACAAAACAAAAAGAATCAATTGTTTATAAATAAAGCCCTGATGTCTCTTCGGGAAATTCGTGAAGATGCGATGGGTAAGAAGAATTATTCAACTTATAATGCCAAGGGAGCATCTGCTCCTGGTAGGAATGCCTAGGCATAAAGGAATGCGAGTTTGCCCGATTTATTAAATATCGGTAACACAGGTTTAAGTGCCTCCAAGAAATCTTTGGAGACTACCTCCCATAATATTGCGAACGTCAATACTGAGGGATACTCGCGTCAAAGAGTCGTTCAAACTACAAATATTCCCATTGATAAGGGTGGCCTCATTCAGGGCACTGGTGCCAGAGTAACAGGCGTTACAAGAAGTCATGACAGTTTTGTCGAAAAAAGACTCGGTCAGGCCACGACTGATCATAATTTTTTTAAAGAAAGAGCTGATCAGCTTGAACAGGTTGAGAATATTTTTAATGAGATTGATGGTGACGGATTAAATAAGGTTCTTAATAAATTCTATAATTCCTTTAGAGAACTCGCCAATCAACCAGAGAACGAAACTATACGATCTGTTGTTCGTGATAGCGCCCAACTTGTTTCACAGGACTTTAAGCGTATTCGCGGAAATCTTGATGGACTTGCCAGGCAAGTAGACAAAAGACTCGAGCAAGAGGTTGAAGAAATTAACCAGGCTTCACATAATATTGCCGGTTTAAATAAAAAAATTGCAATACTTGAAGGATTGGGCGGAGAAACGGGTGACCTTCGTGACCAGCGTGACTTGATCATCCGCAGACTCTCAGAAAGTTTTGCTGTAAACGCCTATATGGATGAAAAAAATAATTTCATTGTTATGGCAAAAAATGTCGGGACTATTGTTTCTGGCACAGAGGTTCAAGAGCTTGCAGTCAGGGGAACTTCAAAAGAAGATAGTTCTAATAATATGTCGGGCTCTGTTGAAGTCTTCTTTAAACACAGACCAGCCGCCTCGATGACTGATAAGTTTAAAGGTGGTCGCCTAACTTCAATGACAAAAGTTAGAAATGAAGACATAAAGGGATTCCAAGAAAAAATTGATGACATTGCTTTCAATCTAGCAAATAGTGTTAACGCTATTCATCGTCGCGGTTATGCCAACCGAGAAGCTCAAGCAGGAGCCTTTGCTGATAGCAAAGGTCCATTAACAGGTATTGATTTTTTCAAAATGCCAACTCAAAAAGAAAATGCTGCTTTAAATTTAGATTTATCAGACCTTGTTAAAAATGATTTAACAAATATTTCCACTGCACTTGATGCTAACAGCCCTGGCGATAACAGGATTGCACTAGCTATCTCTAAGTTACAGCATGAAAGAATTATGGATGGCGGTGAATCGACACTTGAAGAGTCATACCTACAAACAATTGGCAGAGTCGGACTTGAAACAGGTAAAGCGAATCTTGACCGAGAGCAATCTGAGGGAATTCTAGTTCAAGCAAATAATATTAGAGAAAGAATTTCGGGTGTTAACTTAGATGAAGAAACGGCAAACATGGTTCGCTTTCAGCATGCCTATCAAGCCTCGGCTAAAGTCATGCAAACAGCACAACAAATGTTTGATACTGTTTTGAACATCAAGAGGTAATTAAGTGACGAGGGTATCTGAAAATAGCTCCTCTGCATCGATCAAGTTTGCCTTGAATAAAACTAAGGAGAGACTTGAAGATCTGCAGCTTAAGGGTTCAACCTTAAAGAGATCGACGCGTCCTTCGGATGATCCGATTGGTAATGTTGAATCACTTACGATTTCTTCTCGACGCTCTGACAATGATCAATATATAAAAAACTCTGACTATGCTCAGCTTCATTTAAGTGTTGCCGAAAAATCAATTGAAGAGCTAACTGATATTTTAGTTAAAGCCAAAGAAATTGCTATCGCCCAATCATCTGATTATTATGACGCCAATACAAGAAAGGCTGTCTCAAACGAAGTGATTCAGCTTAAAAATATGGCCATGTCTCTGGCAAACAAGCGTGTTGGTCAAAAATATATTTTTGGCGGGTATAAAACACTCACTAAACCCTTCGATAATGATGGCAATTATAAAGGCGATCAAGGTCGATCAACACTAGAAATCTCAAAAGATTTCTTTATTCCTGTTAATATGCATGGTGCTGAAATATTTTTTGCCAATGGTTCTAAGATTTTTAAACAGCCTGATCCCATTGAGGATGTCAAAAATTTCAAGCCCGATATGCAAAATGATTCACCCAGTGAAGATAATCT
>CAYGQW010000148.1:0-2582 GCA_964352175.1 uncultured Halobacteriovorax sp.
GATCTACACCTTTTACAAAACGAGCAAAGGATTATGCTGAAGCAGCCAATGCAACGAAGAAAAAAAATGAAAAGCAATCACTTTCGGAAACTCCCTTAGAGGCACAGGTTGAGCCAACCTTTATCTTCTAGCGATGAATTACTTAGTTGCTTGTAATACACCATTTAATAAATCGATTCTAACTTATGAATCAAATGAAACATATGAAAAGGGTGAAAGTGTTGTTGCCCCTCTAGGCAAGCGTGATGTTTTTGGCTGGATCGTATCTCAAGAAAAAGCAAGTGAATCTAGTTTAAAAATCAAATCAATTAAACAAAAATATGATCCAGTCATGGACTTAACCGAGCATGAGCAAAAGCTTTTTACGTGGATGGCTGATTATTACCACTACCCATTGGGCCAGCTGATCAATGACGCACTTCCTAAAGCCATGAAAAAACCGAGGGCGCTTGAAAGCAATGAAGCTTTAGAAACGATTAAATTAGAAAGTCTAACTCCACTCCAGGAAGAAATTTACGATTCGATATCAAAAAATTCATTGAATAATTTCTCAAAGAACTTGATTCATGGAGTAACCGGTAGTGGTAAAACTCATATATATCTGCATTTAATGCAAAAAATACTGGCTCGAGGTAAAAGTATCTTGTTTTTGCTTCCTGAGATCAATTTAACTCCGCAGTTTTTAGAAAAATTTAAACAGGTTCTTGGTTATCCTGTCTACGCCTATAGCAGTGAGATTAGCTCATCTCAAAAGTACATGCTCAGAAGTACCCTCAAAGAAAGCAAGGAACCTATCGTTGTCGTCGGCGTCAGAAGTTCCGTCTTTTTACCAATAGAAAACTTGGGTTTAATTATTGTCGATGAAGAGCACGACTCATCTTTTAAACAAGATGATCGCTGTACCTATAATGCGAGAGACGTAGCGACCAAGCGAGCATCTATGTTAAATGTGCCAATTGTACTTGGCTCCGCGACACCTTCACTTGAAACATATAAGTCGCTAAAAAGTACAAAAAACTATTATCCCCTTAAAGAGCGTGTTCATGGGTTCAATTTACCTCAAATTGAAATTATAGACCAAAGAACAGATCAAAGTGGGGAATCAACTGAGTTTTGGCCATTAAATCGAGCCGCAATTAAAGCAATAGAGGACGCCCATAAAAATAATGAGCAGGCTTTAGTTTTTATCAACAGGCTTGGTTTTTCAAGTTATCTTCAGTGTTCTTCTTGTGGCCACCAGTTCCAATGTCCTAATTGTTCTACAAATATGCGCTACTTCAAGGCAAGAAACGAAGTTTCATGCCAGACCTGTGGTACCAAAGGTGCTATGCCCTCGATTTGCCCCGAATGTTCTTGCGTTACGATTATGCAAAAGGGCTACGGCACAGAAAAGGTAGAACAAGTTTTGAGCGATGCGATTAAGGGCTTAAGGGTAGAGCGGTTTGATCGCGATGAAATTAAAAATATGGAACAGTTGAAAGAATCTTTAAAACGATTTCACGATCATAAAGTTGATGTGCTTGTCGGAACCCAGATGTTGTCAAAGGGACATAATTTCAAGAAAGTTAATACAGTCATTGTCCTAGGAATAGACCAGCAATTAAATTTTCCCGACTTTCGTGCAATGGAGAGAGCTTGGCAGACGTTGGTGCAGGTAAGTGGAAGGTCTGGCAGATTTGGACAACCTGGAAAAGTATTCGTGCAAACACATTGTCCTGAACATCCTCTTTTCATCCATGTGACCAATCATCATTTTGATGAGTTCTATAAAGAAGAGCTATCATTACGACAAAGAGCAAGTTGTCCTCCCGTATCTAAGATGGCTGCAATTTATTTAACTTACAAAGATAAGAATCAGCTGATAAAAAAAGCATTAGATCTTGGTAAATGGCTCGAAGGCTTAACAAGTCATCACTATAAAGATGTAGACGTTTTGGGCCCAAGACCAGCACTAATGGAAAAGAGGGTCAATAAATTTACCTGGTCTATTCTGCTACGTTCAAATGATTTAATGCAATTACATGCTGTTTTATCAATGTGCCAATCAAATATTGATAATTTTAAGCCAGTTCAAATAAAGCTCGATGTAGATCCTCAAGTAATTAGCTAGCATCTAACCTACTAATAATAAACAATTTGAAATTTTTAGCCCTGCTGCCTACTCAAGTTTTTAGGCAGTATCCCGATTAGTCGAATGAAGTGAACCTTTAAAGTTCGATAGACCAGGGTTGTTACTATGAATAAGAAGTTTAATTTCTTTATCCTTTTGGCCGGATTACTTACGACTACAAATGTGTGGTCACAGTTTTCAGTTATAAATACTCCAGGTGGCGGCGCTGGATCTGGTGCAGGAACAACCGTTCAATCAGCGCCGCAGGCAAACTCAACCGTGACAGCACTTCCCTCAACAAGAGAGACATGCAACACCTCAAATCGGGTTAGTTTGCAAATGTTAAGAAGTATAATGGTTTCACCAAATGGATATAATATTTCTATGGTTCCTGGGGAAACAAGAAAGCTTAAAGTTCAAATTCCAGCTCATTACGGAGATTGTTTAAATATGCGATTTGAATATCAGATCG
>CAYGQW010000148.1:2592-7918 GCA_964352175.1 uncultured Halobacteriovorax sp.
ATCGTTGACAACAATATCCAAGTTACAGCAGTGAATGATAAATCATATGATGAATACACCTCTTGTTTAAAATCAAATGAAATTTTAAGTGCGGACGGTACACAGTTTGATGCTTCAAAAGCAACAATTACTGAAGCATCATTTGAATACATTGATTTGCCTAGTTTTGATCCATCAAAAAATATTGAAGCGTTTTTTATGTCCCCCAATCCTAATCCGGCAAATGGTAGTTATGGCCCGGCATTTACATCGGGTTGGTTGGCATCAGCAGATACATGTTCAAAAAAAGAATCGCTTCAAGAGGGAGGCGCTTCTGTTTATCTGTCTCCAGAAAATGAAGCCGCCGATAGAGCATTTAGGGCCTGTAATAGTTTAGACTATGAAGCAATTTTGCGTGAGCTTGAAAGGTTGGATGAAAGTACACTTGGTAATGCATCGGTTTTAAGAACGGTTTTACAAGGTGCTCTTGATACGGCCAGAGCTCAAAGAGCAACGGAGATTTACTCGAGGTTTGATGAAATCGAATCTGAGTTTAAACCAAGTGCAGATGATATTGCAGCAGGAAGAAGAGTTGGCGTAAGTGAGGATGAAGCCATTCGTCTAAGCAATGAATACGCCACGCTTTTATCAGAGCTCAATGACGTTGTGATAAGTCCATCGATTACTGAGATTGATACACTTATTGAAGAACACGGTAGAACGACGTCACGTTCCCGCCAGACCGAAATTCAAGATAGATTGAAGACACTTAATGAAGCAGTTGGTGCCTATTCAAAGAGAAGTAGTCGTGGCCTTCGCGATCTTTATAAAGGTCTGGAAGAGTTTGCACTGATTGATCAAGCTGAAAAAATTGAAGGTTTCCGCTTAAAGTCAGAAGCATTTTCAAGAGTGTATGTCGGCAGACCAGATGCAAGAAGAGGTGAGCAAATATCTGTTGAAAGAGCTAACCGATTTATAACTGATAGAATGGAAACCTTTATGACTCAGGTTGTACAGGATTGGGATGATAGCTATAGAGTTAGAAACCTTGATAGAGCACCATTGAGTTCTTCACAAAGAAGAGTAACTCAGGCTTACGATCGTCTTAACAGAAATTGGCAGCGTTATGAACGATCAGAACAAGACCAAATGAGGAAATACTGTTCACGTAGCATGCTTGGAAGTGTTACTAATCCTGTTCGTTGTCAGCAGTTTCAACGTGGGGCAGAAGGTAGAAGACGTCGTGCACTTTCAAGTCGTGAAAGAGACCTTCGAAACTTACGAAGAAGAGGTGAGCATTATTCGAGCCTATCAAATCAGTATGAAGCCTCAGTTGAAAGATTTGAATCAGAAAGAGGTTCAACTTATGACGATATGGATATCTATTCGAACTATGGTGATGACTATAGCTATCTTTATGGTGATTCCTATTCAAGCGGAAGTTATTCCTCTTATGATATGGGTGGCATGACGATGGGAATGGGAAGTCCGCAAGGCTCACTTCGTTCGCCAGCAGGAATGCAGCAGTACGGTATGCAGTCTCAGATGATGCCTTACTCGCCAATGATGCAACAAAATCCATACGCAATGTCACAGCAGCAATTAATGTATCAACAACCCGGAGGGATGATGCCAGGTGGACAGCAATATATGATGCAGCAACAATCGGGTATGCCAGGTCAGGGTGGAGTTAGTCCCTATTATATGATGGGCCAATAGAGTTTTAGTTTTAAAAATTAATAAAAAAAAGCCTCCGAATCGGAGGCTTTTTTATTTCTAAAAATCGATTGATGTTCTTAACTGAAAGACCAGAGTGTTTTCGGTTGAGTTAACTATGGCAGGATCGTTGGTATATGCATAATAATCACCAGTCATTAAGTAGCCAGCAGATGCTCCAACGTGAACCTCTTGATTCCACTTGTAGTTAAAGCCAATGTCGAGCTCAGTTCCAAGGTCATCTTTTTGTGTTGTAGCTGCAGTAAAAGTTTTACCGGTTGTATGGTTGTATGAAAGCTTGCCGGCTTCAGCGACTTGATCTGCCTTTGCCCAAATAAGTGCCATGTCCCAGTCCCACTTACCGGTTGAGTAAATGGCTCCAAGCTTGGCGTAAGTGGCGTTGTGGACATAGGAATCAAAAATCTGTCCGCCATTACTGACCGAACGAAGGTCATACCTAAACATTAGGTTTGCAACTTGATAGTTGGGGTGAAGGTACATCGCTTCGAAGTCTGTACCGCCAGCTCCTTGTCCAGACACTTGTCCGGCCAAGAATTGCAGTTGCCATTTATCAGTTAACTTATAGGAAGACTCTAGAACAATCGCTTTTGCCTTATATTTTGCAGTTGTACCGTTTTCAAAATAATTTCCAATTTCCCCGCTCATTATAGGAACTTCAACAGCAAGAGATAGATCTCCAAATTTTTTTGCGAGATAAAGGTCTGTGATTTTTACATCAGTTGCACCTAGGCTTGTATTGGTTGAGTCGTTATTTGTATCGCCCGTAATCGAAGTTGCCTGAGAGCTATTTTGTTTTTTCCCATAAAGAATACCGAATGCTAGGTCGCGTTCGACATTATCGTAAAGAACTGAAGCGCCATACTCCCTAATTCTTGAAGCTCTTGTATAGTCTGTTTGAGCAATCTGCGCCCAATAAGGAGTAAGTTGAAAATTACCAATTTTAATTTTGCCAGTAACGCCATCGCGGGCTGTAGCAAAACGGTCCCAGCGATCGTCACCCTTATTGTAAACAACACCAAGTCCCCAGTTAAAACTTTGGCGACCGATCAACCAAGTCGCAGCATCTGAATAAAGTTCTGCATAAAGTTGGTTAATAACAATGGAGTCACCGTTGGTCGTGTTATGAGTATATAGCGTACTACCAAAGCTAGCATCGCGAGCAGAGGCCGTGCGAGTGCTATCATCTCCAAATCTACCACCGCGAGCATAGTTGGTCGAAATCTCACCCTTCAGGGAAGCAGCATCATTGATAATGATGGTCGGTTGCAAGCGAAAAACATATGATTCAAAAGAAGCACTAGCTTGATTGCCGGGAGCGAATGGAAGTTCTTGAGAACCAGTGTTGGTAGAGGAACTGTCTGAGCCGCCCTTGATGCGACGAAAGTTATCGATCAATGTGGTATCAACTCCAAAGACACCATTCCAGTCAATAGGTAGCGCTTGTGAGGATTGAGGAAGTAATGAAAGGATTGCGAGGATGTAAAATAAGTTACGCAAAGCAGCTCTCCCGCTGTATTCAGCAATATGAGAAAAGGTTGTTTAAATCAACGCAAGCATATTAAAACAGAGAAACGAAGTCAAAGAAGCGATGGGAGTTCAAGGGTATTAAATGTCCTATAAACGTAAGATTTTATTAACTGTTTTTGGTCTGGGCACAATCTTGCTCTTGCTTATTACGGGCTTTGTCGTTTCAACCCTCTCGCAAATAAAACTTAGCGAAATTAAAGAAGTTTTGACTCAGCCCACCACAAAGCCCTCCGCAGATATTAATGGTGCCACTGTGCTCGAATCCGGCTCGTTGGTTAGGCATGATGATCTCTCTACATACTTGGCATTATCTCAAGACGATTCGTTTTTATTTAGCAAAACAGATATTCAAAAGATTTCAAGTACTGTTGATGCGATCAATCGTGACCTTAGTCTTAGTCCACCTTTTGGAAACGATTGTGAAGACCTCTACTGCTTGCAGACCAGAAGACCATTCAGAGAAATACCAAGCTCAGTATGGAAGGGATTGATTGGAATAGAGGACATTCGCTTCTTAAGTCATGTTGGATTTGATCCAAAAGCAATACTTCGAGCCGTAGTAAAGGATATACTGGCATTTGGCTTTGTTGAGGGTGGATCAACAATTACTCAACAATTGGCAAAGAATTTATTTTTATCAAGTGAGAAAAGCATTTGGCGCAAACTCAAGGAGCTAATTGTTGCAGTAGCGATTGAAGTCAAATTTGAAAAAGAAGAAATAATTCAAGCCTATTTGAATGAGGTGTATTGGGGTGTGCTTCAGGGGGTAAAGGTTAAGGGCTTTCACACCGCCAGTGTTTTATATTTTCAAAAGCGACCAAGAGATCTTTCTTCTTTTGAAGCGACCATTTTAATTAGTCTTTTAAAGGGACCTGGTTATTACCATCCTATTCGAAACCAAGAACGACTCAAGCAACGAGTTGGATCCGTGTGGAAAGCTTTAATTAATAAAGATGTGATTGAAGAAGATGAAAATTCTTGGACAGAAAGCGACTGGAATGGTTGGAAAGAGCGTTTGGAGAAACTGGAGGCTAGAGGCGAGCGGCCTCTTTATGCCTGGTGGTTATCGGGCAAGTCAGACTTGGGACCAATGGATAACTATGGACGATTTGTTTTTATTCGCGGAGCAGAGTCTGTTTTGGCGACTTCTCAAAAAAAGGCGCCGGACACCGACTTAGCTGTTAAAGCGATTGTTAAAAATTGGAATAAAGTTGAGGGAGTTGAAGTCTTTAGATTTTATTCAAAATATGAAAGAGATACTTATAATGCGACAGGGGTTGAGAGGCATCAAGTTGGAAGCACGCTAAAGCCTCTAATATATTCAGAGCTTATTGATCTTGGTTATGAACTAGATAGTCTTGTTGATACTTCTGAAGTTCAGCTTAAGTTATTATCCGGAGCTTGGTCGCCACAGGAAAGTCACAATGTTTTGGAACAGCAGATATCTTTGGCAGAGGCTTTAAGGCAATCTCTTAATCGCCCCATTATTCGTTTGGCAAATGAAGCTGGATTTGACCTACTTGAGGAAAAATTATTGTTATTAATTCCACACCTAAAGCGACCTCTTCGTGAGTATCCGGCACAATTACTTGGCGCAGTTGAACTTACTGTTGAAGAACTGGCGGATGCTTACAAGAATTTCTTTGACGAACAATGTGCCGAGGCGGGATCAGGTATTATTCAAGTTCTAGATGATCCCAATCAAACCACAATTAAAAGGGTGGTTGGAAGGGTGATGTCGCAAATGAGATTTTTTGGTAAAACTGGGACAACAAACGGTGGCAGAGACAATTGGTTCGTATTCTTTGACGGTAAAGTTATAAGCACCATCTGGGTTGGACAAGAGACAGAAAGAAGCGGCAGGTCATTGCCTCTATATGGCAGTTCAACGGCTTTTAGAATCCTAGAAAATTATCTACTCTATCGAGGCAAATTATTTAATGATTTGCACTGTGTCGCAAGCACTAAGATGCCCAGCGAGCCAGAGCTTTAAGGTTGCCGAAGTTTTTTCAGCCATGTATAGTTCCTTGCAAGATGTAGGGGTATCGACAAGTGGCTAAGTCAGCAGATTTTGATTCTGCCA
>CAYGQW010000149.1:0-7824 GCA_964352175.1 uncultured Halobacteriovorax sp.
CGTACTGAAGCTTTAAAAGAATATATCTTTTAGAGATAGTCGAAGGTGAATCCAACTCCGAGAGATTGGCCTGTGATGGTGATGTCATCCTGAAAGTTTCCATAATCTTGCATACGGGCAATGATGTCTAAATACGTATTGCTTATGCCATATTCACTAAAATAATCAAAGCCTGTACCAGAGAAGATATTTGAAAGACTTAGTTTAAATTTAGCTTCGGCGTAATACCCTGTTCCCACTTGGCGACGACGCTTACCTTTAGCACCTGTTTCAAAATCAGAACGCACCTGATAAAGACCCATGGCAGAAGGACCAGCCTCAGCAGACAAGATGAACCAATTAGAAACTGGAAATTCTAGTGTAAGACCTAGCTCAACAGGAAGAGTCCAAAGACTAAATTTAGCATCACTTCTCTCACCATCAATAAAGCGTCCATTTCCTTGGCTTAAGCCAAAGCCAACATTGACGCCCCATAAAATATTAACCCATGAGTTTAGCATTGCTTTTTCTACAGAAAACATCATGCTTCCGCCTCTGACAGCACTTTGATCATTAACGTATGTCTGCTGAAAAATTCCTCGAGAATCAGTAACATCGTAGTCATCTCGAATATAGTAAAAAGAAAATACTGAGTTTTTTAGATTAGAAACTTCTTTAACGATTTCTTTGTTTGTCGCTTCAATCAATCGATCATTAGGAATTGAAGTGTCTTCAATTATTTTTTGTCCACTCTCTAAGGCAAAATCACGTTTCGTTGGCTCAGTAATTTTAGGTTTTTCTTGTGAAAGAAAAAAGTCATTATTACTTTCTTTTTTGATGTCTGTAACGATAGAGCCATCAATATCACCAGGAATAAAGCTACTTCCAATTTCTTCATCTTCAACTATATTCTTAATAGCTTTTTCAATCTCTGTCCTGTTTTCAATTTCATCCATCATCATTTGACCGGCATCTTCGCCGTAAACTTGAGAACTAATTAGAAGTATAATAAATATTCTATTGATCATCTTCACTCTTCCATAAAAAGATTTCATCAAACTTGCCCTTATTGAGTACAAAATAAATAAGAGAGCCAAAAACATAAACTAAAATATTTGCAACGATCATGTATTCTTCATACACAAATGTTAATGCTATCAATAAGAACATTAAGAATAATGCGCGCTTTTTATGCTTTTTAATCCATTCAGATTTTTTAAAAGAATTAAAAGGAATATTGCTAATCATTAAGGCAGCAAAAAACAATGTATAAATAATTGAAATTATTTTCATATCGACTAAAAATGGCAACTGAGTTGAAAGTAAACAAAACCCAACAATAGCCATGGCCGCACCAGGAATAGGTAAACCCTGAAAGTAATTCGAACTAACTTTATCAATATTTGCGTTAAAGCGAGCAAGCCTGAGAGCACCACAAAGCAAATAGATAAAAGAAACCAAAAGACCGATCCTTCCGGTGTCTCTTAAAAAATGACTCCATATAAGCATCGCTGGTGCAAGACCAAAAGAAACTACATCGCTAATTGAATCGAATTGCTCGCCAAAGAGTGATTGAGTGCCCGTCATTCTGGCAACTCTTCCGTCAACAGAATCGAAAATTGCTCCTAGGATCAAAACCATGGCTGCCTTATAGATATCGCCATTAATACCAAAGATAATTGAGGCGAAGCCACAGCCCATATTGAGAGCTGTAAAAGTATTTGGTAAGAAGAAGGCTAATTTTTTTGCTTGTGTTTTATCCATTTTAATTCACTTGTATGTCTTTTGCGATCACTGTTTCTCCAGCGATCAGCTCATTATTTTCTTTAGTTAGTATGTCATAATTATCAGGAAGAAACAGAACTACTGTTCCACCAAAGGGAAAGAATCCAATATTGGCACGCTCTTTACCCTTATCACCTGGCATAATAATAAGTTCAGGCCACTGTCCTAAAACGCATTTGATTAGCTGCAAACCAATAAATTGTTTTTTTACTGATTCTAGGCTTAATGAAACTCCAGATAGGGTTATGCTAGATTGATCAGCTAGTGCTTTTGAATTAAAGCGAAAATAAGACTTTCCATCTTTAAATTGAAAATCCTTAACTTCCGATTTTACTGGTAGATAAAGTCCAGCTTCACTCCACCAAGGAATTCCCATTTGAATCTCAATAAGATTCTTTCCAAATACAACGTGATTAACAGAACGACGAACTGAAATAACTCGTCCGTTTGCCGGTGCATAAATCATATCTTCGTTGCGATTAACAACATTATCTTTATATGGACTATGTTTCTTTCTGAAAATTACAAGCGTAATAAGATAGAAAATCGCCAAAGGTAGAAAAATCCAAAGAACACCCGCAAGCGCAAAAACGATGAGAGAGATCCCCATCGAAACATGAAATGATTTATCTAGATAATTGGGGATCATTCTAAAATGTTAGCAAGCTCTTAAGCGCTTGTCACACAACGCCACGCTTAAATTCTTTATCTAAAGGCCTGAAATAATAAGACTCTCTACGAATTTTATGACCGAGAATATACTCGAATATTAGCTTAGGCTTTTTGTGCACCAATTCAGTCGTAAGAATAAATCCATCCAAGTGCCACGGTCCTTCAGTTTGGTGCGAAAAGACTTCTTCACATAAAGGCTTCCACTCATCTGCAGCGACTAAAGAGTCTTTGACATTTTTTTCATCCCAGACATAATTAAAGATCTCTTTCTTAAAAGCATGACAAACCCACTGACCCTTTTGATAACCAAGAATTTGGGGAATTTCATATTGGTGAAACGAGAAGACCGGAATTTTACTTAGCTCAAAAAGCTGTCCAATTCCCTCACCAAGTCTTATTCCAGTATATGAGCCCGGTCCATTGCAAATGATAACGGACTTAAGACCCAAGGCTTCTATATGGTGGTTTTCTAGAATTTTATAAATTCTTGCATGAATATCAGCAGAGTGCTGAAGTTTTTCATTTTTTTCGAAATGAGCCCATTCTAATTCATCATTTAAAAGACCTATACTAAGAAAATGAGAAGTATCTAAATATAGGTGCATTCTAAAAAAGTCGTGAAAAGTCGTTAAAGATAGCCCCAATCATCAACATTAATAGCATAGATAAACCAACTTGCTGAGCTATCTCCATCTTTCTTCTAGAAAGTGGTCCACCATTAAGTATTTCGATAAAGATAAATAGAATATGACCGCCATCAAGAACCGGTATTGGAAAGAGGTTAATCACTCCAAGGTTCACTGAAATTAACGCCATCAATTGAAAGAAATATGTAAGACTTGTTTTAAATGAATCATGAGCAACCTTACCAATCGCGAGAGGTCCGCCGATACTCTTCAGCGAAACTTGTCCTGAAATGAGAAGACCAAAACCCTCAACCGTTTTGACAATTGAATCCCAAGTTCTTACGACTGCACCAGTTGTTGACTCAATCAAGCCCTTTGGCTCACTCGTTGTATATGTAGGCGCCACATACTCACCAGCACTATAAACACCTATAAGTTTAAGCTTAACACCTTCTACGACTTGAACCTCTGGTTTAAGCTGTAGCTTAACAACTTCACCTTTTCGCCACAAGCTAACACTAGCCTCTTCTATCTCCGAATCTTGTAATGTTCTCTTTAGGTCTTCGAAAGCAAAAACCTCAATATTGTTGAGAGAAACAATTACATCGCCAGAAATAATCCCTGCTTTTTCAGCCGCGGAATTAGGTGCTGTTTTATCCACTGCAAGATCAATAGCTCTATATGAAAGCGAAAATACCTCATTTAAATTATTAAAGTTTCCTAATGGTTTAATTTCAGATTTTTGTGAAGCAACATATTCACCAGCTTCTTGCTCTAACTTGAAAAGAGAAAGATCTGCAGGCAAAAAGGCTTCCATGTCATCTAACGACATCGTTAAGTCTGGACTGCCACTGGAAAGCATTAGCCCCCAAGCTTGACCTTGGAAATCTACCAAAATTGGCTTTCTAAAAAATGGTGGATATTTTGCGTACTCTTCAAAGAATTCTTGTCCACCCATTTCAAGAGTTACACCTACACTCTGATCACCTCTTCGAACTGTAATCGTCTGGATACCATCTCCACCTTCGAGAGCGATATCAGATGGTCCAGCCACTGAAGTACCATTAACTTTGTCGACAACATCACCTGTTCGGAGACCTTTTTGATAAAGAACTGATTCTGTCATCAAGCGACCAATCTTTATTTGAGGTACTTTTTCTCCTCCGGCTAAAAGAAAAAAGAAGATAACAAAAGCCATAATGAAGTTAGCTAAAGGTCCCCCCATCACGATCCAAAACCTTGCCCATTTTCCTTTATGGGTAAAGCTGAACTTTCTATCTACCTCGGAGATATTTTCCTTATTAAGAGGATCATCTCCAAACATCTTCACATATCCACCAAGAGGAATAAGTGAAAGGGCGTATTGAGTTTCACCCCATTTCCATTTAAGTAATTTTGGCCCAAAACCAATTGAGAAAACTTCAACGCGGACGCCAAATAGTCTGGCAAAAAGAAAGTGACCTAGCTCATGAAAAAATACGAGTGGGCCTAAAAAGAGTACGAAGACAAAAATTTTTTCAAACATGCGTATCCCTAGAATCAGCCCCAGTGAATATCTAGCGCAGTTGCATAAAATGGCGCTAAGAATAGAAGGCTGTCTATTCTATCATACACCCCACCATGCCCAGGGATCAAAGAAGAGCTATCTTTTATCTCAAATTGCCGCTTTATTTTTGATTGTACAAGATCACCAACTTGAGCAATTAGGCCAAGTAAACAGAACACCGCGAAAAGAGATAGGCTTCTTTCTTGAAAAAAGAACTGCCACAAAATACTGCCCATAAATCCAGTACTAAGAATTCCACCGACAAGCCCTTCAATAGTTTTTTTAGGGCTAACTTTTGGCCATAATTTATGTTTACCGAAGTTTTTGCCAAAGAACCATGCTGCTGAATCCATTCCAAAGTTAACAAACAAAAGGACAATAATAATTTCCTGCCACTGACTTGAGCGCTGTAAATAAATTAATGATAGACAAGGAAGAAGTATGAGAAGTGATGCAAAAAGAGGGATTTTCTCAAATAATTTTTTTAAGAAGCTTGAACTCATATCGACATAAAACAAATAAACCAATAGTAGAATATTCATTAGGACGCCGGCATTGACGGCAACCTTCAGTAAGGCTGGTCCCGTCTCAAAATAAGCAAAGTAGACAACCGGAATTAATACTAATGCCAAGCTTATTGCATAAAGAGGATTAGTCCTCTTAAATTTAAGAAAATTAATAATAATTTCATCAGCAGCAATTACTGCAGCAACAATAATAAAGCCTGAAAGATAATTCGATCCCATAATAAAGCAAACTGCAACAACGATCGCAAGAACAAGGGCAGATAAAATACGCTGTTTTGTATTAGACATGAGCATTACCGGCGAGGACATCACGGTTCAGTTGAGCTTCTTGCTTAGAATGATCTAAGTCGCCTCTCGCACAAATATCTCCAAACCTTCTTTCTCTATTAGAAACTGTTTCTAAAATAGATTTAAATTCTTTTGGCTTAAAATCTGGCCATTTGGTAGAGGTAAAGAAAAATTCTGCGTAAGCACTCTGCCACAATAAGAAATTTGATATTCTTTGATCTCCACCAGTTCTGATTAAGAGATCTACGTCTCCTAAGTCTGGTGCATAGAAGTTTTGTGCTAGATCACCTTCCGTTATAGCTTTGCCAGGATTAGCTTCAATAAATTTATTAACTGAATCAATAATCTCATTTCTGGAACCATAACCAAATGCGAATGTTAACTTTAAGCCATTATTAGAGTTTGTATCTGACTCCAAGTCATGGATTAGCTTTAGTGTTTCAGCAGGTAATGCTGAAGTATCACCGACAACTCTAAACATAATATTATTTTCAATAATTCTATTGCGTTCAATTTTTAAAAATTTTTTAAGCAAGATAAAAAGAGTCGATATTTCTTCTTTGGGACGACACCAATTTTCTGTCGAAAATGCATAAAGAGTTAGCGCTTTCACGCCTAGATCATCAGCTTCTTCAACGATCTTGCTTACAACTCGGGAACCTCTTACATGCCCCCAAATTCTAGAGTGTGCTCTAGCATTGGCCCAACGACCGTTACCATCCATAATGATAGCGACGTGCTGGGGAATATTGGAAATATACTTTGAAGTATCTTGCATACTAAACCGTTAATAGCTCTTTCTCTTTTGCTTCAATGACTTTATCAACATCTTTTACAAACTTGTCTGTTACGGTTTGAATTTCTGTTTGATATTTTTTTGAATCATCTTCAGAGACTTCTTTATCTTTTTCTGCTTTCTTAACGACTTCATTTTGGTCGCGACGAGAGTTACGAATAGCAATTTTTGCTTCTTCTCCAAACTTTTTAATTTCTTTAACTTGCTCTTTGCGTCGTTCTTCAGTTAGAGCCGGAAATGGAATTCGAATCAAGTTACCATCATTTGATGGGGTCAATCCGAGGTTGGCTCCCAGAATTGCTTTTTCAATAGCACCGATTAAAGATTTATCAAATGGCTGTATTTGAAGAAGTCTTGCTTCTGGTGTGCTGATTTGACCAACTTGCTTAACCGCTGTTGGGGTTCCGTAGTAATCAACACTCACACCATCAAGGACACTGGCAGAAGCGCGTCCTGTTCTTATTTTTGTTAACTGATATTTTAGTGATTCTAAAGCTTTTGCCATGGAGGCTTCGAGTTCTTTTTTAATGACGTCAATCATGATCAACCCTTTTAAAACCTATTTTGTTACAAGTGTGCCAATTTGTTCGCCTAAAACACACTTGGCAATATTACCTTTTTCAAAAACATTCAGAACAATAATATTAATATCATTATCCATACACAAAGTTAGCGCCGTTGAATCAAGAACCTTTAACCCTTGGTTCAGGGCATCCATATATGTGAGTTGATTATAACGAACAGCATCCTTGTGCTGCATTGGATCTTTATCATAAACGCCATCAACTTTGGTTGCCTTAATAATGACATCAGCATCGATTTCATTTGCTCTAAGAGCTGCGGCCGTATCCGTAGTAAAGTAAGGATTACCAGTTCCTGCAGCGAAAATAATGACACGTTTTTTCTCTAGGTGGCGAATAGCGCGACGACGAATATAAGGCTCTGCAATTTCTTGCATATCAATTGCACTTAAGACTCGAGTATAAACACCTTTTCGCTCTAAGCCGTCTTGAAGAGCCAAAGCATTAATTATGGTTGCTAGCATCCCCATGTGGTCTGATGCCGTTCGGTCCATACCTTTAGTCGCGCCAGCTACACCTCGGTGAATATTTCCGCCGCCTATAACTACGGCAACTTCAACACCCATCTCCCAAAGTGCTTTCACTTCGTCTGTAAACAAACTTATAGTCTCTGGCTCTATACCATATCCCTGTTTACCAGAGAGAGCTTCACCAGAAAGTTTTAATAATACACGCTTGAATTTCACCGGGTAACTCCCGTAAAAAAAAGGGGACTGTTAAGTCCCCTTCGTAAAACTAAGATTTTTTTCTTAGTTTTTTAGACCTGTCATTTTAGCAACTTCATCGGCAAGGTTATCTTCTTTTTTCTCGATACCTTCACCTAGATTCAATTTCTTAAATCCAATAACTTTAATGTCAGCGCCAGCAGTTTTTGCTGTAGCAGCTACAAGCTTTCCAACTGTTGTATCTGGATCTTTAACAAACTTTTGCTCTAGAAGACATACGTCTTGAGCAAGCTTATTAAGTTTACCTTCAACAATTTTAGCGATCATATTTTCTGGTTTACCCTGTTCTTTTAATTGAC
>CAYGQW010000150.1:0-7792 GCA_964352175.1 uncultured Halobacteriovorax sp.
TTCCTGAATTTGAATTGATTGTTGTGAATCCTCCTAGAAGAGGACTTGGCAAAGAAATTTGTCTGAAGCTAAATCTAATTCAGCCGAAGCATATCCTTTACTCAAGCTGTAGCCCTGAATCTTTAAAAAATGATCTAGAGAACTTAGACTATAAAATTGAAAAAATTCAAGCTTTTGAAATGTTTCCGCTAACGAATCATTGGGAAGTACTTTGCTTGCTTACTCTGAACTTGGAATAACGGCAGGAGCTCTTGCGCCGCCACTTCTTCTAACTATTTCATAGCGAGTTGAGCCAAGACCTATAAATGCTGCGTGTTCTTCAATCGTATCAAACAATCCATTCGTCATTGTTAAATTGTAATTAAGATTTCGGCTTACTTTATCTTTTTCTAGCACAAGCCTGAAGCTTTGATATTCGTCGCCTTCAAGAACGCTTGCCTTGGAAAAATCAATTGGTACAGTCTTAGTTCTCTTTTCTGTACTCCAAAATAGACAACCAAAACCAATTTGACCTGATAGAGGATTTTGATATGCAGTGGTTCGCGCGCACACACGCTCACCGTACTCAATTTTTAGTTTAATTTTTTTAGGAGTATTAGCCGTTCGTTTTAGCGCGATGGTGTATTCGTCGCCACCTATATAGTTTGTGTTAATATCAATATTTTTTTTAACAAGTCGAATACTTTTTTGAATTGTTTCTTGATCTAATTCACCGGCGCAGGCTTCACAATATTCTGTAGGAGAAGACACTGAACGCTCGATCTCTTGAGTAACATCAGTAAGTTGCTCTACGTTGATTTCTGAGGCTTGGATTAGCAAAGGAAATAGAAGTATGATAGCCATAATGTTCATGATTTCTCATCGGAAATTTGTAGGATTTTATTACTCAGACCTTTCTGGTCGGAAAAGAGATAAGTATGCGTAAAGTAGTGATCCATAGCGCCGGCGGCTACGATAAGCTCAAAATAGAGGAGCACTCAACACCTTTGATACAGCCAGGAAAAATTAAAGTTGAAGTTAAAGCGGCAGGTATTAATTATGCTGATATTACGGTTAGGTGGGGCCTGTATGAGTCAGCTAAAAAATTTATCGGATGGCCAATAACTCCTGGCTTTGAGTTTTCAGGTATCGTCTTGGAAAGTGAAGATGATCAATTTAAAATCGGAGATAAAGTTTTCGGCATTACACTATTTGGAGGTTATGCCTCACAAATTGTTGTTCCTGCACATCAGCTTTATCATTTACCTACATCGCTTAACTTTTCTGAAGCTGCTGGATTTCCGGCTGTCTTTATGACCGCCTATCACGCGCTTTTTCAAAATATTGTCGTAAGACCCGAAATGAGCGTCATGATTCATTCTGCTGCAGGTGGAGTTGGCAGCTCACTTGTTCAGCTCGCTCATCTCTTTGGAATGAAAGTCATTGGTGTGGTTGGAAGTTCGCATAAAGTAGAAATGGTAAAATCCTTAGGGGCTGATTACGTCATTGATAAATCGAATGAAGACTTATGGCAGCGTGCTTTTGATCTGTGCCCAGATGGTTTCGATGTCATTTTGGACGCCAATGGAGTTGAGACTTTGGCTGATAGCTACAAACACTTGCGTCCAACTGGAAAGCTTATCTGTTATGGTTTTCATACGATGATGCCTAAAACGGGTGGACGTATCAATTGGTTGAAGTTAGCGCTTAATTGGCTTAAAACACCACGATTTAATCCCCTTGATATGACCACCTCAAACAAATCAATAGTTACTTTTAACCTATCTTTTCTCTTTGATCGCATGGATCTACTCGGTGAAGCTATGGATAAGATGCTTCCATGGTTGCAGGAGGGAAAAATAAAAGTGGCAAAAGTTAACGAGTACCGAATTGAAGATGTGGCTAAGGCACATGCAGATCTCGAGTCCGGTCAAACGATTGGTAAGTTAGTTTTAACGTTTTAAAAAAGTTTTAAGGCGTCAGGCACTCTAATATCAACACGCTTTTTTGACATCGGACAGTCATAGGCCAAACGATAAGCTTGAAGTCTTAGTCCTTCACGGTTCTTATTATTTTTTCCATAGATTGGGTCGCCGATAATAGGATGCCCAAATTCGTTAAAGTGTATCCTGATTTGGTGTCGCCTTCCTGTCGCAAGGGAAGCTTCAACGCGTGTGAATCCATCACAGCGTTCTAAAACTTTCCAATAGGTTTTAGAGTACTTGCCATCAATATCGAGCTCAATCTGACCTTCGTCGCCTTCAACGTTCCCAAGTACTTCAGCTAGATAAACTTTTTGAACCGACTTTCCCTGCCAAAGTCTTGAGAGTTTCTCGGCAGACTTGTCAGTATAAGAGAAAACCATCACTCCAGATGTTTCAAAATCTAGGCGATGAATAAGATGAACGTGAGGCTTAAGTTTCTCTATATGGCGAATGATTGAGCCTTCATCGCCCCACTTGGTGCCTTGAGAAAGAACACCAGGCGGTTTATACCAAATCCCAAAACTTTGTTCTTCATAAAGTACATGACAGTCCGATGTATCGGCCGGAACAAGATTAGGGTCAAAATGAAATTCAACGCGATCGCCAGCAAATAAATCAAATTTGGCGCGACGAACTCTTTTAAGTCCCTTGTAGTTCTTTCGCTTTATTTGGCAACAGCCCTGAGTCAGTGCACGCTTTAACATCGCTTTCGATTCACTTGTTTTAAGCGCTAGGTAGTCTGCTAATAGGAGCGGCTCGCCCTTGAGCACGGTGCCAATAAATTTAAGAGGTTTTTCCATGGCGAGTTTGTAACTGTGACAGGTAGCCTTGGTCAACACCCCTAAATTATGTATACAGTAGGTTATGAACGAGAAAGCTATATTAGATCAGTTGAAAGTCTGGCACCAAAAACTGTCAGGTTTTTTTGAGCAAAGTTTTGTTAAAAATCAAACCCTTATGAAGTGTAGTAGCGGTTGTGATAAGTGTTGTTTAGTTGAGCGTAGTGTATTTCCAATTGAAGCTGAGCTTATTCGTCGGTATGTTGCCACTAATCCGATAGAGAATCGAGCTGAGTCTGCCGTAGGTTCTTGTGCTTTTTTGGAGCTAGGCCGATGTACAGTTTATGACGTTAGACCCAGTATCTGTCGTACTCATGGTTTAGTGATTCAACAAGAAGATGGCATCAGTCATTGTGAGCTAAATTTTACAAGTCAGCTTCCACCTAAGTCAGACTGGATGTCAGGAAAGACCTCGGATACAGTTTTGACTACCTTGCAGATTGCTTTTGAAAAGACAGGTGCTGGGAGTTCAAGAGTTGAGCTGAGAAAGCTATGGCGCGAATTGACGAAAGAGGCTACTTAGACATAAATTAGATGAAATCTTAGAAGCTAATTAAGGTGAAGTTGGTGTAATTCCAACACTGTCGAGCAACGGTTATAGTCCGGTCCCTCTAGCTTCTCATCCCGCGAAGGACATATGAAGCTGCTATTATTTATCATTGTTTTTTTTCCTCTTCTTTTAAAAGCACAATCATTTACAGTTCTTGGTGATAGGCTTGAACTCCCATCGGATCGATCTTCTAGTAGTTCAGTTGTCTTGGAAAAGAAAGATTTTGGCCAAAGAACAAATTTACAAGAAGTCCTAAAAGATGTTGCCGGAATGAATATCGTCGAGAATGGTCCTTATGGTGGGACATCGACCTATTTTTTAAGAGGCTTTGGGCGAGGACAAGTTAAAGTTTTTCTTGATGGAGTGGAGTTAACTGACCCAACCGATATTGATCGAGGGCTTCAGTTGCAGCATTTTTCCTTGGCAGGAATCAAACGGATTGAAGTTCTTAAAGGTGCTCAAGGGGCTCTGTATGGAGCTGATGCAAGCGGCGGTGTAATTTTACTGACAACTGACGATGACAATCAATCAAACGTCCATGCTGGATTTGCCAGTAATGAAACTTGGGATGGTGGATTTTATACTCAGGCGAAACAATCTGGTTGGAGCGCGCATTTAAGCGGGTCCTTTCTAACCAGCGAAGGTATTTCTGCCTACAACCAGGCTAGGGTTAATGGAACGGCGGAAAAGGATTTTTACAAGAGAAACGCCTTAAGTTTAGTTTTAAAGAATACTGCATATGCAAGTGGAGTAAGTGTAAAATTTGTTTCAGCCAAACAAGATATAGATAATAGCTTTTCTGGTGATATTAGAGATAATGACCTTTCACGCTATGATCATCGAATATATAGTGCTTTTACTCAGCAAGAATCCGAATCAGGACAATTAAAACTTAAAGCTACTATTGCTCGATCAGAAATTGAAAGAATCGTTCAGACTAATAATTTTGAAGGCCATATCGATCAGCTTCATTTAGAGCTTTCCTGGCTAGCAAACGAAAACTCTTCCCTCGTATTTTTTAATGACCTTTCAAAAGATTATGCAACAACTTCATCTGAGTTCAAGAATAAAGAACAGGAGAGTTTTGCTTCAGGACTAACTCATCATTTGTCATTTGGAAAATTCTTCACAGATCAAAATATTCGACTTGATAAGGCCCAAGCCTATGCCTCTAGAATGAGTGGAAGACTAGGATTAGGATATAATCTTAGTAATAAGCTAAGCTTAAAAACTCAATTAGCGAATGGTTTTAAGGCTCCAACTTTATATCAAAGATTTTCAAGTTTTGGTGGTAATGAAAATCTTAAGGCAACTAGGACTAAGTCAGCTCAATTAAGTATCAACTCCGTAAGCGAGAGTAATAGATCAGAAATAACTATTTTCACCAATACTGCAAACAATCTTATCGATTACGATCAAGCCAATTCTGTCTACCTCAACCTAGGAAAAACTAAAGCTTACGGGCTAGAGTTAAGTACAAGACAGCAAATTCAATTAGTAACAATTTCAAGCAGTCTTACATGGATGAGAGCGAGAAATAGCTTAACAGGTGCAGACCTTGAGCGTAGACCAAGATGGTTTAGTCAATTTGGAGTAGATTATAAAACTACTGATTTCGTAGATTTAAGAATGAGTCATCAAGCTGTTTCGAAAAGAAATGATCAAGGGAAATTACCGTATTATGATCTCTATAATTTAGGGATAAGTTACAAGATTGAGAATAAGATCATAGATTTTGATATAAACAATATATTTGATCGTGATTATGAAAATATACGATTTTATGGAACACTTGGTAGAAATTTAAAACTGCAGTTAAGGTGGACTCTTTGAAAAGCTATGGAATTATTATTTCAATTATTCTTCATCTCAGCATCGCTTGTTCATTCATGATCTTAGATGTTACGAGTTTTAGCGCTGACTCGAGCGTAAGTTCTATCAATATTAAAATTCTACAGTCACAAATTAAAGAAGATGAAAGTACAAATACTAAGCAAAAGGTAAAAGATACCCCATTGAGTGAGTCGGTATCACAGTCAGGTGTGCTAGAGAAAGTTGAGGCAAAGCTCTTGAGTACATTAAAACCTGTCTATCCCTTAGTCTCAAGAATCAAGAGAGAAGAGGGAAGCGTAGAAATTAACTTAAAAGTTAATCAAGAAGGTAAAGCTTTTGATATATTTGTAGCTAAAAGTTCCGGTCATCTTAGATTAGATCAAGCAGCCTTAAACGCTGTTAAAGAAGCTACTTTTTCTAATGAATCAAAAGAAATTGCTAATTTAAATTTGAATTTAAACTTTAAAATGAAATGAAAATACTTATCGGGATTTTATATTTTCTAAGTCTAAATATCGGTGCTCAAACTATTGTGTCAACATCTCCAGCTCTAAGCGAAATTGTTACTGAATTAGGTTTTGAGGCAAGTATCGTCGGTCGTACTCCTTATTGCTTAGATGCGGTTAAAGCAAATGTCATTGGCACATCGCTCAAACTTGATTACGAAAAAATTATTAATTTAAAGGCTGATATTATTTTTTTGCAAGAGAATTCTCCTACAAAAACATCAACTGAGTTAAAGAAATTAAACTTGGAATTTAAAAGTTATAAGCTTGTAAGTCTTGAGGATATCGAGGCATCTGTTAAAAAAATTGCATCATACTTGAAAGTCGATGATAAAAAAATACTTAGCCAACTTCAGCTCTCTGGTCAATCAATCTTCGACAATGGTTTAATTATGCTTGGTGGTGTACCTGGGCAATCTATCATGGTTGCGGGAAGTGATACATATTACTCAAAAATCGCTAGTAAGCTTAAAATGGTAAATCTGATTAAAGTTAATGGATGGCCTAAACTTACTGCAGAAAAAGTTAGAAGCCTAATCAATGATAGGAGCGTGGTTATTGAAATTGCGACCCAACAAAAGAACTTGTGGACTAAGGAGCAATGGTCAATTTTTTGTCCTCAGTGTAAAGTTAAATCTTTTGTCTCACCTCGCTCCGCCTATCCTGGAGTCAGTATTGTCTCCGAGTTAACTCAATTACTAACGACTGGTGCTGCTGATGATTAAACTTAATCATGTCAGTGTTGGCCATGAGAATGAATGTTTAATTGATTTAAACATAGAGTTTAATCACAGTGAGTGTTGTGTTGTTCTTGGTACGAATGGAGTAGGTAAGAGCTGTCTTTTAAGCTCCATTAGTGGTGCACTAGGATTGAAGTCCGGTAGAATTGAAGGACTTAGTGAAAGTATATTTAAACGAGCTAATGAGCTTAGTTATTGTTATCAGGCACCCCTTCAGAATAGCTTAATTCGAGTCAAAGACTTTCTAAATCTTGTCGAGCCAATTAGGTCGGAGTTCAAACAGGAACTTATTAGTTTGTTGGGAGTTCAAGAACTACTTGAAAAATCGATTTCAAAACTAAGTGGTGGTGAAAAACAGCGGGTGAAAATTGTTAGTGTTTTAATGCAAAATTCAAAAACAATTATATTAGATGAGCCTACTACTGCACTAGATCCCTACTATATTGATCAGTTGATCTATTGTTTAGGTCTTCTAAAACAAGCTGGGTGCTGTATTGTTTTAGCTTCTCATGATTTAAATTTTGCGGTTAAGTCAGGTGATCGTTTTATAGGTTTAAAAAGTAAAACTGTTTTATTTGATAGTAGTCTAGAGCATGTCATTAGCAATCACTCTTTTGATAAACTCTTTAACAAAAAATTTGAATGGTTAAAGCATAATAACGGAGGTTATGCCTTATGGTAAAACTTCTATTGATTATTATGATCATGTTATTTAGCCTCAATCTTAATTTTGGCTCAACCGCCATCAATCTTACTGAATTATTCAATTCATCCATTTTATGGCAGCTACGCCTACCTAGTGCTTTGGTATGTGTGCTTGCAGGCAGTATTTTGTCTTTATCTGGGTTTATTACCCAATCACTTTTTAAAAATTCTTTGGCAACACCTTATACTCTCGGAGTTGCTAGCTCAGCCAGTCTTGGGGCAATGATAGCGATGAGCTTAGGTCTAGGCTGGAGTTTAGTAAGTCTTTCAGCACTTTCTTTTTCAATGCTTTCACTACTATTATTGCTCTTTGCCTATCGAACTTTTAAATTTGATCACCTTCGCCTCTTACTTTTAGGAATTGCTCTCAATTTATTTAGTTCAAGTATGATTTCGATTATTCAGGTCTTATCTGGCAATATGGAGCTTTCCCTGTTTTTAAATTGGATTATGGGAAGTGTTTCTACTGTAGGTTATCAGTCGGTTTTGATACTAAGCTTTGCATTTATTGTCTTATCGTCCATAACTTTGTTTCACCTGAGATCTTTAATGCTTTTGACAGTTGAAGGCGATGATTCATTTACTAGAGGGTTTGACCCATCAAAACTTAGAGCAATTTTACTTTTCTTTGTTAGTCTAAGTGTTGGGCTATTAG
>CAYGQW010000151.1:0-7718 GCA_964352175.1 uncultured Halobacteriovorax sp.
CAAAGTGGCCATCCATAATATCAAGATGAAGCCATAGGTTTGAAACCTTTTCAATGACTTCAAGCTCATGCTCTATATTCAAAAAATCACAAGCGAGTAGGCTTGGCGAAATAATCGTCATTGCTGATCCTTTGGAATTGTAGAAATAATAGGAGTTTGACCCTGAAGTCCATTGATCCAAGTTGCAATATCAACAGCCTGCTTGCCTTCAATTTGAATCTTTAAAAGCTCAACGCTTCCATCAGTGCAGCCAATGACAAAAGTGTTTTTTGTTATTAAAACTTGAGATGGTTTAAGTTTTGCATCACTTACTTTTAGTTTTAAAATTTTACAGCGCTTATTATTAAGAAGAAACTGAATTCCTGGCCAAGGAGTAAAGGCTCTAATTTTACGCTCAATGGTAGTTGCGCTTTCTAAATCGAAGTCTATATAACCTTCTTCTTTTTTTATTGTTGGTGCAAAGCTAGCTTTGCTTTCATCTTGTTTCTTAAAGTTAAGTGTATTGTTGTCAGCCGAGTTGATGAAGTCATTTAAAAGAGTTGAGGCAAGAGACTTAAGTTTTACATAAAGTGACTCTGTTGTTTCATCTTCTGAAAGAGGAATCGTTGAGTCACAGCAAATATCACCAGCATCCATTTGTTTAACCATTTTTTGAATGGAAACACCGGTTTGCTTATCACCATTTAATACGGCGTAGTGTATTGGTGCAGCTCCTCTATAAAGAGGTAAGAGACTTGTGTGAATATTAAAGCAACCTAAACGTGGAAGAGATAAAACTCTCTTTCCGAGAAACTGAGCAAATGCAAAGACGATAAAAAGATCGGGCTTAAGGGATTCGAGTTCCGCTAGAAACTCAGGCTCTTTATTTATATTTTGAGTCTGGAAAGTCTTAAGTCCCAAAGTAGTGGCAAGATCAATGACTTCTGGTGATTTTAATTTATTGCCTCTACCACTTGGACGATCGGGTTGGCTTATAACACAAACGACTTCAACATTAGGTAGATCAAATAGGGTTTGAAGACAGTCTGTTGAGATATCTGGAGTGCCACAAAAAACGACTTTGAGCACAGCTTAGCCCTTTTTCGCTTTCAAAAATTTCTTTGTTAGAAACTGGCGTTTTAAAAGTGAGAGCCTTTCAAGGAAGACGATACCGTCTAGGTGGTCATTTTCATGCTGTAAGCAAACGGCAAGTGTTCCTTCTGCTTCAAGGGCTTGCTTGTCACCGTTAAGATCTTGATACTCAAGAACGACGTGATTGGCACGTTTAACGTCTTCATAAACACCTGGAACAGAGAGACAACCTTCTTCGTAAAGAATTTCGCCGTCCTTTTGTTTGAACACAGGATTGATGATGACCATGGGATTGAAATTAGAAAAAGACCATTCCGTGTGCCCGTCAGAATTTAGAGACTTTTCACGATCAAAATCAATGTCCATGACAAAAAGTCGCAATGATTCACCAACCTGTGGTGCAGCTAGACCGATGCCTGGAGCATGGTACATGGTAAAAAGCATGTTTTTGACGAGTAACTTTAAATCATCATTAAAATCAACTACAGGTTTAGCGATTTTTTTTAATATAGGCGCAGGATAGGTAAAAACCTTAAGCTTGTCGCCTACGAGTTCATAGTTGTTTCGCTGTAATTCAGACATAACTTTTAATAGCATAGATGCGCTGCGCAAGTCTAGTTCAGCGCTTTATCTCGACCAGCAATAATGACTCTTGTAGAAGTGATAAATCGCTCTGGCTTAAGGCATCGAGAATATGTGAAATCTTACGACTTTTTTGCCAAACGCGCCATTTTTCAACCACGATGACTTTACTGTAAATATTCTGCTCTTTAACTACTCTTTCTGGAATTAAGAGAAGGTCTTTAATATTGGAAAGCTGAAAAGCAACTTGTTGAGGGTTGAGAATAATAAGGCCGTTTCGATCTAGTGCCTCTTCAATAAAATATGGCTTTCTGTAAACAACAGTAAGATCTCTGTCAGCAACTTTTTTAATGACACGATCTGGAACAGTCGGAAAAACAAAAAGTGGAGTTACAAATGACCATAAATAGCCAAAACAAAGTAATGAGGAAAGAGCTCTGGTCCTAAGTGATGCCTTTCTGAAAAAGGAAATGAAAGCAAATAGGGTAAAAGCAATTGCTATAAGCATGACAAAAATATTAAAAGTATTTTCGAACAAAGAAGGAAAGGCGAAGGTCATCAGTAAGATTGGCAAAAGAAGGAAAAAAAGAAAAGCTGAGCCCCAATTGGAAAGGCTGGCACTAAACCCTCGTATTGGCGAGTGATGGCACTTCAAGGTATCGAGTAAGATGATTAAAAAAAAGAATATACTAGGCATGGCATAGTGATGGGAGCGCTGATTTGGCACTAGCCAAAGAAAAAAGAAAACGAAGAAGGCACAAATAATAAAGACTCTTGGCCAGAACTTATTTTCATTAATATTTAATCTTTTTTTCCAATTCTCTCGATTAAACAGTAAAGGTAGATAAAATGACCAAGGAAGTGAAAAGACTAGTAGCCCTTGGAAGACAAACCGAATCGGATATGGTTTAGAAGTAAACTTACCAAGATTTTCTCTTAGAAAAAAATAATCAATAAAGTATTGTCCATACTTAATATAGCAAGCAATGAACCACAAACTACCTAGCGCGAGAGTTGAAAAGGAAAGTAATAGAAGTTTTTTATATGGAATATCTTTCTTAAAATAAAAACGGATAGCTAAAAAAATAGAAAAAGTTCCCCCAAGCATTACCCATGAAACAGGACCTTTAACTAAAACGCTAAGAGCACAAAAGATAGTCGCGCCGATCCAATCTCTTTTCTTGTTTTCATAAATAGAGGCAAAAAGTAAAAGAGCACCGACGGAACTGATAAGTGACAGGGGCATTTCCATCATGAAAATTCGTGAGTACTTTGCAAAGCCGATTGTTGAAAGGAGGAAAAGCGCAGCAGTAATTTTAGGAATTGAGAAAAACCTCTCAACCCAAATTGCAATATAGGCAATAGAAATAAGTGAAAGAAATAATATTGAAAGCCTTGCCGCCGTAGTAGTTTCTAGAAAGCCCAATGAATAAAGCGGGAAAGGAAGCCAAAAATGTAAAGGAGGTTTTGACCAGTGCGGTTCCCCCCTAAATAGTGGAGTTAAAAATGATGAGGCTGCATCCATCTCTTTTGAAATTTGAAGATAGAAGCCTTCAGTACCTTGTCTTAAGGCGTCAAGGTTCCCAATGTCCCAGGCCATAAGTATAAAAGCTAAAACAAAAACTGATAAAAAGCCGTGTTTTTGATTTAAGCGCATGAGCCATTTGATCATGTTTTAAGTTTCCGGTGTGAGTAAAACGTATAAATAATGAAACAACAAAAAAGAAACGGAACTCCAAAGGAGGCCACAGAGGGCGGAAGTTTGGAGCTTTTACCCAGTTCAGTAGTATAACTGGTAGTAAGCCAGTAGATAACGGTAAAGGTAAAAACAAAGGCGATGTTCTTGCCCATGTTTGATGAGCGCCTGCCGGGGTTGTAGGCAGCGATGCTGGCCAAAAGTGCAAAAACAACACAAACAAAAGCGGCAGCGAACTTATCGTAAAGTAATACAGAATACTCGTCTGTATTAATCCCAGATCTTTTGAGGCGTGAGACATAATCGACTAGACCGTTTAGGGGAAGCGTTGTGATGTCACTTTCAATTCTTTTAAAGTCATCAACGTTTTCGTCTAGCTCTATTTCTAGGTTTTTTTCTAGATTCTTTTCAGGAAAAACGAGATTATCCAAGTTGACATGAGTTGTAGCTAAGGGAAAGTACCACTTTCCGTTTGGTGAGTTTATTAATTTATCACCTTTGATTCGCTTGGTGATCTTATAATCACTGCCAAAAAAATAAAGAGTTACATCCTGCAATTCATCACGATCTTTGTTAAATGATGAAAAGCTAAAGAAATAGTTGCCACTTTTATACCAGATGCGACCACTGCCGATGGTGCTGGCTCTTAATCCTTGGCCTTCGAGGTTTCTAAACTTTCTGTCGGATTCAGGAATTAAAATATGCCTCCTAGACCTAGCGAATGGATCAATAAAACCGGTGATAAGAAGTTGAATCAAGCACACGAAGAAAGCTGCAAGGGCAATGGTGGAAAAAAATTGTTTTCGGGTAAAGCCCGAAGCAAACATGGCAGTAAGTTCATTTCTATTCTTAAGCTTATTGATACTAAAAAGAGAAGCAGTTAAGCATGAAATAGGTAATACTCGAGCTAGAAAGCTTGGAGCTTCAATTAAGAAATTAAAAAAAACTTCTAGCGCAGTTACATTATCACGAAGAAAACCAGAGACTAAATTAGAAACAGTGATCAATAGCATAAGGGCAAAAACAGATGCAATGAAAGCTTTAAACCACTCAATGAGAATTAGGTTTTTTAAGATCATCGTTAGCTATTAACCCTATTGATCTTCATAAAGAAGCTAACAAGCTTAGATAGTACTGGTTCAATAAAACGATTTAGTCTAGGGGATTGAGATAGAATTTCAACTAACACTGGGGAAATAAATTCGTATGTTCGAATAAAATTTTTACCCCAAAATGATTTGTTTAACCTATTGTCCCGAAAATCTCGAAGCGCAATCGTTTTTGGATCAAGTGCGCCAAAACAAAGAGTAGAGATATAACAGCCCTTTGCTTCAATTCGAATTTTTTCATAAGCATCTTTAAATGCCTTTAGATTGTGTGCCTGTTTTAGCCTTATAAACTTTTTAACCATTTGTGAGTTTACGTATTGATACTTAAAGCCGATTGTAAATGAAACAAATTGTTTTAAGCAACGAATTGATTCTAGAGAAAGATTGGGGCTTCTGTCGTAAGCCTTAGCCAGGTCCCAATAAACATGGGAAATAAGAAGCATTTCAGCTAGATCATTTTCCCGATTAAAAAAGGCTGGAGATAAAGAACTTTCAGGTACATCGAAATATTGAGCAAGAATATTTAAATATTGTGAATAGTATTGCACAGCTTTGGGAATTTCATCCATGGCGGAAAGCTCTTGTGCTTTCTTTAAAATCTTTAGTCTTTCTCCGTAGGCTTTAACTACCGGTTCAGCGCGAGTGACATTATAAGACTTTTCTTCGGGTTTTTTAGTCATTTAGAATCTATAGGATAGGGAGAAAGAAGTTTCTTTTGCTTCTTCATCATTTTGACCGATTGAGGGTAGCTCACTTAGTTTTGTTGTTGCCACCGCAGCTTCAATGACAAGTCTGGGTTGAACCCAGCCAATGCCAGCCCCGGTACCTTTCTTTTTAAGCCCTTTATCTTCTTGGGCACCAAAACGCATATAAAAATCTTGAAAAATCTTAAGTTGAACGGCGGCCCTAACTAGAGAGCTTTCTTTTGCGTCGGTTTCCCATCCTGCTCCAGCGTCAAGCATGAGAGCAATGAAGTCCTTGTAAACGTACTGTGCTCCAACAATCGCTCTTCTGGCTAGAGGGTCTTCGCCCAAAATATCCGGAACGACGATACCAAAAGTAAACTCCGGCGTTATGGCGTGAGTAACGCCGGCAGCGATTTGTTTGATTTTTTTAGGAAGCGGACCATTGCCTTCACGTTTGGTTGTTGAATAGCTAAATCCGAGAGCTGACCTATCGCCAACCGCAGAGCTGGCAGATGCAGCTAGTCTTGAAACTTTCCCAAAGCGTTCATCTTGTTTAGAATAGCTTATTGATCCATCAACTTCGCCTTTTGAGTCAGAAGCGATAAACAACAAATTTTCTTCGCTGTCATTGACGGAAAGGGGAGAGCTCGAATCGGGAGTAATCTCTGTTCCGGCTTTTTGTATATAGATAGAGGAAACTTTAAAAAATGATATGGAGGCGGGGTTCAAAACGGTCGCTTCATCAACTAAGAGGGCTCCCACACCAGTACCAGCGGTGGACTTAAGTCTGGTTGTTGAAATTTCTGAAGCGAAAACTAATGGCGCACAGCTAAGCCCGAGTAAAAAAGTCGGAAGAAGTCGTGACAACGTGGCGATGGTAAGTTTCATAAGGTAAGATGCCTTCTTAAAAGATATAGGTGGTTTAATTGTAATGAAGATAAAAAAGGCTGTCATCCCTGTAGCCGGAAAAGGGACAAGATTCTTACCAGCAACTAAACAAGTTCCAAAGGAAATGCTGCCCATTCTTGATCGCCCCATGATTCACTATTGCGTGGAAGAGGCAGTGTTATCAGGCATTCAGGAGATAATCTTTGTTACTTCGTCAGGAAAAGAAGCTATTGAGAACTATTTTGATCGAAATATTGAACTTGAAACATTTCTCAAAAAAAATAATAAGTTAGAGCTGTTAGATAAAATTAGAGAAATAGGTGATTTAATCGAAGTTGTAACGGTAAGACAAAAAGAACAATTGGGTTTAGGGCACGCAGTTCTATGTGCTAAATCCGCAGTTGGTTCCGATGATTTTGCTGTAATTCTAGGAGACGACATCGTTTTAAATAAAGAGCCTGTAACCAAGCAGCTGATCCATTGTTACGACCAGCACCAAGGTTCAGTAATAGGGGTCATGCAAGTTGAAAAAGAAATGACTCATAAATATGGAATAGTAAAAGGTCAGAAGGTCTCTGATAAAACATTGAAAATGGATGGCATGGTCGAAAAGCCGAAACCCGAAGATGCGCCAACCAATTTAGCAACTCCTGGAAGATATATATTAAAAAATGAAATATTTAGCGCCTTAGAAAGAATTGAAAGAGGTGCTGGTGGTGAATATCAATTAACAGATGCAATTAACATGTTATGCAAAGAGGGAAATGTCTTTGCCCATGAGTTTATTGGTAAAAGGTATGACACCGGAAGCCTGGAGGGATATCTAAGAGCAACTGTAGATTTCGCACTGGATAGAGAAGATTTAAAAGACATAATGATAAAAATTTTAAAAGAAAAGAGAAATCTTATATGAAATTAATAATAGTTATGGGTTTACTTTTTTCAACATCCATTCTGGCAACACCGACAGTTGAAGGACTTTTTAGAAATGTTAATAACAAAGAACCGACCGGGAATTTGATCGTCGTTACGGCCATGGTTTCTAAAATGGAAGATCAGAAAGAAGATACACAAACTGAAATTGTTACAACAAATGAAAATAATGCGCTCTCTGAAAGAAAAAAGCCGGCATTTTATAAATGGTTGATCTCATTAGAGAAAGAACAATCTATTGATGTAATTCAAGTTAGCTATCAAGATCAATCATTAAAAGAATCAGATGTTAAGAGTTCAAAATACCTTCCCGACTTAAAAAAGATTGTCGACAGTGACTCATCACTGGAGAGAGGTATTTTTTACGGATTAATGAGTGTTCTCGTTCTAAATGATGCAAATGTTTTGAAAAACATTCTTAGTAAATACTCTCAAGGGTTTATTTCTAACAAAGAGTTAATGTCAAAAGAAAAAGTTGCACTTTATCATCGGTATAAAAACTTTCTTGAACAGAGGCAGAACGATGAAGAGCTTGTTTCACCGCTCGATCCAGAGGACCAAGAGAAAAAAGTACTGGTCAACGATCTCTTAAGCTCTCCCATGTATAGGGACGCTGGTAATGTAAGCTTAAAAAGAGAAGCTGGGGAGCTGTACTGGAATGTTGATTTGAAAAGTGTGACTGCACTTTTTGGAAACGAAGATCACAGACTTAGAAAGCTAGAGTACCAGTCGCCATTAGGTGATATACGTGTG
>CAYGQW010000152.1:0-7703 GCA_964352175.1 uncultured Halobacteriovorax sp.
TTGATACTGCTAAAAAATCAATTGAAGTTCACAATAACTACTCAGAGAACTGGAAGATCACACTACTTGAAACTGGGTTAGATACAATGACTGGTGGAAGGGTTAAAAGAGCGAAAGAGTATATTGGAAATGAACCATTTTTCTTAACTTATGGCGACGGTGTTTCAGATGTTAATATTAAAGAACTTTTAAAGTTTCATAATAGTCACGGGAAAAAGTTGTCCATGACAGCGATACAACCTGAAGGTAAGTTTGGTGCACTGAAAATTGAGGACAATAATAAAGTCTCAACTTTTCTTGAAAAACCAAAAGGCGATGGCGCCTGGATTAATGGTGGGTTTTTCGTATGCGAGCCTTCTGTTATCGATACAATTGAAGGTGATAGCACCATTTTCGAAAAAGAACCTTTAGAATTATTGGCCAAAAGTGGTGAGCTTTATTCATATAAGCATCATGGATTTTGGAAGTGTATGGATACACTTCGAGATAAAAATCAACTAAATGACATGTGGGCCAAGTCTACTGCACCTTGGAAAACTTGGTGAGCTTGAGCAGAAAGAGTTAGAAGTTAATTCTTTCTTCTTCAATGACGAGAGGCTCTTTTGTTACTTTAGTTAGAATAAGTGCAATATATTCACCAATAATACCTATGGAAAATAGTTGTACCGATGAAAACAAAAAGACGCCAATAATTAGGGGGGCAAGTCCTAATTGAAAAGAGTTCCAGAATGCCAGTTTTAAAATTAAGTAGATGACTGAAGCTATTAGCGATAGTGACGCTAAAATAAAGCCGGAAATAGTAAAAACTCTTAGTGGCACTTTTGAATGTGAGCAAATACCAAGCATCGCCATGTCATAGAGGGAATAAAAGTTGTTACTTGTGATACCTCTTTTTCTTTTTGGTTGAACATAATAAATTTGATCAGACTTAAAGCCTACTTTAAAAATCAGTCCTCTAAGATAAGGGTAAGGATCATCAAAAAGCTTTAAGACTTCTATAACTTTTTGATCATATAGACCAAAGCCTGTGAAGTTCTTCACTAATTTAGTTTCTGATATTTTGTTGATGAGATTGTAGTAAATTCCTCTGATGGCGAACATGAGGGCAGACTCTTCACTTTCTTTTTTTATCGCCACAACAATCTTATTTCCATCCTCCCACTTCTTAACGAGTTGAGGAATAAGCTCTGGTGGGTCTTGTAAGTCCGATACCAGTAGGATTGTTGCATGCCCAGTTGCCTGAAACAATGCATGGACTGGAGATCGAATATGGCCAAAATTTCGACTATTTAAAATAACTTTAACATTGGAGTCATTTGAAGAAATTGTTCTTAATATTTCAGATGAATTATCTGTTGAGCAGTTATCAATAAAGATATGCTCATATTCATAGTTTGGAAGATTTTGAAGGAACTGAGTCTTGACCTCATTGTAGACGAGTTCAAGATTTTTTTCTTCATTAAAACAGGGGGAAACGATACTAATTTTCTTCATAACTTAAATAAGACCTTTTTCTTTCATAGAGTGCAATATTGAATTTAAATCAAGCTTATGAAACTTAATCGCATATTCGTAACTACCGCACCCTTTGGTGAAATATTCAGTGATTCCAAATTTGTGTAGGCGAGTGTTTAAACCGTTTTCCGAAATCAGATCTGACAATATTGATCCAAGACCCCCATAAACAGAATGCTCTTCAATTGTGACAATATTATCAAAGTTTTTAATATTATCTAAAAATTCTGATGCATTAAAATAACTTAGAGTTGGACATGAAAACAGCGAAAGATCATGTTGCTTGGCAATTTCCTGTCCAGTACTTACCATTGAGCCTGTTGCAAAAATAGCAGTTTTATTACTTGAGGTTCTTATTGGTAAATTAGTTTTTAAACTTGAAAGGCTATCAACTGAGTGTACGTCAGGCCTGTCAGATTTTCCAATTCTTATATAGCTTGGATAATTTAAAGAAGAAGCTTCCTCAAGACATAGTTTCATTTCATACTTATCAGCAGGTGAGTAGATTTTAATTGGTAATGTTTTTAGGCAGGCAATATCTTCTCCGCACTGGTGACTTGCACCTAATGTTGTGTAAACCGTCCCTGCGCCATCTCCAAGAATAATGACTGGAAGCCCTTCATAACAAATATTCATTTTAATAAATTCTAAAACACGCATAGGTATAAAGCATGCTAGACCGTAGACAACTATTTGCTTTCCAGTCTTTGCCATACCAGCAGCAGCACCGATCATGGCCTGTTCTGTAACGCCAGTATTTATAAATTGATCAGGAGCCTTTCTTCTAATTTCATCAAACAAGGCATAGCCATGATCTCCTGAGAGAACATAGAAGTTTTTGTCTGAAGCAGCCTTTGTAGCTAAAAAGCTAGATATAATATCTCTCATTATTTCAGCTCACTTAGTGCTTTTTCATAAGTTTCATTATCTAGTCTGGTGTAGTGCCAAATATTGTCATCTTCCATAAAAGAGACTCCCTTGCCTTTAATAGTTCTAGCTATTAAAGCTTTTGGTTTGTTCGATTTACTTTTTATTAGAGTCGTAAGTGAAGAATTGATTTCGTCTAGATTGTGACCATCACATTCTAAGGTTTCAAAATTAAAAGCTTCAAACTTGTTTTTAAATGATTCCATGCTAAGTACACTTTCACATCGTCCCATTGCTTGAAAGCTATTAGCATCAACAATAAGAATATAATTATTCAGTTTTCGATGAGCGGCAATCATTATTGACTCCCATGCACTTCCTTCATTTAGTTCACCGTCACCAACTATACAAAAAACCTTGGATTGATCTTTATCAAGACTTTTTGACATCGCAATACCTGTAGCAACTGTAATTCCTTGGCCGAGTGATCCGCCTGAGACTTCAATTCCTGGAACATGTGAGTCAGCTAAACCTGTAAGACTAGATCCGTCACTAAAGTAATTCTCAATTTCACTTTCAGATATAAGACCAATTTCATATAAATTCGCATAAACAGCCATTACTCCATGGCCCTTACTAAGGCAGAGGTAATCTCTGTCTTGGGAACGATTTTTTAACTTATCTATATTTATGTAGTTTGAATAAAGAGTATGTACAATTTCAACGATGGAAAAAGAGCAGCCAATGTGTACGGATTTAGCATTAAATGCCATTCTTAAAATTGTCTTTCTCAAATCTGATGGAGAACTCATTGTCTTTTCCTTGAGTCAATTCTTGTTAATACTACAAAATAATACCTAATCGTACTTCTAAAATTAGCGTTATGAAGGATATAATACTTTCAGTAAGTGTAAAATATGCTGCTCAGCATTGAGGGCGTGTAGCGGAGAATTTCCTTGAAGAACGAAATAATATCCATAAATGAATTCAAAAGTAGAGCTTACCCTGTAATAGTTCAGCAAAGTACCGAGTCATTTAATCTATTCGTTCCATCCTTGAGTATATATATTGATGCTGTAAATTCAGACGAGGCATTCATTGAGCTAGAAAAAGAAAAGGTCAATTATTATAAAAGACTTGAGAGTATTGATTGTCTTCATTTGATTCCCGATTTGACCAGAACATCTACTTTTTTTAGAAAAGATAATATCATTAAAATTATTTTTGAAAAAACAATATCATTTTTACTAGCGCTGGTGCTTTCTCTGTTATTGTTGGCAATATTTTTTCATCAGCTTAATAAATCTATAGTTAAAATTTCAGAAGCATTTAGTCCAGTGGAGTCGCAAAAGAAGGAAGAGAGATTAATTAAATTTAAAGAAAAACTCGATGTATTGTCACCGTATATTAGAGAAGTAAAAAAAGTAATCAATGAATAAAAAACTATTCATACTTTTTAACTTCTTGATTCTGATTATCAGTACTTTAGACTATAAAACAATCCCTTTTTACGATCGTTTAGGGCTAGATTTTAGCAATCAATATGGATTTCATCACTGCAAGGATGATTCTAAAACTATTTATAAAACACCTGCAATTGAGTGTCCTGACTTTGAGGCTCGACCCTATATATATCCACCTTTGCTTTATGTTTTTTTTTCTTGGACGCGTTTATTTGATTCAGTCGATTATGCGTATTATTTTTTTATAATATTATACGTTATTTCTTTCTTAGCGATTATATACATTTGGTCTGACAAAAATATACCTTCTATCTTATTTGGTTTGGGTTTGTTTATTACGCTACCTAGTTTGTTTTTAATGGAAAGGGGGAATAGTGACCTTTTTATCACACTAGCCTGGTCGCTTGGGTATTTTTTTTATTCGAGAAAAAAGCATTGGAAAGCAGGCTTTTTTATAGCATTTTCAGTTTTTGCAAAATTATATCCAGTCTATGGCCTTATTGTTTTGTCAGGAAATTTGATTAGAAATTTTGTTAAAAATGTAGACGTTGTTAAATCATTTATAGTTTCGACACTTATAATTTTGTTTATAACACCCTATCTGTGGTTTATTTATATTTTTGATGTTCTCCCAAAATGGATGAACTCTAGTTTACCATTGATGAATATTACGCATTCACTAAAAGCTCTCCCTTCTGGGGGAGGCTTTTTGTTCTTAGTTATCTTGTTATTATGGTTTTTGGCTTCTTATAAAGTAAACCCAAAAAATATCGGGATTATATGGTCTGGATGCTTAGCTATAGCAACATTTAATAACGGTGTCAGTTATGATTATAATTTAGTAACATTTTTTCCTTTTGCTATTTTTATGTTCAACTATTTAAGAAAATCTGATCACATTATTCTAGAAATCTTATTCTTAACTGCATGTTCCTTTGTGTTCGGAAGTCGTTCATTATTTGATCCTTCTGCATTGTATTTAAATTCAAGAGTTTATTTTCTAGCATTTTTCTTCATCATTACTCCCTTTGTTGTTTTTGATTTGAGCTTTGATTTTAGAAAAATTATAAAATTATTAACGTTTAATTTAAAAGTTGGACTAAAGAGAATTTTTTAATCATTGAGACCTACTAATTAATAGGGTTTAGTGGATCTAAAGTATTTAAACGGAGATCTCAATTGGATTTGTCATCACTGCATATTACTTCACTATTAATGGCTCTTTTGGGAGTTATTGTTTATTACGCCTCATATTTTGGTATTTCTAAAAAAAACTTTTTTTTTGAAAGTCTTATAAGCTCTTCTTTTATTCTCTGTTTCATATCTATTTTACTGCCTTATTTGGTCGTCCTTACTTTGGTCTATATACTTTTCATAATTGGTTTATTCTTAAGTGTTATGAAATTTCGAGAATTAGATCTGAATAAAAAGTATTCTTCCTTTAAAAGCTACTTTGTGAATGCTAAAAAATTTGAAAAATATTTGATCATCTTTTGTGCTTTACATATTTTATCCGGAGTTATTGGTACTACAGTTCTCAGTAGTCAAGGAACTATTATCGATGCAATGACTTATCATCTAGGAGGACCAAAGGAGTGGGCACTCTTTTTAGATGGTCCTAAATTAAGCACAATTAATCCAGAAGCGTTAACAGCAAGTTATTATGAATACCTGGTTTACCCTTTATTCCTTTTATTAAAACCTCTTTATGTTTATTTAACTCCTTTGAAATCGACTTCATTTGAATTTCTAAACTATTCAGTTTTAGTTTGGGGGCAACTTTTTAGTGGAGTTATTGGACTTTTGTTTGTTCCGAAACTGATTTGGGACTTATTTAAGAATAAGATGAACTATTTCTATTTCCTCCTTATATTAACTTTAGGAATGAGGGGGATGAATTGGGTCTGGAAAACAGCAAAGAACGATGCATTTCCATTATTTTGCACACTTGTAGCCTATAGGTTTTTTAATAAGTATTACAAATCTAAAGACGATACAAAAATTATATTTTTTACATTTTTCTTTTTGGGTATTGGCCTGGGAGCAAAGATGACTAATTTATATCCAATGATTCTGATTTTGATTTATATCTTTATTGAAAATTTTAATAAAATTAAAAAGAGCTATAATTTAAAAGAGATCTTAATTCAAATAGGGGTTGCAGGAGCTGGCGGCTTAGTTGCACTAATGCCCTTTTTGCTTAGAAATATAATAGAGACATCGAATCCTTTTTTTCCAACAACATCAACCGTATTTGAAAACTTATACCTAACAGATGCAGTTGATGCTTTTCATAAACTCTATTCATATCCCACGAATTGGGCTACGGCGTTTATGAAGCTTAAGAGTCTGTATATCGATAGTCCAGGATTTATATTGATCACGGTCATTAGTCTTTACTTGAAAAAGTGGAAGCAACCCTTGTTTTTCTTTATATCGATTTTGTTTATTTCAAAAATCACTGGTGAAAGATTTATGTGGCGTCAGGTATCTATGATTATATTTTTTGTAATTATCTGGGGAGAATCCCTTTTTGATATTTTTATCAATACAAAAAATAAAATGCCTAAATATACAGTTCATATCATAACTATTCTAGTTCTTGTGCTGTCTCAGTTTAAGCCTGAAAGACTTATAAGATATCCTTATAAATTTTATTTTGAACAAACTGGTACAGTTATGGCCCGTAATTATTATGCTTGGACTGAACAGCTTGAAGAGAATTTAAAACATCGTATCGATAAGAATTTTATTAGTAACTATAGCTCATATCTTTCTAGATTTAGACACTTAAATGTAACTGATTCTAGAGAAGAGTTTAGAAAATCTTTTTTGGAAAAAAGAAGTCGTGATCGTTAATATAATCTAGTTCGGTATAATTTACGTCCTGCAACTAATTTCATTAAATGATGAAAAACTATTACGCTAAACAAAGTAAAAAAAAGGTACTTAGCAAATGCAATTGGTGCAATTCCAAATTGATAGAAGTCTAATAACAGAATTGTAATAATAAATGTAGTGCAAGCTGTTAGGTTTTTATAAAGAGAGCTCAGCTGTAACTCTACAGCTATATAAAAAAGACAGGCTAACAAAAGACTCATGAAGACGAAAATATAGCTACCAGAATAATAAAAGAAGGCTATTGGTCCAGGAACGCTGGTGGAAACCATTCTACTATTGCTATTGATTTCCTGTGCAGGGCTCGATATCGAATTAAAAAATGATTCACCATTATATGATTTCTCAGAAAGACCATCTATTAAGAGCTTAAAGCTTTTGCCGCCGTAAGCCTCCACTGCCATAACGCCTTCGATTCCTATCCATCGCCCAAGTGCTAATTCTTTTACTGTTCTTAGGTTGTCTGATTTTAGAGAACTTTCTAAAATATTATTGACATCGTTTTTTTCAGATCCTTTCTCTTTTTGAGTTTGAATACCATTTTGCTTAAAATAGTACTCTCTCGCGCCTGTTGATAAGGATACTGATGTATAGGTTGCAAAACCAAATATAAGGGCTAAGCAGAAAACATTAAAAGAGAAGCGTTTAATTGACCAATAGTGAAAGCTTCTGATTACTAAGATTGAGACAACAATAAAGTAGATAAATAGACTCATCCTGCTTAAGACACCGATTGCAGTAAGTGAAAAAATTAGTGCGCCTAGGAAAATATATTTCAGACTAAAATCTCTCAAGCAAAAATATAAATATATAAATGGTATGGCCCTAGTAAAGAAAAGAAAGAAGATGACATTGCCCTTGAATGGGAGCTGGACTTCAGGTTTGAATGCAAAGAGTAAGATATTATACTTCAAATTAATTATAGCTAAAGCTATCGTTAATCCTAAAAGCAGAATAGCT
>CAYGQW010000153.1:0-3230 GCA_964352175.1 uncultured Halobacteriovorax sp.
TATGCTCTATTAAATCATACGCCGGCTGGTGAGAAAAGCTCACTTGTGCGAGCAACAAGAAGATCTCTTGCAAAATTTGCACGCTCAGCAGCACTGGCCCACTCAAGAATAACCTCTTGTGTATAACCAACTTTCTTTTCAACCGCTGACCATTCTTTTGGATCATGAAAAGTCGTTTTACTTTTTGCTACGCGAAGCACAAAGCGTCCTGGAGCAAGGCGAGAAACTAGTGCGTGGGAGACCGGGTTTTTAAAAACGATTCGATCAGCGCTAATCTTCTCGATTTCGGGTAGTTCAAGATCATCACAAAGTTCAATTTGCCACTGAAATGCAATACGATTCACTGAAACTAATGCCATAAATCCTCCAATAATTTATTATATCTTGGATCTGGCGAGTGTATGAGCAGGAAGAATATTCGCCTATGACCAATCATTACACTCTAGTACTACCGTTTTTAAATAACTACAGGTATACAACGCTTATGATTAATCGAAAAAATGAAGACAAAAAAGGCACCACCCTACCAGAATCTTGGACGACGGGTGTCAGAAAAACCCTTAACCAAACCTACGCACCAGAGTGTAAAAAGCATAATAAAAGCTTTGATATTCACGCTGAATCACATCCTGATGAGCTGATCATTGCTTTTAGTTTTTTTGATGCTGAAAAAACAGAGCGTATACCAACTACTTATATGGTTTCGGCCGACTTAAGTGGGAAGGCACCTGCGCAAAAAATGCTAGATGCAATTGTTGATTCTGCTGGTGTGTTCTTTGATACATATTTTGCAACACCTGATTGGAATGAATATTTTGGCGAATGGACTGAAGCAGAAGTACGCGGTATTGAATTCTTTTATATCGTTAATCGTGAAAATATTCGTCTAAGTCAATTGGCCGATGAATTACTTGGAAGTGATGGTGATCTCTCCTAACGAAAATCTTGGCGAGAAATTCAATCTCGATTCTTTTTTAAAAGCTAGATCAGCTGCGATTTCGATTGTTCAAGAAGTAGCTGCACAAATCACTGAAGGCATGAGCGAAGATCTGGCACATGAGCTCTTAAAGTCTGCCTTTAAAAAAAATGGCTCACAAAAACTTTGGCACCCAACCAAAGTACGCTTTGGAGTCAATACACTTAAAACATTTAGAGAAATATCTGAACCTGATATCAAAATTAAAAACGGTGATGTTTTCTTTTTTGATATTGGCCCCGTCATTGATGATCACGAAGGTGATTACGGTGAAACTTTTGTTTGCGGACAAAGTAAAAAAAATGATTTGGCCAAAGCCTGCCAGGATGTTTTCAATGAAACAGCTAATGCCTGGAAAGAGAAAAATCTTTCAGGCCCTGGACTATACGCTTTTGCTGCTCGTGCGGCTGAAAAACGCGGTTATCAATTAAATCTTGATATGGACGGCCATCGTCTAGGAGATTTTCCTCACGCCCTTCATTTTAAAGGTGGGCTTCCGGATCACGCTGAAACACCAAGACCCAACCTATGGATTTTAGAAATTCATCTTCGTGATGTAGTCTCGAATCGTGGTGCTTTTTTTGAAGATCTTCTGCATTAATTAAAATCACTACAATTTATTTCGCTTGCAAACACTGCTTAATTTGATCTGTAGTTATAAAATCAATTTTCTTTTGATGAATTTCTTGCAACGCTTTCGAATCGTTAATCGTCCACACACCACTTTCTTGCCCAAAAACTCTGCTAAAAAGTGTGTATTTTCTCAAAGGCGCATCAACATTCATTCCTCGTCTAAATTGAAAAAATGGAACGAATCGGCTTAATCGTAGAGATTTAATCTTTTTCATTTTTCGTCTTAAGACTCTTAAATATTTAGTCTTAAAGGATATAAAACGAATTTGCTCAAAGTCTAACTCACTATTTTTAATTAATTCTATAAAAAGTTCTGATGGATAATCCTTAACTTCAACAAAGGCAAGATGATCTGTTCCTGCAAAGACTTGAAGAGCTTCATCAAGTCTTGAAAAATTTTGGCCATCTTTTAATCGACAGTTTTCACTAATTTCATCCCAGCTCATTTCAGATACAGGAACACCTCGTCGACAAAAAGAAGAATCGTCTGAGATCACTCGATCAAAAGTTTCATCATGTAATAAAATTGGAATGCCATCACTGGTATGGCGAACATCAAACTCAACCCCATCAGCACCAACAGCTAAAGCCGCTTGGATTGATCCAATTGAATTCTCACTGACTTCAGCGAAGTATCCCCTATGGGCGATACAGCGAGCAGCATAGATATCAGTGACCACGATATTGAGAAATATTGTTATTAAGGCCAGCTTTTTCATAAGAGGTTTTTAGCACATTCGGGAATTAAGATACTCGAAGATAGAAAAATGATACATGCTAAACGCTTGATTTTATGAGACTTAAATTACAATCATTGAAGATGCATCTTAAATGACCTAGGCTTTTAGCTTAATCAACTAAGAAAGGCATCACCATGTTAAAACTCCTACCTATCTTCTTATTTTCCTTAAACCTAGTGGCTGCGACACAAGTTTCAATGGTGACTTCAAAGGGTGAGATTCTCATAGAACTTAATGATGCAAAGGCACCTATTACGACTAAGAATTTTGTTCAATATATTGAGGATGGATTTTACAATGGTTTGATTTTTCATCGAGTGATTAAGGATTTTGTTATTCAAGGTGGTGGCCATAAGCCAGACATGACAGAAGTTCCAACACGTCCACCAATACAAAATGAAGCGAATAATAAACTAAGTAATCTTAGAGGATCTATCGCTATGGCCAGAACTGCTGATCCACATTCTGCCACAGCTCAATTTTATATCAATACTGTTAATAACCAAAGATTGGATTATAAAGATGAAAATAACTGGGGCTATTGTGTCTTTGGAAAAGTCATTAAAGGTTTGGATGTTATTGATCGCATTCGTCAGGTAGCAACAAATACAAGAGGTGATTATTCAAATGTGCCAGTGGAGCCAATTCTTATAATCTCAACTAAAATTCAGTAGCAATTAAGATTAAAAAACTAAAACGCATAGATGTCTACTAATTGCTTCTAGGCTCTCTGGATTTTCTTCTTTAAAGACATTTCGAATATAACTGGTATAGAGCTCGTAAAAGATCTTATCACCAGCTGACGTACCTGGATGAACCCAGCGTCCATATTCATTCATAACTGATTTGACATTGTTATTTCTAGCGGCAACCAACCAAGC
>CAYGQW010000153.1:3240-7614 GCA_964352175.1 uncultured Halobacteriovorax sp.
TAATTCCTTTAATAACGTCTTCTTTTATTTTTATAATACGCTTGGAAACTTCTAGAGCTTCGAGCTCAGCTAAAATTTCATCATAATAATCTTTGTGAGGAGTATCTCGATCAATTTCTCCTTCATGAATTTTTCCAATAAACTCTAAGAGTACAACTTTTTCAATTACTGCCATATCAGTCAAACTTAGTAAAATTTGTAATTGAGTTGCTTCAGTTCGATCAAAGTTACTATTTTCAGCCCTGTAGGGTTCATAAATTTTACCAAATCTTTGATATGCTTCATCTAAACTCTTTCTGAAAATTATATCACTCTCATTAAATCTTAGAGCTCTTTTGGCAAAAGTCTGCTTTGAAAAACAGACTAATAATATTAGGACTAATAAGTTTTGAAATTTCATATGGAACTTATCGGTCTTTAATCTAGGTATATAAAGTAGCTTCGTGTCTAAATTTCAATAACTTAAAGCTTTTAATGTAAAAAGCCCGACTTTCGTCGGGCTCTAATTCACTTTATTTATTTTAATTCTTACTGAGGCTTAACTTGAATAAGCTCTTCTTTTAAAATTTCACCGTCATAGCTAATAACAGCTTTCATTGTGACAGTTTGATCTTTAGCTTTCTTATTCATTTTGTACTCAAGGACAACTTCTCTACTCTCACCGCGATCTAAGACACCTACACCTTCTTCAGATTTTGTGATTTCCAGCATCTCAGCATCAGCTTCGCTAGCAGGGATAAGTTTCACAGAGTACGAACCAGGAACGTAGGGACGTAGACCAACAAGACTAACTTTTACGTCATGCTTTTTATAACCAAACAATAACCTAAGGTTCGGTTCACGATCATAATCAAGGCTTGATCCAACTTCTGGGTTCGCTACAACTTCAACACCAACACGAAGAGTTTCTTCGTACTTTGAACTGTAAGCATCACCTTTGTGAGTCAGCTTAACTTGAACAACGATTTGGTCACCTGGTACTGCCGTATCGGCAACTTGAAGATTAATCAAATTAGCTAAATCAGCTTGTTTTTTAGCAGCCACTGCAGGTATCGCGATTGTAGAATCTTTAACACGAGCATTATTTGAAAGAACTTCAATCTTGGCAGTTGACTCACCTCTAGCTGAAGCTTTGCCACCGAAGTTAGCAGTTTTTAATGTAATCCCTAGATCTTTACCTTGCTCTGCTCTTGAAGTTGCTAAAAGTGCTCCATCAAAACTATTTCTTGATCTAACAACAGCGTTATTAGCAACGAACTCACGCGCTTCAGCTTGACCTTGAGCTTGAGCTTGGGCTCTTGCTACTGGAATAGTTCTGTTATAGCCAGCAACTCTTCCCTCTTCGAATGAAGTTTCACGAATTCTACGCTTACCTTCAATTAGTCCCTCGTTATATTTGGGTGCATAAGCTAGGTCAAAATTCTCTTTATAAAGATCATTTCTTCTAGTTTGGAAAACTTCGGCATATGTTGAAGCGTAAGCTCCGTCATATTTACCAGCAAAAGCTGAGCTATGAGAACTTTGGAAGTTCGAAGTAAATGAGCGATCAAAAGCTTGGTCACAAGCTTGGATAAACTCACGAACACCTTTATAAACACCAGAGCAATTCTTAGTAGAACGATCTACTGGTACTGATGGATTTGAATAAGCATAAGCAGAGAGAGAAAGGTTTCTAGCTGGATCTTTCCAAAGATTTACTTCCTCTTGAGTTTGCTTAATCGTCTCTTCAAGATCAAATCTCTTTACTAAATCTTTTAGGAACGAGCTCTTTGGAAGGCTTGATAGGATTGAGCTTAAAGTTGAACGGTATGATTCTGGGAGTGTTGTCTCTTTCGCTTCTTGTCTTGCAGCACTTGAACCAGCTTCATCACCAAGTCTTAAAGCTTCTTGGCGATCAGCTGCTGAGTTCAACCCAGCATCAAGACCAGTAGCATAACCTTCTTCTTTACCTGTTAATAAGCCACGGAGCTTACCATCAAGTCTTGCACGAATCTCACCAACGCGGGTTGCGTTTGTATTTGCAGTTGATAGTGCAGAACCCTGACCAGCATTTGAACCTTGAGTTCTGGCAACACTTGCTGCTTGATTACTTCCAAGCGATTCTGCCTTAGCTAGCTCAGAGTTATAACGTTGTAGTCTTGATTGAAACTCAGCAAGAGCGCGTGCTTCTGCTTGAGTTGCCCCTGCAAGAGCTTGCTCACTAGAGCGAACACTAGAGCTAGCTGCATTAAGGTCACTATTCGCGCGACCAATTTCGGCGATGACGCCAGGAATTTCGCGATCAAGCTCACTTCTTCTTGAAACAATAGAGCGAACACTTTGATCAGCTTGCTCTGCTGCTTGTGAATTCGCTGCAATTCTTGATTGAGCTGCTTGAATACTACGAGTTGTATTATCAATTTGCTGTTCGAGACCAGCAATCGCTTGAGCAAGACGTTGATCTTCACTTGCGATTTCTCCAGTCTGCTGTGCTTGACGATCACGATCCTGGGCCACCTGTGCAACCGTTGCCTGCATTCTTGAAACTTCATTTTCTTGCACGCGAATATCACGCTCAACACCATCAAGGTTTCTAGCAAGAGTTCCGGCACGAGCAGCCAGTTGATCACGCTCAGGTCTAAGACGAGTAATACGTCTGCGATTTTCTTCCATTGTTCTTTGATTTCGTTCTATTTGAGCTCGGGCTTGGGCAATTTCACGTCCAAGTTCTTGCACACGAGCTAAACCTTGTTCGGCTTCTCGCTCATTGCTAGCAATACGAGCATTAATTTGATCGACATTGTTTTTAGCATTTTGAACTCGAACACCTGCAACTTGAATTCTTTGGCGAAGAGCCGGAGATTGAGTTTCTAAAGCTGCAATTGCATCACGATCAGCCTTCATCAATTGGTTAAGAGCTTTTACCTCTTGTTTCTTGCCATTAATTTGCTGTTGAATTTCTCCACCACGAGGTGCAGTGTTTGCCAGTTGAGTGCGAAGACTTGGAAGTTCCGCTTCAATATTAGTCACTAGAGCTTGAAGACCTGACTGCTCAGATTTTGCTTGAGCAATTTCACGATCAAGAACAGCAACTTCTCTAAGAAGAGTGCGTCTTTGAAGCATTAAAGACTGGATTCTTCTTTGAGTTGCAGGATTTTGAGCTCCTGCTCTAAGAGCAGTTAATTCCTCTCCAAGCGTTTCAACTTGAAGGTTTTTGGCATCACGACTTGTTTGCTTTTCTGTGATGCTAGCGTTTATATCAGTTAAATTCTTTTTTGCTTGTGTGAGTTGTGCTTCTTTTTGTGTGATTTGATTTTGTAATTGAGTTCTAGCTGCATTCATCTGAGCTAGCTGTTGTTCAAGTGATTGTATTTCTCTTTCTAATTTCGACTTATCAGCCTGAGCCTTATTGATCTTATTATTAAGCTCAGCAATTTGACCGGCAATCGGTGCATACTGATCTTCAGCAACTTTTAGATCTGCTTTAGCCGCTTGAAATTCAGCCTGGGCAGGAGCCAGCTCTCTTTGAGCCTTAGCAACTTCAAGGCGAGCAACGCGAACTTGCTCTTGCTTTTGAGCCTGACGTCTTTCTGTTTGTTGAATTTCACGTTCAAGAACTGGTATTTGTTGTTGTGCTTGGCGACCTTCATTTTCAAGGCTTTCTAGTGTTCTTTCAGCAGCTCGTAATTCATTCGCTGTTTGTTCAAGCTCACGTGAAAGGCGCGTACCTTGAGAGCGAGCACTCTCAAGTCTTGAAACAGCACGATCTCTATCAGCAAGTCTTAAACGAAGTTCATTTTCTAAGTTTTGAAGACGTGAGCTTGCCGCGTTTAACTCACGGGCAACACCTTCACGTTGCCTTAGAACACCTTCACGTTGAGCCGATAATGCTCTTCTTTGTTCTTCGGCACTGGCTACAGCGGCTTGCTCATTAGCAATTGCTTGGTCAAGAGCTCGTATTTCATTTTCAAGTCGTCCTTGATCAGCAACACCTGTACTTCTTTCCGCTTCAAGCTGGCCTCTTTGTTGAGTCAGTCGCTGAAGACTTACTGTGGCTTGCTCTTGCCTTTCACGTGCATCAGCTAGCTGCTCAGCGCGAGTAGCAGTATTAACTTGTGCTGAGGCATGGGCAGCTTGATATGGTGGATGATTAATTTCGTCCGGAAGATCAGCCCAAGCAGGTGAAACTAAAAGTAATAGAACTAAGGCGGCGAGTAATCGTCGAGATGTGCGCATATGGATGTCCTTCCTGTAAGCGTGGTTTCAAAGGTTGTAGCAGGTTCGGACATATTTTGGGAGGCTTAGGCCCTGAATGTGATTTTTTTACAGACTTTAACTAGTTGAATGGTAGCACATTGACCACAACTGGAATCTTTTTGGCTCCGATTTTATTCT
>CAYGQW010000154.1:0-6578 GCA_964352175.1 uncultured Halobacteriovorax sp.
GACATAACCAAACTGTACCATCGCTTTAACAAAAAACCATCAGCTATTGGGAGACTTCATGCAAAAGAAGGTGGTTATCTACATAGAGAAAGAAAAATTTTTAAGAGACTTAATGGAAAAGGCCGTAAACGGCGCGGGATTTGAATTTTTTAGCTATCCTGATCATGACTGTCTCCACTTTATAGAAGATTTAAAGCCAGCGATTCTGGTTGTTGATAGACAGACTGTCGATGATGATTTTTTCAATTCAATAGACTCGCAGATTCCATTAATTCTGACGGGTCAGCCCGACACGCTAAAACTTGATCTCGGCTCGATTGTGGCCACTCTAGAAAAGCCACTAGGTCCATTTGATTTAGTGGCAAACATCACGAAAGCTTTACAGAACTAAATTGTAAAAAATGGTTGAGAGAATCAACTGAGATGCCGATGGATACTGATCATTGAAACATTCGCAAGAAATGGAGTAGACAGTTGGACCATCGAGAGTTTGTAGAGTTTTGTTTTAATTTCTCGATAAGTTTAGTGATTGTTTTTGGCTCTTACTGGTTTAAATATTACTACCTGATGAACTGAGGTCGACCTGAGAATAGATCTCACTGTCAGGTGCCAAGATGAAGTTATTCAAGCGTAAGGAGTCAAAGATAAATGACGGTACCCTTACCCTGTAGAAGATTCCTTTTTCATGATTGTGACTTGAGAGAATATTGGTTTTTCCTGCGATAATGGAATGGGTTTCGCCGTCCTCATAAGGAACGAAAAGATCGTACTTGTTTTGTTTTTCTAAGAACCAATTAATAACATGGCTTCTAAGAGCTTTAATATCATCTGTGTTAAATGAGCTCACAACAAAAGAGCCCGCATGACTTCTTTTGATGATCTTTTCTTTAATTGGATCATTGAGCAGATCTTTTTTGTTAAAGACGATGAGTTGCTCTTTATCACTTACGCCTAGCTCAGTTAAAACTTCTCTAGTTACCTGTAGCTGTTTTTCAAAATGTGGATCACTAATATCAGCAACAATGATAAGCAGATCGGCTTCCAGGGCTGATTCCAAAGTCGTTTTAAAACCTTCAATCAAAGTATTTGGAAGATTGGAAATGAAACCCACTGTATCGATCAAAATCATTGGTGGATGAGTGTCAGGGTTTAGCGTCCTGAAAGTAGAGTCGAGTGTTGCGAAAAGCTTATTCTCTTCTAGGATTGAAACACGGCACATACGATTCATAAGTGAGCTTTTACCTGCATTCGTATATCCAACTAAAGCCGCAGTTACAGCTTTGTTTTGACGCTTCTTTTTTTGTTGTTCGCGCGACTTTTTAATCGTTTCCAATTCTTTTTTATGAAATTCAATTCGATCACGAATAATACGTCGATCTAGCTCGATTTGTTTTTCACCTTCACCACCAAGTACACCTACACCACCACGCTGACGATTTAAGTGAGACCAAAACCCCATCAGTCGCGGAAGTAGATATTGTAGGCGGGAAATTTCAATCTGAATTTTTGCTTCTCTAGTTCTGGCATGGCGGGCAAAGATTTCCAGAATAACGTGAACGCGATCGATCACTGACATACCGGTAATCTTTCGAATATTTCTAACTTGAGAGGCTTTAAGTTCAAAGTCGAAAACCAAAAGGTCTGAACCTTCCTCTTTAGCCTGCTTGGCGATTTCTTCAAGTTTTCCCGAACCTAGAAAAGTTGCGGCATCAATTGTCTTTTTATTTTGAATAATTTCACTCATGGCCTTAATGCCAAGGGTTCTAAGAAGCTCTCTTAATTCAGTAAGTGATCTTTGACTTTCCTGAATCGTTCTGTGTTCTTCAAGCAGAGGAGTAACCAGGGAAACTAATGTCGCTTGTGATTCTATATTAATATGAAATTCGTTATCTAACATTAAGCTCCACAACTCTATTGTCTAAAAGGCGAGTTTTTCCCATGAATATTGCACCAGCAAGGACTAGAAATTTATCACTCTCTTTAGGTGGCAGCAAGGTCTCAGCATGTAAAACCTCTAGATAGTCCCACATAGGGTCTTTAATAATATCTTTGATACATGACAGAGTTGCTTTTAACCCTTCCTCTTTTAAGGAATTTGTCAGCGTTTCAATTGTTTGAGGTAAGAGGAGCGCCTTAATGCGTTGTTCAGCACTCAAATACTGATTTCTTGAAGACATTGCCAAGCCGTCAGTATCTCTTACTATAGGTATCGTCTTAATATCAATTTTCAATCGTAAATCGATAGTCATTCTTTCAATGATTTTTACTTGTTGATAATCTTTTTGCCCAAAGTAAGCTTGATCAGGAGCTGCAAGTGCAAAGAGTTGATAAACGACTGTTGTCACACCTGCAAAGTGCGTTGGACGAGAGTGACCACAAAGGATTTTAGAAATTGAAGGTAGAGCAATCTCAGTCGCATACCCCTCTGGGTAAATTTCTTGAGTATCTTTTGGAGCAAAGACCATGATCTGGCCTTTTAACGTAGATAGCTTTTCTAGATCTTCTTCAAGTGTTCTGGGGTATTGATTAAAGTCTTCGTTGGGACCAAACTGTTTTGGATTAACAAAAATAGTAACGACTGTTGTGTCATTTTCTTCTAAGGACTTTTTTACTAAATTTAAATGACCTTGGTGCAAGTTACCCATAGTAGGAACCAGACCAAGGTAGCCGCTATAAGAGCTTCTCCACTCAAGAAATTCAGACGTGGACGCTATGAGTTTGATCATAATCTATTAATTCCATAATTTTTTTGGCCAATTCTAATTTAGAGAGACTTCCTTCAAAGTCAGCTGATTCAGTTCCTCTATAAAAGAGATACTTCGCAGTCTTATCTCCAAAGCCTTCACTAAAACCAACTTTAGTTCCGACTAAAAGATCAACTTTTTTATCGCTCCACTTTTTGTACAGTATTGGCAGACTTAAATCTGTTTCAGCGGCAAATCCAACAATGATTTGGCTTGCTTTTCTTTTTTGTAGGACAGTTTTTAAAATGTCTGGAGCTTGCGTAATTGATAATATATTGGTGATCTTATCTTTTTTAATTTTTTCGTTTTGAGTTTTAAACGAAATATCACCAATCGCAGCGCTTGAAATATAAGCCTTACAGTCATTAAATGAATTTAAAACTGCTGCGAGCATTTGTTCAGTCGTTTGTACTCTCTCAAGTTTAAAACGAGGATGATCGATTAAAAGGTTCAGTTTTAATGTCGCTTTTTCACCGGCAATCAAATGAACTTGAAAACCCATTTTTAATGCTTCAACCGCCAACCAATAACCAGTTTCGCCTGAGCTATTATTGGTAAGAAAGCGAACCGGGTCTAGTGGTGCGATGGTTGCACCAGTAGTGATAAGGACTTTACTCGTACGTGGTTGATCTCTAAAGCTTTGAGTTAAGGCCAAGATTTCTTCAACAGTTGCTAGTTTTCCATCACCATTTTCACCACAAACCATTTCCCCACTAAGTGTTGAGTGTAGGTAGGTCATTGGCATTTGGCTTAGAGTTGATCGACTCTTTTTTACGATTTGGTTTTCCCACATGGCGGGATTCATTGCTGGAAATAGTAGCTTTGGAATTTCCGGACTTAGGGCCAAAAACAAACAACTTAAAAGATCGTCTGCTAAGCCTTGCCCAAGTTTATTAAGAGAGTTGGCTGTAAGTGGTGCCGCTATTAATTTCTGTGCCCAACGAGCAAGCGCAATATGTAAAACTTGTGATGAATCAAGTCCTTCAAACTTATCAGAACTTGGGTGATGATCATCTTGAGCCAGATAAACAAATTCGGCTCCTAAGTGTTTAAATACTTCAGGTTTTACAAACTCGAGAGCACCTTGAGTTAAAATAACTCTGACTTTATGACCTGTTTTTGTTAATCCGCGAACCACATCAAAAGCTTTGTAGCTGGCAATTGATCCACTGACGGCGACAATGATATTCATGAACGCGAGAATCGCATAAACGCTACACTATTCCTAGTTCTCGCGCTTGCTTGAGACAAAAATGGAGGGATTCATGAATGAGGTGGGGTTCTATAATTGAGCCTGGAAACAAGGATTTAAGACCTTCTCCGTGTCCTCCGGTAATAATAATGCTATGCACATTCTTAGCGTTAAGTTCTTGTGAAACTTTATGCATTAAAAATTTGTATCCTTCAGCGATGGCATCATAAGTATTAAGGGCGTTTAAATTAGGGTCTGCTTCAAAGTTAACTTGATCCAGTGTCAGTCGTGGAAGCTTAGCTCCCTTCATTTTAAAAATATCTAAATAGGTATCAAGCCCAGGCAGGATGATGCCTCCTTGATGACCTTCGGAGTCGATAAGATCGATTGTTGTAAATGTTCCTGCGTCCACGAGAGCTTGAACTTCTTTTCTTTCATGGTGCAAATAATATACTTGGACGAGCCTATCTGCGCCTAAAGTTCCAGCGTACTTGAAAGGCATCTTTAAGAAATCTTTAAATGTTCGCCACTCCATAACTTCGACAGGATTAAGCCAAGAGTGTTCAAAGTCTTTTCCGACTTGAGAAGTAATGGCCCAAACTTTTGAGGCACCGACTGCATCAATGGTGTGTTCTGTAACTTCTGCAGGTTTGGTAACTTGTTTTAGAATACCATCAACAAACCAGCCCACATGTGGGTTAGTGTTTCCGATATCAAAGGTTAGGATGAGTTCCATCATGATTACTGAGCTGGAGCGTTCTTGGGCATTCTAGTTTTTGCTTGTTCACGATTTTGTTGCAGATACGATTCAATTAAATTCATCTTTGTTTCAAAAAGATTCGCAACAGGCTTAACAAACTTAGGCGTAGTATTGCCACCTAGTCCAAGCAGATCGTTAAGAACTAGAACTTGACCATCGACTTGCTCGCCACTACCAATTCCAATGGTTGGTATTGATAACTTTTCTGTAATTAGAGCTGAAGTTGTCGCATCAACACATTCTAAAACGATGGCAAAGGCGCCAGCAGCTTCTAGTTTTAATGCTTCTTCAAGTAATTTATGAGCGGTATCAGTTGTCTTTCCGTGAGTATAAAAACCACCAAGTTCGTGAACAGATTGAGGTGTAAGACCAATATGTCCCATGATAGCAACGCCTGTTTCTGTCAGGCGTCTTATAAGGTTGAGAATATGGTCACTTGCGCCTTCTACTTTTAGAGACTCTGCTTCAGTGGCACGAAACAGCTCAACAGCATTTTTAATTCCGTCATCAAAAGTGGCGGTGGCTCCAAACGGGAGATCAACGACTACAAACTTTTCTTTAGCCCCTCTTTTAACGGCGCTACCAAAAGTAATCATGTCATTAATAGTTACAGGCACTGTTGTATCGTAACCTAAAACGACATTGCCTAATGAATCACCAACAAGGATGAGGTCGATTGATGTTTGAGACAACATAGAGGCGGTTTGAAAATCATAACAAGTCAGCATTTGAAGTGAGTCAGCACCTCTAGAAATTTTTCTCTTTCTAATTTGTCTGGTCGTTAGGGCATTCATATTAAATCCTCAAACAATTGCTGTTTTAACTTCTGATGGGTCTGTTGCAAACCACTATGCTGCCATTCTTGGGCGATAGTGTCTCTTAAAACTGCAAAATCAGTCTCATTCGCTTGTTTGTAAAAAGTTCCCCGATCAATATCTTCAAAAAGAGTTTCTAATTTGTTTTGATACGCTTTGTCAAAAAGCAGTTTTTCAGCTTTATATCCTCCCAACAAGGCGTTGGGAGATATGAGCTTAAAAAACTCGTTTGGTCCCATTTTCACCAAAGTATTGGCAATGAGTTTCATTTCGTACCAGCATTCCAAGTAGGCTAGTTCCTCACTAATACCCTTTGAGCGAAGGAGTCTAAAGCTCATTTCTGCCGCGCGGGGAAGAACAGAACAAAGAATAGATTGTTCTGAAAAAAGGTCAGCCTTAGTTTCATCTTCAAAGCTGGCAGGATAGGGACCAGCGTTGATGCCTAAAGCTTGGGCCAATTCAAAAAGCCACTGCTTAGCTTTTTCTTTTTCCATTGAAAATTCAGTTGAATAAATTGCTGCAAGCTTTCCTTTTGTCTCGTAAAGAAAGCGAAGTTCACTGGCAATTGCTTTAGGAGCGAATAAAAGAATTTCTGCATTATAGTTATCATGCTTGATTGATTTGCTCTCAACTGAATAACCATGGGCAAAAATAAGTCTTGAGCCTGATTGAAACTTTATCCCATCAAGAACTTCATGATGAAGATGATCTGGAGTTAAGTTAACAAAATTACCAATAGTTTTGGCTGCAGCTTGGAGTGTCGCAATCTTAAAACCAAGCTTCTTTGCTTTTTCAATCGATGGGCTATTATTTTTGAGACAGACTTGAACGTCCCAACCAGAGTCTCGTAAGTTAAGAGCCCAGGCAGTCGCTTGGTTACCAAAGCCGATCAATGTGATAGTTTTATCCATAGAATTATAAGTACCATGGAGATGGCGTGGCGACAAAGCTAGCATTTACAACTCTTCGAGAAGATCAAGGTTTTCCCTTGTTTTGGAAGTCTCATTGGCAAAGGTTGGTAAATTCTTGGAAACATTTCAAATTACCGGGCGAGCCTGACCAAAAAT
>CAYGQW010000154.1:6588-7483 GCA_964352175.1 uncultured Halobacteriovorax sp.
AAAAATCTCTACTTGTAAAAGTCTGCCAACTCCTAAAGGCAAATCCAGGGCATATTTTAAGAATTGATTTATTCGATATTGGTGAGTTCGATTTTAACTTAAGACCGATTCATTGTTATGAGGATGAGCCGTCATTAAAACTAGCTATAGCTAAACAAAGACAGATCGATAGACATGCTCCTTCTTGGCTAAAGTTTGGAGACTACACTGAACGTATGAAAATTAGAGATGAAGAAAGAGCTCAGGGTTTTGATGACCTTTTGTACCTAGATGAAGAAAGTTTTGTCGCAGAATCAACAGCTTCTAATATCGTTTGGGTTAAAGATGAGCAGCTTTTCACACCGGCCGCTTCTAGATATATACTGCATGGAATAACGATTAATCTTATTTTGAATTCAACAAAGAATATTAATCAAGTTGGTCAATATAAATTGGTTGAACTTCAAAGCGCTGATGCAGCATGGCTAGTAAATGCTGTTACAGGTACGCAACGAATTGCTAGTATTGATGAACATAAGTTCAGTTCAAATCTTCCCCAATTGGATTTGGATCAGTTATACTGGGACCTCGTAAAGGCAGATAGGAAATATAGAGTTGAAGAAGCAGATCATTATTAAATGCGGTCAATGTAAAACAGAGTTTGATTATTACTCCTCTGAGTTTAGACCTTTTTGTTGTGAAAGATGCAAGATGATTGATCTGGGACATTGGTTTTCTGAATCCTATACAATTGCCTCAAAAGAACCTTTAAAGGAATCTGATATTGATCGTGTGATTGAACATCAGCGTCTGAATGGAAATTTTTCAAATGATGATGAATAAGACACAGCTTAGAAAAACTCTTTTGACGACAATAGAGCTTTCTGAAAAAGCCGGTAAAAAACTTACTCGTGAT
>CAYGQW010000155.1:0-7438 GCA_964352175.1 uncultured Halobacteriovorax sp.
TGAATTGTAGGCTCTTGAAAATCAAGTCGAGTCATCTTGCCCTGGTACTTGTGACAATGTACTTAGCTCCCAAGCATAAGGAGCAACTCCGCCTAGTTTAAACTTTCCATTAATCTCTTTGCAAAACGACTGTTTCAATAAGAATAGCTGCTCTTTACTTAAAGATTGAGCGAAGGCAAAATTAAAAGAGATGAGCATCAAACTCAGAATCAAAATAAATTTCATGTCAAAGTCCAAGATTGAGGTGTTTATACATGGTAAACTAACTTCTGATCGCTAACTAAACCGAAATTAATCAGTCAGACATATACATATTTACCGATACTTATGGAATAATTGTAGTGACCGAAACTTTGGGCGATTTTTCGTTTTCCATGGCGATTTGAGTCTCAACCATATAGTCAAAGACCTCAAGAAGATTATCATGAGCTCGAGACTCTAAATCATATCCTTGAGAATCACCGAGCAACTCAATGGTTCGATGGATCGCTTCGACGGTTGAACAACATTCCACTTTAGGCTGTTTACGAATTCTAAAAGTTGAAGGCTTTGGATCAAAAGTAATACGTGGAAGATTTTTTAAATTTTCACTTAGGCGCATTGTATGCCTTGCCGTCGCCCAAGTACCATCGACAACAAAAATGACGAGACTCTTCTCTTTTGGAAAGCACGACTTAACTTTTTCATGTGAAAGATTCAAGGAGCCTTTTCCTGGATAGAGAACAACGCAGTGATTTTCAGGATTATCGATCAGTTTATTAACCTCTTCATCGTCTGAATAATCACAACCAGGCAAGAGAAAAGAATTTTTTAAGATAAGATGAGACATAGTACCAGTGGCAATTTTGCGCTCGATCTCAAGCTTATGAATAAGAATGGCAAAAATAATTTTAGAGTCAAAGCTCTTAACTAGATGACAAAAGCATGTTCGTTTAGAAAGCGTACAAACAGAGCAATTTTCGCGAGGAGTAAATTCTTGCTCTTTTAGCATTTGCTTATGAATGGTGTACTCTTGAAGATTTCTCATCATTTCAAATTTAACTTATTTTAGCGATATATGCCAAAACAAACATTCATTGTATAATTCCCATCATGATCCCTTTTAATGAACTTAAATTTACTTATTCTCGCTCTTCAGGTGCTGGCGGCCAAAACGTCAATAAAGTGAACTCCAAAGCGACTCTAGAATGGTCCATTGATCAGTCCCAGACCTTATCAGCCGACGTCAAGACTCGTTTTAAGCAGCGCTACGGTAATATCATTAATAATGAAGGTATCGTGCAAATCAGCTCTCAAGAATCTCGCTCCCAAGGTATGAATCAAGACAATTGCATAAAAAAGCTTCATCGCCTTATTGAAGCTGTAAAGTACGCGCCCAAGACTCGTAAGAAAACAAAACCAAAATACTCATCTGTACTAAAACGCTTAAATGGTAAAAGAGTTGAAAGTGTAAAAAAGAAGCTTCGCGGTAAGGTGGATTTCTAATCCTATACGAAATTTATAAAATTCCTTTCAAATATATATTTTAAGACTTAAAATTTAAAAAACATTTCAATTTCGTGAAAGAGGAAGAATATATTTAAAAACTCTATTGCCATCCTGTTTGGTTTTTTTATTTCAACCCTCATTCTTTTTATGATTCATATTTTTTATGGAACGTATGAAATCAAAAGAGGGCAATTGTCCGTCACTAAGCCAGTTGGAAATTTTGAAGAATATGGACGCATTGTTCGAAATCGCTACGCTATTGGAGAGAAAGAAGTTTACAACTATCCATATAGACAAGTCAAAGGAACACCCTTTCGATTTATTCCCAATAACTCAGAAAATAAAAATATTATACCTGATAAGCATCTTATCTTGCTTGGGGGATCTTTTGCTTGGGGTCAGGGAGTTTCAGATGAATTCACATTCTCAAATTTAGTCATGAAGGATATTCCACAAACCAAAGTCTTTAATATTTCGATTCCAGGAGCTGGTCCAAATTCTATATTGAAGACATTAGACCTCATCCCCTTTGATCAAATTGGGAAATTTAAAAAAGGCAAAACTATATTTGTATTGATTGATGATCATTTGGGTAGAGTCTTAGGAGACCTTTATCATATGATCGATATGTTTAATGAACCATATTATGTTTTAGGTCCAAATGAAGAAGCTATCTATAAAGGTACATTTTTAGAAGGAAGACCGATTCTAACTTCCGTTTATAACTTTCTTTCAAAATCAAAGTTTTTCAGAAAATTTGGTTTTGTCTCAAATTCAGCAACATCACTACGTTCAAGGAAATTGACTTGTGCCGTGCTTAATGGGATCCGAAACAGAATTGAGAAAGAACTGCCTGAAAGTGAGTTTTCTATTTTAGTTTACCCAAACTCTAAAGTAGTTCCAAAGCTTATTGAAGAATGTTTTATTCCTCGGAATATTAAATATTTCGATTATTCGCAACTCGTTCTCCAAGAACAATTTAGTGAATATTTTTTAGAGGATGGCCATCCGAACGCAAAGCTAGTTAAAAAGGTATTTGAAGAGTTGAAACCATATCTAATGGATATAAAATATGATTAGGCATCTAAGCTCTTTGTTTTACAACCTTAATTCTATTTTCGATATCTAATAGTCTTAAAGAAGTCTCACGATCATCTAAGAATAGCTTTTTGGCACTCTCCAACCTTTTGAGCAAAAGATTACATTCATTTCGTTGCTTTTTATCAGCCGGCATTGTCTTGATTTGTTCAAAGTCAGTTAGGATCGTCTCTATTATTCTTTCTTGAAATGAAGCCATTTATTTTCCTCAAAAGTTCCAAGTTAGGATAGCCTATAACTCAGATGATTAAAACAAACACTGATAGTCCCCAAAGTTTAGCCTTGCGCTTTATGCGTGAAAAGAGACAAATGTCTTTAGTCGTGGTCGCTCAAAAGACTGGGCTTAAGGCCAAGATCATTGATCATCTAGAAAATGGGCGAAAGATCATTACAGATTCAGATATTGAGCTGTTGCTTGAATGTTATGAATACCCTCTTGAAGTCTTCCACGAGCTGGTAGCCCTAAAGCCACTTAATAAGAAGACGGTAAATCATTACTTTATAAAGAGCGAATCAGGGCCTCAAGACCATTGACCTTAATTTCATAGAGTTCCTGAAATAAAAGCCCAAGTTGGCCTTGTGGCAATTGATTTTCATAGGTCCATACGACGTAGTGCTCAGGCAGATCGATCAACACCGTGCCCTTGTACTTACCGTAGGGCATTTCCATAGTCTTGAGTTTGATAAGGTTTTCGGGTTTAGCAATCATTAAAATTCCTGATAGATGAGCATAAGTCCTAAAATGCAAAGCGCAGTGATCACAATGCTCACACCGCGATAATAGACCACTTGATCAGATCGGGCATGAATCTCTTTTTTAGAAGGAATGCGACCGAGTTCTTGTTTTAGAATACGAGTCACGTCTTTTTCAATTTTTTGTTGAAACTCGTATTCGCGGTAAAAGACGTATTGTGAAACGAATAATCCAATCAAAACGACATATTGAACTTTTGGCAGCTCGTAGGTTGAAAACTGAAAAAACAATGCAAGAGGTATTACAAAGAGTAGTATAAGAAGTAGCAAGTAGCCCCTTTGGTGCTTCAAATAAAGTAGAATAGATATACTCAATTTCGTGTCCATTTTTTATTAGAAACCAAATTTCTTGGATGTTCTTTCAAGATTTTTCGTTTTGTACTTTATTGAATTTTCTTTGACTCCATTTGAAGTGTATTTCAAAACCTCACCGGCCGCTAGATTTTGTTGTGTTCCACCTTCAGTCTTAACTGAAATTTTTCCCGTAATACAGCAAATTTGAGAAAAGACTTCATTTGATTTCATCAACGCCGTTAGTTCATCCATGCTTGGTGCTGGATGGATTTTACCTTTATACCTTTCTCTATACTCAGTTGCATCTCTTGTGACGTGAAGAAGAATCTTAGTTCCTCGAACACCCATTGCTGCAGTTGGAGTTCTAATCACTCGCTTATTCTTTTCATTTTTTTTAAAAGATGCATGCAGATGGCCATACATGAGCGTTCCTAAATCAGTTTGCTCATCGTCAGTTTTCTCGTCAGAAACTTTGTAATAACTATTGGGCGCAATGGTAATAATACTGTCATGTATTTGAAGCTTCACAAATGATTTTGCTGAGGTTTTTATGATATCTCCTGTTTTTAACTCAGATGATTTCTGAAGTTCTTGAGTCACTGTATCCCTTATAAGATCACACTCGCCGCGTAGAGAAACGATAGTCATACTCGCAAACAGTGATTGAGAAACAAAAAGAAAAAATACAAAGAGAAGACTTTTCATGACAAATCCTTTTAAAGATCAATAAAATTTCTAGTAATTATTTTATAGATTGTCTCGAACCATGTCTACGACATGACTTAATGCGGTGTTTATAAGTCAAACGCGCAAAAGATAGTTAAACAGCATCCTTTGCATCTGAGGAGTTGATTTAAGCTTAATGACTTCGGACTCTTCAGCATCAAAAACAAGTTTTTTGGGGACATAATCCTCAACGAATAATAGACATGACTCCCCACGTTTTCGACCAGCTAGTTTAAGATGAAAAGAGCTTTGTTTGGGTAAGATACGATTGAAATTTTGTTTTAAAAGGTTGTTATAGAGTTCTTCGCCAAACTTATTTAAAAACTGGCTTTTCTTTGTTTCGAAATCAATTGAATCTTGTCCCGTATTTAAAAAGCTTTTATAGATATTGTTAATGAATCCTTGAGCATTTTTTTTATTCTTAAATGAGCAAAGTCCGGTGTCATCATTTTTATGAGTCGTTCGTTTAAGTTCGAAGGGTTTAGATTTTTCACACAAGATTACATTGATTGGAAAATAGGAACTTTTAAGAGCTACATTATAGGGTGGTCTATGCTGAGCAATCTCACTATTTTCCAAAAGAAGCGCTGCTAGTTCAGAACCCATGAGTTTGAAGTCAATATTGGCCACGGCATTTTTTAGAGCAATATCTTTTTTACGTTTCATATCAAGGCGAAAATGGCTGGCCACACGCTTTTTAATATTTTTACTTTTACCGATATAAAGAAGTCCACCTTCCTTTGTGTAGAAATAGTAAACGCCTGGCTTTTCGGGTAAAGATTCATAAACGCTTCGATCGAGATCCTTTGGAATATTCAGTTTTTTACTTTCAACAAACTGTTCTTTACCAAACTCGTTTGTTGAAAGTATTAGCTTTAATAATTCCACTGTCGCTAAAGCATCACCAAGGGCTCTATGGCGAGCAGTAATATTAATTCCTAGATCATTACAAATATTTCCAAGGGAGTAGCTTTCATGCCCTGGTAGGAACTGTCTGGCGAGTCTCACGGTACAAAGCTTGTCTCGATTAAAGGTGTAACCAAGCTCGCGAAATTCATGTTTAATGAAATTGAAGTCAAAGAATACATTGTGAGCGACAAAGATATTACCTTCAGTCATCTCAACAATCTTTTTGGCAACCTCATAAAACTTTGGAGCGTCCCTAACCATTTCATTGTTGATGCCGGTCAAACGAGTAATGCCATAAGGAATGTTGATTTCTGGATTAATGAGGGTCGAGAACTGGTCAACAACCTCGCTGCCATTAAAGTTAATAATGGCAATCTCGGTTATCTTATTCCCACTGCGATATCCGCCAGTGGTTTCAATATCTATTATCGAGTAGGTTTGTGTCATTTAAGAGAAAAGGTACTGATTGCGTAGTAACTTGTAAATCGCTGTAAAACTAAAGTCTTGCTCTAGCCTCTCTTACACTTATGCACTTACTTTATCCCCCGTATCCCGCAAACTGAATACCGAATACCGAACACCGCTTTCATTTTAATCCGATCCTCTTTCTGTCTTTAGGAATTAAAGGAGTCGTCTTTTCATCTAGATCATCGAGTCGTTCAAAAACTATTTTAAAAAGACGATTCGATCCGTCTTCTAGCTTGTCCATTCGATGTTTAAGATCATTTTCAAGTAGGAGGAAGCTTCTAAGCTTAGTAAAGATACGCATAATTGAGATATTTACTTGAACAGCCTGCTCAGAGTTAAGCACACTTGAGAGCATGGCCACACCATTCTCTGTAAACACCATTGGTAAGAACCTTGCTCCACCATGACTAGAACTTGAGGTGCCAAATTGGTACCTCAAGTGACTAAGTTCTTGATTATTCAACACAAACATAAAATCTGCTCTTTTTAATTGTTTTGTTTCAATACCGTATAGACGCGCTAAATCTGAGTCCAGCATCACTCGCTGCTCACGAATAACGTAGATCATATTCTCAATTTGTGAAATTAACTTTAGTTCTTGGCTCATAAAAACACCTTTAATGGTGCTCTCGCAAAGAGACTGTTCATAAAATTGAATCTAAGTTTTTGAAATTAATCGATCATGAGATTGGTGCAATCAATAAATGATTCGTGATAAATTCACTTATCCCCTGCATTCCGAAAACCGAATACTGAAAAGCCCGCTTTAGCGCATGTATTCATCAAAGAAAGAGTGAATGCGCTCAAACACATCTTTTCGATCGCTATAAAGATCATGAGTACCGTTTTTATAGAATTTAAACTGATAAGGTTTCTTTAGCTGCTTAAGTTTTTCTATTAACAGCTTTGGCTGCTCGATACGGACACGCCAGTCGTCTTCCCCATGCAAGAATAGCAATGGCGTCTGTACCTTCTCTGGCCAATAGATCACTGAGCGACTTTCTAGCTCAGTCTTTTTATTTTGCGAATAGTTTGGAATTAATACGGAGAACACATTCCATTCCATACGCGGTCTGTTTTTAATGTTTAGGTAGACATCGGTAACTCCTCCCCATACAACAGCTGCATTAAAATTCAATCCGTGTTTCATACCAATATAGGTCATCATAGCACCGCGCGAAATTCCGATATTAAATATATTTTGGGAATCTACAAACTTATAAGTTTTAATAATATCCACAAGGTTGATGACATCATAGATATCATCTCCTCCAACCTGATCCTGACCTTGCGATCCTTTGGAGCCTCTATATTGACTGGCAAAGACTATATATTTGTCCTTCGACATATTATCAAAAAAAATACCTGCCTCATCGATCATGCCCAAGTCTCTATTGCCTCCTCGATTGTAGATAATGACGGGATACTTTTTACTTTCATCAAATCCTCTTGGGAGGGTGACAAATCCTCTGATTAAAAGTGAGTTACTTTTGTACTCAAAATCATAGAACCTATTTTTAAAACCTGTGGAATTTTCAAACAGTTTAGTCGAAATGATTTTTTCGTTGATAAATAACTGGCTTCGATTTTCTTTTAAATCTTTTGGTTGTTCACGGCTACAAGACACTAAGAAAAGTAGTGGAATGAGTAGGTAAGCCATGTTGCGCGCCTTTGAAGTCATATGATTATAGTAGCGAAGCAA
>CAYGQW010000156.1:0-7286 GCA_964352175.1 uncultured Halobacteriovorax sp.
GGTCTTATTAGCTATCCGTTGTATTTATGGCATTGGCCTCTTTTCTCCTTTGCTAATATTATGACGACAGAGCCGCTAAGTTTTATTAGCAAAGTTGGATTGGTCGTTGTTTCATTTATACTGTCATGGATAACTTATAGATATTTTGAGTTGCCGCTTCGTAGAATACAAAATCTATCAAAAAAGTCTTTTGTGTTGCTCCTCTGTCTTTTGATAACAGGCTTATTAGGGATTTGGGTAAAGTCCTTGAAAGGTTTTGATTCAAGAGATCATAACAAGTTCAATACCTACTCAAATCTTAGTTCAGTCTTTGCTGGTGTTTCATGTGACTCATTTGGTCTTAAGATTACGAGTCCAACCTATTGTACTAAGTTTGCCGATTCAAATATCCTGCTTATCGGTGATAGTCACGCACCACATTTATATTATGGATTGGCCAATAATGAAGATCCATACTTTAGTAAAGTTTCTGTGGCAGCAGTCATTGGATGTAATGGACTTATAAATTACTACGATGATGAAAACTGTAAAGGTTATATTCAATTTGTTATAGACGTTGTTGATAACAACCCGTCTATTAAACATGTTGTACTTTCAGGCTCTCATCAAGTCATTGAGGGCTTGACCATAGAAAAGTCTGAAAAATATTTCAATGGTTACTCCGAAATGATTTCTAGATTGATCTCAAAAGGTGTCAAGCCTGTCTTCTTTATTGATAATCTTGCGCTTAAAATTGATCCACTAAAATGTATTAGCTCCTCTTTGACCTTACGTAGAATGTTATTTAAATCGCCAAACTTTTGTTCAAAAGTACGTGATGAGGATTGGCTTCAATATCATAATTATGATGAGTTTGTCGCGAAATTGTCCTTGAAGTTTCCTGATGCAATATTTTTTAATCCACGCTCTTTAATCTGTGAAGAGGGTGAATGTAGTCTTTTTAAAGATGGAAAGCTTCTATATTCAGATGTTAACCACTATTCAATTTATGGAAGTCTTATAGTTGGTAAGGCCTTAGTTAAGGAATTAAATTCGTTTCATCAATAAATTCTTTATGGGGCGGATTCGGCATTACCTTGTTATATCGATACGCTTGGCATTGAATCACTTGGTTTAACAGTGGCAATGGCGATTGCGAATGGATAGTTAGTTTAATAGCCTCGTTTATCAATTATCAGAAATACATCGCTCTTTTAAAGGCTATGAATAATTTCAATAGCTTCACCAATACTTAGATTTACGGATCATTTGCAACAACTTAAGGCAGAATGATGGGAATATTTCATTGAAAATTTCAATGCAATATGTTATGATCACGAGGTTGTTGGTTGAGTAGTAAAAACAAACTATTTGAAATTAGAAAAGATCTCTTAAACAATAACTTTGAGTTTTCAATACATGCCTACGAAAGAATGGTTGAGCGAGGTATTTTCGCGGCAGATATTCTTGTTTTAATAACAAATGGGCTTAAGCATCCAGTTTGGATTGAGAAACACGGAAGTTGGAACTTTTCAGGCCAAGGGCTAGGTTCTGAGTTGATTACAATCGCTTGTACCTACAACAAGAATGGAACCTTGATCGTAACTGTATTTTGGAAGTGAATATGAAAACAATAAAGCAATTCGCTGGCTTCAAATATGTGACAGTAGAACTTTCAACATCTTCTCTATCAATGAATGATGCTCTTGATTTAGAAGATAAACTCGCTAGGGAGATTGTTTGTCATTTCCCCCTTCATGGAAGGGAGGTGCGTTTTCTAAGAAAGCAAACAGGTCTTTCTTATGTGAAGCTTGCTCAGCTCTTTCAAAACGCGTTTGACCCCTCTACAGTCGCTAAATGGGAAAAACGAGAGGATGAGCGCCTATCTCCTGCAAATGAATCATTGGTACGTCTGTACTTTGCTAGACATTATGGCCTTAAACTTAAGGCTAATCCCGATGTGTTGTACCCTAAAGAGTTTCCTAAAGAACTGCGGTATGCTTGCTAAAATCGTTGAAATTCTTGTTATTAATTAAGGACAAAGAGCGGTCTTTATAAGAACGTCTTTTGGTCACATACGGCGACCCTACTTCTAGGTTTAATAATAGATTATTGAAGCATACTAGCAAAAGGTGATGTCTTATCGTTGATACCATTTATAAATGGCAGGCTCGAAATATCTACATTAATATCGCCCGTAGATAGATTTATATTTTGATAGCCCATTGAGTGCAACTTTTTAGCTATTTGCAATCCATCTAGCTCTCCATTTAAATTAATGTCGAGATAGAACTCTGATTCTTGCTTTATATCAGTCAAGGCTTGTTTTAACGAGGCCCAAGAATTGAAACTTCTAAGTTTAATATTGGCGCTTTTTGCATCTATTTCCCAAGCTTTGCGAACAAAGTAATCATCTTCAAGTTGAACGATAGATCGTGTTTGGTTTATAGGTAGTACAATTTTTATTCTTGTACCCTGATTTATTGTTGATTCAATAGAAAACTGACCTTTATCTTCAAAATATTTTTTAGCGTAATAAAGACCAATTCCCTGACCACTAGACTTACCATAAGAAACAGAAACACCTGAGGATATTTTTTGTAAAATATTAGAAGGAATCCCTATTCCATAATCAACTATGCTCAAACATAGCTTCGAATTACTTTGTTCTACATGTATTTCAACTTGTTGAGAATATTTTGAAGCTTCAAAAGAATTATTTAGAAGATTTGTGAGGTGACGAATTATGTCACTATCAAAAAGCATTAAAGAGTCTATCTTGCTTTGAGTAACTCTTAGATTGAGTGATCTTGCTCTAAATTCGCTTTCGATCTGAATTAAAGTGTCTTGAATAGTAACTTTAGTTTCAATCAATTTGGAAATTGGGTTCAGATCAGATGAAATATCTTGAATCCGGTTAATTGAGCCTCTGATTAATTCAAGTTGCTCAATGCTTAATTCGTCTGAGTTAAGTATTGAGCTTAATGCAGCTATTGGTGCTTGAATGTCATGGGCCACTTGCTTTGAAATTAAAAGCCTTTGTTTGTTATTAATCAAATTCTTGAAAAAAAGATAGGAACAAAAGGAAAAGCCACTTATGAAAAAAGAGAGTGAAACCCAAAGAATAATATAGGCATATGAAAACGATGCAGTTAAAGCTATCAATTTATTATTTTTATCCAAAAATAAATTAACTTTAAGTAAATCTGATGCATAGTTTTCTGGTTTGTTATATTGCTTTAGATATTTAGTATGTACCTTGTCCGAGACCGATATTTCTCTCGGTAGGATTGACGACTGATTCTCCGCAAACGACCGAATGAGAACACCTAAGCTGTAATTATCCAGGCTTAATCCATGCCATTTTCTTTGTATATTAATAGTTTCCTCAAGGGTTTCAAGTCTTTGCTTGAGTAAAACAACTTGGATGTTATACATTGCTATAAAAGAAGAGGAAAATAGCAGAACAGCTAGAATCAAGTTTTTATATTTTTTTAAATTATACTTAATCATTTCTTATGTTTAGTATGTGTCCTCTAAAAAATCTAGTTTCTAGAAAAGCGGGTCAATTCTTTTTCATTTTTGAAACATCGTAATTTAAATGATTTAACTGTCCATTTATATAGGTAGAGCATTATTTTCATAGGTAATTTGTTTAATGTTATGACCTAAATGAATAAATATGGAATATATATTCAAAAAGGAGATCTTATGCGCCACTTGGAGAAGATTATTGCTTCTATTTTAGTACTAGTTACTTCTGTAGCTGTTTACGCTGATGAGGTATTGCAAACGAATGAAGAAGTCACTTTTGTTAAAACGCCAAACCGAAACCAACAAGCAACACGTTTTAGTATAAGAGACGAGCAGGTTGATAGGGATGAAACGATTTATTTACTGAATGGAGTAGAAACAGATGAGGAAGAGGCAAGAATACTGGAAAATCGCTTGGAAGTTGTTAAAGAAAGGTTACAAGGTGTCTCTCCTGAGTGTCGTGGTTTTTAGCACAAACTCATGTAGAAAAAACGAGGTTCAATTGAACAAGTTAACTGTTCATACTCCATTTAGATTCTCTGAAAAGATAAATCCTAGAAAAATTATTACAATTGGAGATCAAATTTTAAGTGAGCACTTATTTGCTGCACATTCCGTACGTAATCCCAATCTAGGATTAATTGATGTATTTTCAACTGTCGATATAAATCGAATTGATAACATAATTATGTTTTCCCTTAAAAACGAAATTATTCTGTCAAATGGCGAAAGACTATCAGTTACCGATATTTGCAAATCAACAAAACTTAGTTTTTTAGATACTTCACATTCTCAATTAGCTAGTTTAGTTATCAGCGTACAATGTTCAGATGGAAATATTTTAGTAAAGATGAGAGAAATTCCTACGAACATGGAAGCCTTACTTTCAATACCTGATTTCTTTATATATAATGAAAACCAGATTCCTGTATCTAGTGAAAATATTACCCCGACATCAGGGCCATATCAATTACTAAGTATTTCAGAAAAACAGGTGAAACTAAAAATTAATAAATATTATCCAGATAGTTTAAAAGCCAATAATGTCGAATATGTTGATATAAATCAATTGGAAAGTGATTCTTTAGATTTATTTTTAAAAACTCATCATGATCAAAAACATCTTTTAGCTTATTGGGGTGGGTATTTTATTAAAGATGAAGATATTGAAAGTATAAATAATGAAAATATGGTTTTAAGTATATTTCCAAGTGAATGGGTTTTTATGATTGGTTTTAATAATAAGACCTTTTCACTTGAAGACAGAAGATTACTGGCGAGTTTGATAAATTTGAATAAGACAGATATTCTAAAGAATTCTCCATTAGCACAAGCATCGAATTCTGTATCGCCAAGTGATCGATCTTTTGGACTATTGAGTACTGATCTAGATTACCCTACAAGAATTGAAAGACCAATTAGACTATCGAGGGAGTTAAGCATTGGATTTCGTCTAAGAGATAAGGATCAAATATTAATTAAAAATTTAATTAGCCAATTAATTAAAATTGATAACCTAAAAATTGAGTTTTTTGATCATCCTTCTGATATTTACTCAAAGACTGATGCATACTGTGGAGTTCAAGGTATATCGGCAGGAGATCCAGTTCATCATATGAATTTCTTTTATAAATATGAACCTTTATATAAAGAGGTGGTATCGATTGATGAATTAAACAGTATTTCGCTTATTGACGATAATCAAAAATTTGTTAAGGAAATTAAAAAAATTGAGAAAAGAGTTTCTAGTTCTGCGGTGATAATACCAATTGCACACTTTCCTGGAGTTGTACTTCATTCAAATGACTTAAAGCCTGATGAAGGTCTGGTTGGAGATTGGGGGATTAGAAGTTGGACTTATCAAGTATTGGACTGAAACTTGCTAGTCTTTTGTTTAAGGAAAGACACAAGTTATCAGTCAGCGTTCGTAGGCCAAGTCCTCTTACAAATTTAAATTATGTCGTTAATATTGTTGTTCATTTTGATGATGAAATTGAAATGTCATCTGGTATAGATAGAAGTTTTTCAGTTGCTCTGATCAAGTCAATTGCTGAAGCTGGTGAAATAATTATTGTCAGAAATTTGAGAATAATTCCTGAAGCAATCGCTGGAGGGTTTTTTAAAAATTCCGCAATTAAAAGGAGTATTGATGAATCATACGAGAGAGCTACTCTTGAATGGCATATCAATGAGTCTATTCCTTTTTTAAAAACTTTTAGCAATTTGCAAGCATCAGATTATTTTTTAGGGCGACTAGCCACAAATACTCACAATTCTTTTTACATAGGTATAAATAAAACCCCTGGAGAGTTTGATTACTGTTGCTCTGTTGGTGATGAATTAATTTCGGTAAATAGAATTATAACAACTTTAAATTTATCTAAAATAAATAAGCGTAAACTTAATAAGCAAAGTGATATTAAAAGACTATTAGATTTTACATCGGTCATCGCTTCTGAGTCTTTGATTGATAAAGACGTATGGTATGATTATAGTACTCACTTAGGTAAAATTCAGATAAATAAATTATCTAGCCCCGTTAGATTTATGACTTATTATTCTGTTAACTAAACAAAGTTAAAAAATCAGAACTACTAAGTCCCTTCAAGAACCCCTTATCCGATTCTTCAACCAGAGCCGCTAGTTCACGCTTTGATTTTTGAAGCTCAAGCACTCGCTCTTCAACCGTATCTCGAGTGACTAGGCGATAAACGAAGACAGGATCTTCTTGACCAATACGATGAATTCGATCGATGGCCTGGTTTTCAACCGCTGGGTTCCACCATGGATCAAGAATGAAGCAATAACTGGCTTCAGTTAAGTTTAATCCGGTACCACCAGCTTTTAGAGAAATAAGAAATGCCGTCTTGGTTGGATTTGTTTTAAAAGCATTAATGGCTGCGTCACGATCTCTGGTTTGACCATCAAGATAGGAGTAATCAATACCAGCTTTCATAAGACGATCTTTTACTAACGCTAAAAACTGCGTGAACTGAGAAAAGACCAGAGCTTTTTTGCCAGCTTCTTGAATACCGATGAGTTGATCAACTAAGGTATCAAGTTTAGCAGAGCCAAGTTCTGTTAACGGGCTGATTAGTTTTGGGTGACAAGCAAATTGTCTTAGGCGAAGCAGGCCTTCAAGTACATGAAAGTCAGTTTTCTTTTTACCAGAAAGCTCTTTTTGATAATAACGGCGAAGCATTTCGTATTCTTGTTTTTCTTCTGTTCCAAAGTCACACCAAAGTAGACTTTCAGTTTTTGGAGGAAGATCTTTTAATACCTGAGCTTTTGTTCGTCTTAAGATAAAAGGTCTTAGCCCTCTTAGAATTAAATCCCGTGCATCTTCGTTTTCTTGACTTGGGCCAAATTGAGCTAGCTTGGCCTTAAACATTCCTGGCACTAAGAATCTAAAAATTGAAAAGAGCTCACCTAAATGGTTTTCAATCGGAGTACCAGTCAGGGCCAGACGAATTTTGACATTGGCGCCAACCACGCAAGCTGCTTTGGCGGTTTGGCCATGAACATTTTTAATCGCCTGAGCTTCATCGAGAATCATACCATCCCAGGAAATCGCTTTAAGCTTATCGACATCTCGTCTTAGTACGCCATAAGTACAAAAAACCAGATCCATCACATCAACTCGCTCTAAGAGTTTTTCTCTACTAGCACCTTCATAGCGCATGGTTTGAAGGTGAGGAGCAAACTTCGTAGCTTCTCTCTCCCAGTTCGAAACGAGTGTCTTGGGCAAAACAATCAGAACGGGACCAAGGTGT
>CAYGQW010000157.1:0-7261 GCA_964352175.1 uncultured Halobacteriovorax sp.
CTTCGTTGAAGTGTCGGGTTTTAGAAAATTCTTCGGCGGAAATACCACGGTTTTTTAAATATCCAATTTTGGACAAGACGACTTTTTTATCAAAGTTTTTATCTGCTTTATATAGCTTTAACCCTTCTCTGATGATCGACATCTGATCAGTCGTGTCATAGATTGAAAAATTTCTGTGATAGCCAAGTTTGGTAATTTCACTTTTTAAAATCTTGACGCCTAACGAATGAAAGGTCGAAAGAGTAATTCCTTTGCTTCTTCTTCTTCCTAGTAAAGAGTGAACTCTTTCTCGCATCTCTTTGGCGGCTTTATTCGTAAAACTGACGCCAAGGATTTGTGATGCTGGTATTTCAAGATTATCCACCATATGTGCAATGCGGTAGGTGAGAGTTCTGGTTTTTCCAGAGCCAGCACCGGCCAGTATTAATACTGGACCTTCGATAGTTTCCGCTGCTAAGCGTTGTTGTGGATTTAAGCCTGAAAGAGAAATCATTGCATGAAAGTAGCATGGACAGACACAGCTTGGTAATATGCCTCATAAATTTCGTTTTAACCCTAGGGAGGCCTCAGTGGGAGTTCGTAAAAGACCTGCAAAGAAGCTCAACAAAAAAACTACAAAAAAAGCAGCCAAAAGAGTGACTAAAAAAGTCACCAAGAAGACCGCTAAGAAAGCAGCAAAAAAAACAATAAAGAAAACTGAAAAGAATAAAGCACTCAAAAAAGCTATCAAAAAAACGGCAAAAAAAGTCGTCGCACTTCCAGGTCTTGGGCATGAAGTTCATTTGTTCAATTCAATTGTAGAACTTATCAGAATTACTTCGGCAGAAATTCCTGACGACATTCAAAAAGTTATTCTTGAAGCTTTAGCTGCCGAAGAAAAAAATACAACAGCTGAATACGCGATGAATATTATTAAAGCTAATATTGAGCTTGCGAAGAAAAAATCACAGCCAATATGCCAGGACACTGGAACGGTTTTGTTTTATATCTCACACCCCGCAAATCTTGATCAGATTAAATTTACAAAAATTGTTCATAAAGCAATTCTGGCAGCTACTAAGAAAGGCTACTTAAGACAAAACTCAGTTGATTCATTAACAGGCGAAAATCCAGGTACCAATATTGGACCTGGTCATCCTGACTTACATTTTCATCAACATTCAAAAAATACTATTGAAATTAAGCTAATGCTTAAGGGCGGCGGTTGTGAAAACGTTGGTGCTCAATATTCACTTCCACAAACTGAATTAGGTGCTGGAAGAGATTTAGATGGAGTTAGAAAAGTCATTCTTGACGCTGTTCAAAAGGCTCAGGGAAGAGGCTGTGGCCCAGGAGTTCTTGGCGTCACTATCGGCGGAGATCGAGGGGCTGGTTATGTATTTTCTAAAGAGCAGCTTTTAAGAAAACTAGATGATACAAATCCTCATAAAGACCTAGCGAAGCTTGAAAGAGATATTGTTGAAACCTCAAATAAACTTGGTATTGGACCAATGGGCTTTGGCGGAAAAACAACTTTGTTGGGCTGTAAGATAGGAACGCTTAATCGCTTGCCAGCATCATTCTTTGTATCGATTTCCTATATGTGCTGGGCTTATCGTCGTCAAGGAATTCAACTTAAAGCAGATAACTCAATTCAAAAATGGTTATATTAAAGGACTATAAGATGAAACGTTTAGAATATCCTTTTTCTCAAGAGCAAATTAGAGAACTTAAAGTTGGAGACATGGTTCTTATTAGTGGAAAACTTTTTACAGGTAGAGATGCTGTACACAAAAGATTACATGAAGGGACAAAACCTCCAGTCGATCTTAAGAATCAGATCATTTATCATTGTGGCCCAGTTGTGCTTCAAGATAAAAAATCTAAGAAATATGAAGTCAAAGCAGCTGGACCTACAACTTCAATTCGTGAAGAGCCTTACCAATGGGAAGTTATGCGCGATTATGGAATCGTTGGTGTGATTGGAAAGGGCGGTATGGGAGCTAAAACATTACAAGGTTGTAAGGACTATGGTTGTGTTTATTTTCATGCCATAGGTGGAGCAGCACAAGTTTTAGCAGAAAAGATTAAGTCCGTTGAAAGTGTCCATTGGCTTGATCTAGGCTCCCCCGAAGCAATTTGGGAGCTATCAGTTGAAGATTTTCCTGTCGTTGTAACGATGGACTCACATGGTGGAAGTCTACATGCTGAAGTCGATGCTTCAAGTAAAGCTTCATTGAAAAACTATTTGTAGTTATTAGAGGTTTTTGTGAACGATACTCTCTGGTCCCCAAGCCCTAGTCGAATTGAGAAATCTCAATTATTCGATTTTATGCGCGATATTCCGGTTAAAAACTATCAGGACCTACATCAATGGAGTGTTGATCATCCTGCCGATTTTTGGACCAAAGTAATAACATATTTTGATGTTATTAGAGAGGGGGATGACTCACCAGCTTATAAGGACCTAAGTTTTAAAGCGTATAGCTGGTATCCAGGTTTGAAATTAAATTTTGCTGAAAATTTGCTGCGTCATTCAAATGGTGATCAAGCAGATGGTATCGCACTCAATGCACTTCACGAAATTAATGAAAACCGTCGGATTAGCTACCGTAGCTTAAGTCAGTCTACAAAGAAACTAGCATCCTTTTTAAAAGAGATAGAATTCAAGGAAGGCGAGGTTCTAGGGGCATGGATGCCTAATATTCCCGAAACAGTCATCGCAATGTTGGCCTGTACTTCCTTTGGAGGAGTATTCACTTCAACCTCTTGTGACTTTGGAATTGAAGGTGTGGTTGATCGTTTTGGCCAGTCAAAGCCACGAGTTTTAGTCGCGGCCACATCATACAGCTATAACGGAAAGAGAATTGATCTTACCGATAAGATTAAAGAATTAGCGACTCGTCTTGAAAGTGTTGAGAAAATTATATTGGTTGATATTTTCAACGAGGGCAGTGATGAATCCGATATCTCTAAGACTGTTTCTTGGACTTCGATTCAAAAAATCGAGAATACCCATGAGCTGACTTTTAAGCGAGTTTCGTTTTCTGCTCCTCTTTATATTATGTATTCATCGGGAACAACGGGAAAGCCAAAGTGTATTGTCCACTCAGTTGGTGGCACATTGCTGCAACATCTAAAGGAGTTGGCTTTACACTGTGATCTCAATCACAAGAAAAATATTATGTTTTTTACCACATGCGGATGGATGATGTGGAATTGGCTAGTATCAGCACTAGCTCTTGGGAGTGAAGTAACTCTTTATGAAGGATCTCCAGGATACCCTTCACTGGAAGAGTTTGTAGATAAAGTTGGTACCCAAAAAGTTCATATTTTCGGAACATCTCCAAAATTTTTAAAAGCACTTGAAGATCGAGGTGTCAAAGCTAAGTCTGACTTCCCAATGCTTGAGACTGTCCTGTCTACTGGTGCGCCATTGATGCCAGAGCAATTTGATTTCGTTTATAAATTTTTTAAACCCGATTTACATTTAGCCAGTATCTCAGGTGGAACTGATATTATTGGCTGTTTTATGCTTGGTAATCCACTTATGCCAGTACGTCGCGGAGAGATTCAGGCGGCGGGTCTTGGAATGAATATTGTTAGCTATAGTGAGGATGCTAAAGTTCTTGGCCCAAATCAAGAAGGAGAGTTAGTTTGCCTAAGTAGCTTTCCGTCTCGTCCCATTGGTTTTTTAGGTGACCATGACAACCAACGTCTTAATGATGCTTACTTCAACCATTTTGAAGACGTATGGTATCACGGTGACTTTATTCATATTACAGAATCAGGAGGAATCGTTGTTCACGGTAGAAGTGATGCTACGTTAAATCCTGGTGGAGTGCGAATTGGAACAGCTGAAATCTATCGCCAAACAGAAAGTCTTGATTGGATTGAAGATGCACTCTGCGTTGGCAAGCAAGATGATGGCGACGTTGAAGTTGTTCTTTTTGTTAAACTTAAAGAGGATGAAGAGTTAACAAATTCTAGAATTGATGAGATTCGATCTTTAATTAAAAAAGAGACAACACCTAGGCATGTTCCAGCTCATATATTTAGTGTTAGTGATATTCCCTACACCAGATCGGGTAAGAAAATGGAGCTGGCAATTACGCGTATTTTAGCTGATAAACCACTCACAAACATTGAAGCAGTTGCTAATCCTGATTGCCTTGCACAGTATAAGAAATTTTTCTAATTTACCGGCGCGACTTGAATTGGGAAGGCGCTTAAGCTAGCAGGCTTTCTAATATTTTCATGGATTGTATGATCCCAGGTTCTAAGGATCTTTGCACTTTGTGAATCAATCATTGCACGATAACTATTTCTTCCTTCTGGACCATTGAAAATAACAATGACTTGCTCAGTATTAGTACCATTTTGACCATTGACTAGTACAAGACTCTTTTCATGCTTGACTTCAACCTGTGTCGAAGGCTTAAGACCGCGAGTTAAGATTGTGACTAATTTTTTTTGCCATTCTTTTGTTGGAGTGTTTTTTATTTGAATTTGATTTAGTTCTTCTTCGTTTCCTTTTTGCCTAACCCATTGACGATTATTTTGTTTGAAATTACTAGCTTCTTTTTTATTCGTCATCTTTATAGATGCAGGACTTCTATCTGTTATTGTCTGCTGTGATTCAATAATATTTGTATTTCTTATTGATAAAGCGTGATGTGGGATTGGCTTATTTTCAAAAAAGTAAAATCCGACGATGACTGAAACTAGAAATATGAGCAGAGTAATTTTTTTCATTAATCTACCACAGTAAATTGAAGATTGATTACTTTAAAGGGCAAGCCCGTTGCATATTTATTATCAAGGTAATCATCATTACTCTTATTTACATCATGATAACAATCGTCACAATTTGAGAATCTGACTCTAAAGCGACAGAGGAAAGTGGTACCTGGTGAGATCCACGGGCTTACTTCAAAGAAGACTGCTTGATGTCCACCAATATTGACCGAGCCATTTGCATCTTTTGGAAGGGAGTCAGACCAATTCATTTGTCCATCTATACTAGACATCCAGCCGACATCGGCACCTTTAGGAGATCGTAAGAAGCATGATTTAGGGTCATCTCCCAAACAATTGTTTTCTGTTAGACCATCCATTTGTGCTAAAAGTTCGTCCTGTTGAGCCCAACGTGTAGCATTTTCTTCATTAAGCTGAACAACACAGATAGGGTCTAGGTTTGAATCTGGATTTCCACCAGCTGCTTCAAATAGCGGTGGAGCATTACAAATTGTATCAGCGGCAGCGGCAGCTCCCTCGGCCTCTGAACTAGGGAAATTGTCACCTTGGTTATTACAAAGCTTGCCTAGGTCATTAACATGCTGCCAGTCATTCGCCAGGATTTGTACTCCTGAGATGGTTGAGTTTGATGTGTTGTATAGATTGAGTGCAATCCCTATAAACTCACCTGGACTTATTTTACCATTACCATTATTGAAAGCTAAGTCAGCATCAAGTTGCTCAGATAAGATCACCCCGTTGGTTTGCCTTAACGCATTGGCTACCGAGCGAAGCTGAGCTCGATCATCAAAAACAAATGCAGGAGGAGCACCATTGGTTGGATCGAGGATGACTGAGCTCTTATTAACCAACACTGTTCTAAGGCGGTTAGCGGAGGAGACAGCTAGAGCAGAGCCTTGGTGTCCTAAGGCATTCGTATCATCTTCAGCACCGGTTAAATCTGCTTCAAAGTGTGAGCTACCATTAAGGTTATATGTTTTAAATAGTAACATTCCGTAGCTATCCCATAATCTTTCAATACGATCTTTTGTATAACCGCTTAGACAAGCATTTGAGATTCCAGAAAATCCAGGTCCGACCATTTGATAGGTTTTTCTGGCCATTGATTGGGCAAACTTTCGCATATTAATTGGGTTATAAGCACGAAGCCATTCAAACGCCCAGTCACTATTATCGACTAAGTTAATATAGCCTTTCTCACCAGTTTTAGTTCCTTTCGATGTTAAATCACCAAGCTCGGCCAGGGATTCATGTAAAATACCAGCTGTGAGTTCTTTAGCCTGTGGCAAACTGATACTACACTCATTTTGTAGATCAACAGTTAAAGCGACTAAAAAGTGCGAGATGATTTGACCTGCATAGTGAATATCTTCAAAGGGTGATTCAGGAAAGTTTGGATCATAGAAAAGATAATCTGGATAGGCGAGTCGAGCATCATCTGCTTCAGACACAGCGGCTGTATGCGAACTATCACTTTCTCTAAGTGGTCTTGATTGATTTAAATATCTACCGAGGGCCCATTCAGCGAAATGAGAGCGACTATTCATATAATAGCTAAACCAGTCTGCAATCCCTTCACTGACCATGCCACCTTCATCATAAGAGCGATATGCTAGGGCTGAGCTATAAGGGATAACACCAGCACCTTCCATTTTGTTACGAGTGTTAAGCATAATACGAGTAAATCCATGACCTAGCTCATGGTACATAATTGTTGGATCTTGAGCGAACCATAGTTTGGGGTCAAGACTATCTCTACCAAAACATAAAGCAGTTTCTGATGGACTAAAAAAAGCGTTATCAGAAAAATCACAGTTGGCCCAAGTCACCAGTGATGTAGTTGAGCCAAACCAGAAAGCAAAATTTGAAAAATATTGCTCAGTAAATGTGCTGTCTTTCTTTAAAGATGTATCATTGCTATTGGCAAAGCTTGTGACATAGTTGGTTTGATGCTCAAACCATTGATCGATCATTTTTTTCTTATGGCCAAAAGCATTGACCTGAACAAACTCAGCGCCATTGGCATCATAGGCCCACTTTTTTTCATTATTGACTAGCGGAGCCTGCAAACGATCGGGAAGGGCATTATAGCAAGTAGAGACAACAAAAAGACCAGTTCCCAGAGGATCACATGGGTTTGTTAGTGTTTGAGCATTTGTTAAGAATACTAGATCGAGAGTTGATCTTAACAATGTATTAAAATTACTCTCGGTCGGATATTCAGGGTTGCCGCTAATTTGAACAGGATTGTCTTCAAAGATACGTCCTTGAGTTACAGGAACTGTCGCTGCCGAGTTTGTAGTGGAGCCTCCGGCAGTCGAACGTTTCTTAGTCGAAGAAGTCGTTGGAACGCAACTTGCCAATAAAAATACCGACGCCGCCAAAATGGCGGTCAAGTTTTTTAGGGCTGTACGTTCAACTGTCTTCAAAATCCCTCCCATATCCTTAGGCGGGGGTCACTAGTTCAAAATTAAACTAGCGAGAATTCAATAAATTAAAATTATCGTATAGATCACCCAATATT
>CAYGQW010000158.1:0-7212 GCA_964352175.1 uncultured Halobacteriovorax sp.
GTATGGGGACATGGCTATTTGGGATGAATATTGATAAAAGAGAGATAAGACTTCCAACAGTGCTTGAAACTCAACACCAAGAATTAGTTAATCAAAAAAACATCGATTATAAATTAAATTTAAATGCTTTAACATTAGGACCTATCTTCGGTTATGACTATCATCTTTTTGGTCATGGTTTTTTTCTTCGTGCTAAAGCAGGGATAGGTCCAGGCTTTCAATTTGACGGTGGAATCAATCCACATTATGAAATAGGCATCAATTTGGGAGGTGCTTTTAATGAAAATAACTCATTGATGATATCTCTCGACAGTTATTTAATGAACTTTAAAAAAGGAACTCAAGCTCTTGAAAATAATAACCTCCAATCTGGAATCGTTTACACTCTTACTTTGTAAGATTAAATATTTAGAGGTACTCCAAATATTCCAGGCTGATCTTTTCCCAAGTCTTTTAAGTCATTGGGAAGAACAGATCTAGGAATATTATTCTTGCCCCAATATTTCTCTAAAATTTTGATGAGCTGACCATTTTTAGTAATATTTTTAAAGCCTTGCTCTAATAGTTGGTTGAGTTCATTTTTATTCTGATGAGATTTTAAAATCCCTGGTCCTGAATCGATAACATCAAAAATAAAATAACCGAATTGATCAAGTTGCTTTTCTTGCATTATATAGTTAACACCTGTTAAAAAAGTTGATTCAAAAGCTTTGACTCGTTTAAGTGTCGTCATTTTCAATAGTGTAAAAGGATCTTTTAGATAATTAAGCTCCAAACCATTATTAGTATAAAGTTTTGCGTATGGTGTATTTTGTATGACCCCAACAGTTTGCTTATTTAACATCGAGAGGTTCTTAAAATCTCCTTCACTTTTTAAAAAGAAAAAAGATGCATTAAACTTTAAGATATTCATTCGATCGATAAGCTCAATATTTTCTTTTGCAATTAAAACATGAGACGAAAAAATATCAACTTTTCCCTTTAAAAAATGGGATTCACTCCTACGAAGAGGATTGAAAACAAATTCTACCTCTCGTCCAACAGAATCAAAGATAGCTTGGTAAAAATCATTTAGAAATCCTCCTTTCTCTGTATGATAGGGAGGATATGGAAAGGTTCCGATTTTGATGACTTCAGCACTAAAGCACAGATTAATAGGAAGCAAAAAAATAAAAAGAAAGCCTAATAATTTAGTCATGATTGATAAATACGTCTTTACTTAACAAACTTAAAGACAAATCCTCTTTCCTTTTCTAAGCATAACATTGTCGTTCGATGAGATATCTCATGAGGCAGTACTACAGGGTTCAATGATTTACAATTAGGTGGCAAAAGAACACTTTGATGCATTGGTGCAATAATTTTATCATTATCGATTTCAATTACATGGATACTATTTGTATGAATACTAGAGGTATCAACATAAAGACTCGGTATAAGTATACCCTTAGAATTTTCACGTGCGATAGGCCAAAACAATTCATTAAACACTTGACCTGGTAAAAAATCAAATCGCTCCAATGGTCTTTCTAAAACTCTTTGCTCGTTTGATAACTGCTGTACTAAAACTAGCTTATTACTTGTCGAATAAATACTAGTTAGCTGATCCTCTGTTAAAAAACTACCAATATGGCCTGTAAAATTATCGAATTCGTTTGAGATCTTGAAAGTTTGATTCTTAAGTTCATCACCGATGACACTTGTTCGAGCTCTTTTGCCGTCATAAAAACCTATAAATCCGGAATGCTCATGACGAGAGAATAGATTATTGTTAATCGAAGAGATTCTAACAGATTCTTGGTTTTCTAACCTTATTCCTTTGGTTGAAATCTTTTCAATTGTAAATTCATCTTTTGCTTGAACATGGATAATTGCCTCAACTCGTCTAAAAGCGTGTCCACCTACAGCAAGAATTCTTACTTTTCTTTCACTATTTTCTGTAAACGTAGGCGCAATCAGACTTACAATTTCAAGTTTATCACTCCATCTTAATCCTAGTTCCTCTTTCCACTTCTCAATATTTTTTGGTGTATCTATAGAAAGTGTTTCCAAAACAACTTCACCATTTTCATTAACTATAGGATTTAATGTATAGATTCTCTTTCTAGTCATTTCATCACGACGATCAAAAAATCCAGTTGGTTGTTGAGATTCTGGAAGTTTTCCTTCCGCAACAAAAATGGGGGCGGGGACATGCAGGTTCTCTGTTAACTCTGCTTTAATAAACGCAAGAGATTCATTAGCAACAGCAACATCTGGACTTAATGACCAATCAGATTTATCTCCGAACAGTAGATCTCCACTTTTTGATCTAAATGAATAAACAATAGCGGTTTCCTCACCTGCATCATTTACTTTAGTCGAACGAACTAAGCGATCGTCTTTTTCGTCTGAGTTGAAGTCCATGCTAATAATGCTTAAGATACGCTTAGAATTTTTCAAGCTAAAACCTTGTGTTTCCTCTATTGCTTGATCTGTAACTTTAAAAAAACTAAATTCAACATTGTTATCTACATTTCGTCGTAAAAACCACTCTGGAGCTGCAGTACCATAAAATGATTCTAAGGTTGTTATAAGTGGAACTAGCTCACCTTCTTGGACAAGAGCCAATGGTTTTGATTGTCCCAAAAAGGATATTGTTTTTTCTTCAACCTCAGGATCATTAATCAATAGTCTGACAAAATTAATATTGTGGTAATATGTTTTTGTCGTATCATTTTCAGTAATTTCAATTTTTAACTCAACACTTCGATCGGACTGAGTGTTAACGATTTTTCCTTCAATAGGTAAAGTTTTACTTTTAGCGTTTGCCAGTTCTTCTAATAGAAAATCATGACGAACTAGCTCTATACCGTGACTATTGGTAGAAACACGAACTTTAATATCAGAGGCTGCTTTCCAATAATTTACTATTGGAAGAGGGAATCTAAACTTACGATCGCTTAATGTATAGGATATCTCATCTAAATTTTTAAATACTGGAATTATTGCTGGTTGCTCAGTTATGGAAATTAACTTGGCCATATCTAGTCTACCAGACAGTCCAATTTTCGGGTTCTGTTTTAAAATATCGCTATTTGAACTTAATAATAATCTCGCTTGAATTTCGGGTAAACGAATACCTTGATTCATTGCTTTTAACTGAGCCACGGCACCTGATACGAAGGGTGTCGCTTGAGATGTGCCACTTTGTATTTCATAACCATGGACAGAGAACTCTAGTGGCACACGAGTCACAGGCCAAGTAGATAAAATACTTTCACCAGGAGCATAAATATCAACATTACCTCCATGATTTGAAAAGTCCGCGGATTTTCCCTCAATTGTTGAAGCTCCTACACAGATAACGCCTGGGTAAGAACAAGGGAACAATCTTGCATTGCTGCCATTGTTACCTGCTGCAGCTATAACGGGAATTCCTCTAGCTAAAGCAGCATTAACAGCTTCTCGTAAGTATTTTGTATCAGACTGCCTAAGCCATCCAAGAGAAAGATTAATAACATCAACATCTCGTTTAATGGCATAAAGAATACCTCTCGCCACACGATCGGTGAAAGAGATCTGTTTTGCTTCATCTGAGCTTTCGTCCTGATGAAGAACTTTAATTGGTACAATTTTAATATTATTACCCATTCCAGAGACGCCAAAATTATTTTTTGACTGTGCTGCGATAATTCCTGCAACATGAGTTCCATGTCCGGCATCATCCATTGGGAGCTTGGCCCTAGGGTCATTTTTGTGAACAGTAAAATTCCAACCGAGACAGTCGCCAGGTACACCATTATCATCTAGGTCCTCTCTAGAATCATAATTAGTACCACCATCGTCATTACACTCAGCTAAATTTTTAGCAACTGCATTCTTTAAGTCTTGATGACCAAAGTCTATACCAGAATCTATAACTGCAACTTTTACTTCGGGAAGTTCATTTCTCAAAATAGATTGAAATCCAATAAAGTTTATATCTGAATGATCAACATGATTTGTAGTTTGATTTAAAAGACTTGCCAATACTTCAGGTGGTAGGTTTTGGGCCTGGTCTCCTAAAAGTGTCAACCATGCTGGCGTATTGTTTTGAGACGCCTGATCTTGCACAAGAACATAGTTTATATCATCTTTATCTTTTCTTACTTTTTGTCCCTGACTAACTAGTCCCCACTGATAAGCTAATAACTGATCGTCAATATTAAAGCGAGAAAGTGTTTGTGCTGGACTAACAGACATCGCAGCAATCTGAGATACTGGCTCTATCGAATTTACTTTTAGTGAAGAGTTAATAAGATTTACTAAATCAGCTTTTGGTAAAGAGCTTTGCACAAAATATGCACGATTAAAGTAGTAATTCTTAAAACTATCAAACCTTTCAATTTTTATCTTTTTAGAAAGGTTCTTAATCTTTTCAGTTGAAGGGATATTCTTAAATTCAACGATATAATCATTGGCCAAGATAGTAGTGCTTAGTATTGAGAGAATGAAAGTACTTAATAACTTCATAGCACTCTCCTCAATATCCAAGAAATCAAAAACTCGCCCTCTGTCATATTAGTCTTCTCTCGAATGGAATTAAGCGGACCCTGCATGCCCTCTCTGCCAAATTCTCCAAGTGAGTGTGAGATCACAGGCTGATCGCCATTTTCATCACCTTCTCTAAAGCCATCTAGCTTAGCAAAGCTGTAAAAATTAGCTTCGCCACCAAAAAGCTCTTTAAGACCATAGATATTTAATTCTTCTTCGGCTTTTGCCATTGCCTGAAGAATCAGATCAGAGTATTTTTCAACATCTCCATCTTTTTTGGCTTCTTGTGCATCTTCAATCAAATCTCTAAACTTCCTTTCACTTGATGTAATTGCCCTATCCTCAACTCTTAATCTAGAGGCGTTATTTCTCACACCGCGAGAATAACTTCTAAAAATCGTACTTATCTTTTCGCGATCAAGCCCTTGCATATGTTCAACGCCATCTGGATGTACAAGGAAGTTCACATTGATATTATACAAAAACAATCTATCTGTTTGAGCGAGAATCTGATCTGGGAAAAATCCAAACAAATATCTATCTTTAATATCTTCAAGAATTTTTAAGGCTTTTTTCTTTTTTAATGACCAACCATTCCACACCCTAGAAAATTTAACAAAAGGTCTTGAGAAGAAGCCATTTTCATCTTTTACTGATTCAAAACTCATGATTCGATTTTGCGCTTTTCCTAAGAATGAGAAGCCAGGATTACCGCCTCCACCATTAGTAAAATTAACATTCGATTTTAGAAGTTTTGAAGCTAAAGCTTTAACAACATCAAAAGCGTAGCCAGCATAGTCATTGCCCTTATACTGACCATCGTATCTTCTGAACATTTCCTTGATTTCCCCATCCGGAGTTTCAAGCTTCACAAAGTTAGAGGAATTTGTCTTATTCATACGAATCCAGAAAATCCCAACTCTTCCCTCTTTTTCCTTGAATTTATGCTCAAGCTTAAAAGGTTTAACTACAGCTCTTAAGGCTTCCGAGGAATTCTTTAGCAAGGCATCTCTAAAACCAGCTAAGGCCAATTTCGTTTTTGATCCGAGTTTTTTTAAATTTATATCAAAGAATTTGGTTTTAGCACTGCCTTTGCTATATCGCTGAGAAGCAGTAATCACAGGAATCCCCGCACCTGAAAGGGTCAAGGTCACCATGACTGATTTAATATTGCCCAAATCTTTATAGACCTGGAATGTATCTTCATCTTTTCTGAAAATATGTAGCCTTGAAATGATCGATGCACTAGGCGTAACACCAGCATCAATTCTGACGAGCTGATCGTAAAAGTTTAGACCTGCAAAAACTGAAAGTCCTGCACCAACTGAATCTGTAATAAGAAATGATTCACCAATTTCTAGGTTATCTTTAAGACTTGCGATTACTTCTTCTAACTTTTGATCGCTTTCATCTCCATCTGGTAGTTCTTCAACACCATCAAGAATATGACCAATTTTCCTTTTCAGTAATGGAACTAGCATATTTTTAAATGGATATCTTAAGGCTTGTGAAATTCCATAAAGTGGTCTGATATGGGAATAAGTTCTTGTGTAATACGCGTTCGGCTGTGCACCGGCCGTAATTGGAGAGAGACCTGCAACGCCAATAAAGGCACCTGCTCTTACATTGACACCGATATTATCAACAAGTTGGATTAGGTTATCTGTCCCAAGATAATTACCTGCCACGATATTTCTCGATAGCTGAAGACCACCTTGAAAAGTTGGGAAGATCCAAGTTGATAATGGCAGCTCAGAAATACTTTCCCCTGTCTCTAAACTCTCTGCCGTAGCTTCTTCGATAAGATTATTAATTTCTGCTTCGTTTTTGCCTGATATGTCAGTTCCTAAGAAAGGTAAAGAATTGATTCCTGAAACAGCAGAGTCGATAGCAGTAGATAGACCGACAGACTGAATATAATTTGAAAGCTCAGATGACGACAATGGTGACTCTGGATCTCCATAGCTAAATCTTCGAGCATAACCCTCAAAAAATTCTTGCGTAATTCTTCCGTCCTCTAAGCCTGCCGCATTATCTGGTGTCGAATTAACTTCGATCTCTCGATAATCAACTTTTAAGGAATCACCAATTGAGTTTCTTCTGGCAATCAGTTTTTCTAAAAGTATTGATTTAACTGAGGGAGGTAAGCCTGAATCATCAACAATTTGAGACCAATCATGTCTAGTCAATCTCTCAAGACGACGAAAAATCCATAAGGCGTCTTCATATGAACAATTAAACTCGGTCGATTTATCAAGCTCAACTAGAACATGATTTGAAACAATTCTAGCGGCTGACCAATTGAGAAGATTTACGCTCTCTGGAACGTTCATTATAGAGTAAGGCAAAACGAGTGAATTAATAACCCTACGGCCAAGACCAATGGCTGCCAAATCATTACCAAGAGCCAAATTATAGAGTTCATCCTCAGCAGACATGACAATTAAATCTTGGAGAATAAGTGAAGTAGCCTGTGGGTTTTCATAAGAAATCCAACGAGTAGTATCTCCGAGCAGACCTTCGTTTAGAGCTGTCTTAAACCTTTCTTTTGACTCAACATCAGAAAAATTCAAAATAACTTTACTTAAATGTTTGATCTCGGGAACATTATAGCCAAGCTTTAAAAGAAGAGATCTTCTAAGCAGAACGTTATGAACAGTTTTACTGGCCATTAATGTAACGGTTTCTCCAGTAGCT
>CAYGQW010000159.1:0-3906 GCA_964352175.1 uncultured Halobacteriovorax sp.
ACATAGGCTAGAGAAGAGTTTAACTGATTTGAAATTCTTTCGTGATCTCCATTCATTTGTTTCGGTTTTTCAATAACAAGTTCGAGTTGTTCTTCGAGGCTATGGGCCCGACCATCAAAAAATTGTTTTGTTGAAAGCAACCGATTCATAATTGTAGGCGTATTTCTGTCCAAAGGGCCATTGAGGCCATCACTCTTAGCAAGCCCATCTGTAAAGTAATCTTGAGGAAAATGACAGCTAGCACAGGATACCTGTCGGTTACCAGAAAGACGACTATCAAAAAATAGTTTTTTTCCAAGTTCTATTTTTTCCAAAGTAACAGGATTACTAATCGGAACACGTATATCTTTTCGATCTATTCCAACAGGAAGTGTCAGCGGTACAAAGTTACTATAAGATGATCTTTCACTATAAAAAGACGCTTGTCGCAGATCACTTCTTGAACGAATAACATTCGACAGCTTGACTTCATCAATTGCAAACAACCAAGAATTAGAGCTTGTATTGAATCCATTGTTTCCCAGCATCAACTTAGAACCAAGATAGCGAAGATCACTACCATTTGTATCAAACTCTTTTATCAGTTCTCCATAATGAAAGACTTGTACTTTTTTCTCCACAGCATCAAATGTAAAAGCTAGTGCATTCCATAGATTTACATCTATATCAAATTGAAGTTTCCCACTATTATATACAACACCGCTTTCAGTCCAAAGCAATACTTCGACTGCGCTTGCCCCAATTGTATTTACTTGAAAACTTCCTGGAAGTTCAGCTAATATTTTCTTTTCTTGACCCTGAATCAAACGAAGAGCCTTAAAAAATATTTCAAATGTAAACTTAGATTTTAATGACTCAAAATTGTTTGCTGCCAGTAGATTGACTCCACCACTATCAGGCATAAAAACGGCTTGACCATAAATACCATCGTTAACATTTTGATTTAAGTATTCTTGTGAGAACACTGCACCATTGACTAGGTCAGCATTATTAAATTGACCTGATGTATCGCCTGTTTTTGTTTTATCAAGCAGTAATTGATTAAAAGGTATTAATTCATTCATGTGTAAGTACACGACATAGTTTCCATCAAGAGCATCATCCATTCCAATTTCTGAATAATTATGGGTGTTACTTGAAAACACTGGATATATTTTTTTATTACCAAGCATTGGTATTACTGTATTTTCAAAATTTCGGTAAGGATCCCAAAGTCCAGGAACCATTCCAGGAGATGAGATAAACAATCGAATATCGCCACCAGCTTCAGACGATCTATTATAATTTAAAGGACCATCGATATGCCTAAATACAAAATCGGTATTCTTCCCAATAATTGAATGTGCTCCACGAATGGCTCCATCTCTAGACCTTTCCGCAGTAAAAAATATGTCATGCCCATCGGGGGAAAGCCATGGATATGCTCCTCGAAAGTCTAGCCCAGTTATCTCATCTCCACGACTATCTCTCATCGGTTTTTTAGCAATGGGAAACATGTCAGAAAATTTAACATCAGCGCTATTACTTATTTCGAATATTCGCTCTCTCTCATTATAGAGGTTCGAAATTGACTTTAACTCGCTCCATCCTGTAGTTGCGTTTGATATAGGATTCCAAGAATAAACGAGATAATCAATTTCATTTGAATTACCTCCGTTTTTTGGTCCCTGTATCACCAATAGCCTACCGTCCATCGTCAATGTGGGCTCAAGTCCAGCGATATAATTTCCATTGATTGTAAGAAGGGACTCTAACTTAGTTTCAATAAAAGCATCGTGAATGCTTGAATGATCGGTATCTGGATCCTTAACAATAATAGTTGCCTTCCTTTGGCCAACTCTTTGAATCCCTACATCTCCCACTCTCTGCAAGGTTTCATCATTAGCAGCGCTAGCATAATGTGTTGGATATAAATAAACCTTGTACGTACGATACTTTCCATTCTCTTGAAACTGTCCAGCAGCATTTGATTGGTAAGGATTGTTTCGATATTTTTGCTGTGGCGTCATTGCAAGAGCATTGTGTCCAAACATTCCATATTTTTTAAATTCTGCAGGATAGAAAATTTTATTTAAATTTTCATATTCTTGCTCGGGAGTGTCTCCCTTTGTTAGATTATTAGACTCATTATGCTCTAAGACAAAGTCGTCACTAAATGCTTTTCTGTTACCTTGATTTGGAAATGAAAGAGCACCATTATTTTTCATGACATTCTGTGGCCTAAACGTCTTTGCCACCCAGCCAACTGTGTAAGTATCAACAATGCTTCCATCTTGCATTTGCTGTTTAACTGGAATCGATTTAGTGATTATAAAAAGTTTTCCATCCCAACTTTGTGCATGACCATTGCCACCCATGCCACTGACATCTACAAAATCAGGAATTTCAGCAGTTGAGGAATCACTTGGAAAAGGATTGATGATTCTTGCATAAAGTGTATTAAAGAAAAGAACACCTAAGATTATAATAAAGCTATTTTTCAAAATGATCTCCCACAAATTTATCGACTTTAGGGAGAAAATAGTCAGTACTAAATGATTTTTTTTAAAAACAGGTAAAACTAGCTCATCAAACCGTTTTAATCAGTCTGTTTTTATATAGACATACATATTGAGAATTTATAGGTTAATTTTATTAATGAATTGAAATTTAGTCTTGCCGATCTTTGTATAGAGCTTGATTTTATCTTTATTACAGTTACCTTCTTGCTTTTCAAAACCAAAAAAACCTCCGGTGCAAAACTCTTTAAAGAGGTTTCCGCCAAGATCTTCCCCTTCACTAAAAGCAAAGATATCAAAACTTTCATTAGTCGCCTCAACAAGTCTTGGTAAATTGATAAAGCGACATTTATTCTTGCCTACACTAACCCATCCCTTAGAGACTGAATGAGATTCCGAATTAAAGCCAAAGGCTAATTTAAGTTTCTTGTTTTTTGAGTTGCATACCAAAATTTGGGTCTTGTGATTGATTTGCTGGCTAAGAGCTAATTCTGCTTCATTTTTAAATGTCTCGACAGGAATTGATAGATTACTATCTTCTTTAGACCATTCCTCATGATAATCACTACGACCTCGTTGAGCACTGTTTAGAGCATAGATTAAAGGTTTATCATCTGTTATTTTCCAGATCGCCGAACCTGACGCCCCTTGAGTCATATCACAATCATGCATCATCACTTCATGCTGTGAAATTATCCCTCTTAAGTCGCAATCTTTATGAACACCTGCTGTCCGACCACTTTTAAAGTCTCCAGAAAAACCTACAAGATTATAGCCGGATCCGACTACAGCTTGATCTGCCAAAGAGAAGAAACCTACAACATCTCCTATCGGTTGGGAGATTCTAGCCAACGCCCAATCATTTCGAGGTTCTTCCTTATAATCTCTAGTGCCAAATGTAATATCGGAGACAGACACAGTTGGTGAGAAATTATCAAGGCCATGAACTTTAGCTTTAATAGACTTCTTAATTCTTCCCGACTCATCTTGTAGACAATGTGAATTAGTCAGGATTAAGTCTCGACCAATTAATGAAGCGGTACAATGTCCCCCCTCAGTATTCTCTAAACGAACAATAGCTGAATATGGAAATGTATGGCTTTCAAGTACTGTTCTATCGTCTTCAGCGAATACCGCCTTAACACTGCTTTGGGCCCATGAATTAGAGCAGACTATAAGAATAAAAAAGAGAGTTTTCATAATGCCACAATGACATAATGAGGTAATCGATCATAGTGCTACTTACCTATTTACACACTATAGGTCCTGCAAAATCTGCCCGATTTCAATCATTTATGCCAAGCAGTATAATTGAAGTATGGCAGCACCAAAGCTACACAATCCTTTTGAACTTTATCGTGAGTTTTTCGATAATTTTACATCCGTTCATACCCGCTCGAGCTACCAA
>CAYGQW010000159.1:3916-7149 GCA_964352175.1 uncultured Halobacteriovorax sp.
GTGAAAGGCTTTGATGATCTAGAAAGAAGCCATGTCATCGCCTATAGGAACTACTTAAGCGATGAACCTGTTTCGCTGGCTCCTAAAACTGTGGCCAGAAAGCTTGCCTGTATTTCCAGTTATTGTGACTTTCTTGTGGAAAAAGGTATATGCCAATTTAATCCGGCTTCTTCTGTTAAGCGCCCTCGCCTCGAGGTTGTTACTCCTACCCAAGCACTAGATGCAGGTCAGGTAAGAGAGCTCTTTATGGCGATTGACCCTAAATCAAACTCAGGACCAATGCATTTGGCCCTGCTTATTACCTTCTTCACCACAGGCCTTAGAAAAAGTGAAGTTCTAGCTCTTAAATATAAGGACTACCGCGAAATTAATGATTCAAAAGTTTTTGAATATAAAGGAAAAGGCGGTAAGATCGGTCAAAAGCTGGTTCACCCTCTTTGTATCGAAGCCCTAGAAAACTATATGAGTTGGATGAGATCTCAAAATAGAGGGCTTGAGCCTAATGATCATATCTTTCAGCCAACCAGAAACCCCAAAGATCCCAGCAAGCTCAATAAGCCTCTTAATCCTAGAACTGTTAATGAGATCGTTGATCATTACGCAAAAAAGATTGGCCTCAATTTTAAAATTTCTCCTCATTCGGCCCGCGCAACTTTTATTGGAGAGTTACTCGAGCATGGTGTCGATATCTACACCGTGGCCAGAGAAGTGGCCCACTCATCTGTTAAAACAACCCAAGAATATGATAAGCGTCGGAAAAAATTACAGGACTCACCCGTCTTTAAATTGAAATTTTAACACTGCGCAAGGTTCGAAAAATACTTACCGCCCCAGACATTTAGAATCCTTTCGACCCCACTCAGGGTCATCTTGTCCCCAATAGAAGCACTTTTCTTTGGCATAGGGCCTGCTTTCTCCTAAGGCATTCGCACTATCGGCCAATGACTGGTTAGATTCAACTGCAACTGGGGGAAGGAAGTTATGCAAACTTTCAAAGGTTTCGTATTAAGTACATTTTTATTATTATTGGGAATTGTCTCACTTGGTGAAGCATCGGCCCAAGGCTTTGGTCAAGGACGAGGTCCTAACGGCTATGGCCAACAAAGAGGAGACAAGTTCGAAGTTGAAGAAGTCCTGTCTCGTTATGTAAATGGTACGACAACATTGGCCCTTAGAAATATTCTTGATTTGGATCAATCAGCACGCGGTCAAAAACTTATCAAGCTTGAATTATTCGCAACATCTTCAAGCGCCTTTGCAACCGCACAAGTTGAGATCAATGGTCGTCCGATAGGCTTTGCACAAGATGTCGGCTGGCGCTATGATCAATCAGTAGTCTTTACTATCCCTCAAGGTGATCGAGTCATCGGCCGTGATATCCAAAAACTTCAAATGAAGCTCGAAGGAAGTATGTATATCGATCGCATTGTCGCTACTCTTAAAGACGATGACTTAGGACCTGGTCCTGGCCAAGGCGGCGGACATGGTGGTGGACGTTCAGAATGGGTAACTTCATTTGAGCGCCAAAGATTTTTTAATCAAATCCCACTTAAGAAAGAATTGAAACTAAATCGTCAGCATGAAGGAAAAGAACTTAAAACAGTCATCATCAAAGGTAACCCTGTTGGTCAGCGTGTAACTTCGATGTCTTTAATGGTTGATGGCAGAATCGTAGCTGGCCCTGAATACCTAGATCGCTTTAGTGGTGAAGTTCAATTTAAACTTAACCAAAGAAATGCAGTCGAAATCGATCAAGGTGATGCCATTAAAGTAGTCTTTGACGGTGAAGTCGTAGTGCATGAAATGGCCGCTGAACTTGTAGAAAGACAACAAAGAAGCCGTGACATCAGAGTAAGTGTTAACCAAAGAATATCTGGAGAAAGAGTTTTTCTTGATCAGCTTTTAAGACTTGATTACCAGACCATGTCTAAAAAGTTTGAAAAGATCGTTATCAAAGGTCGCTTGGCCGGTCGCTACTCAAGTCTAAGAGCCTGTGCTCGTGGTTTCACTGACGGAGCAGCTTGTGAAAGTGTATCAATCCAAACTGGTGAATTTGAATTAGTGCTTAATAAGTTTGAAATGCAGGCAGCTGATATCTTCTTAATGGCACGCGGTGAGGCCCTAATCACTGAAGTAATCCTAGTAGAAGATCAAAGAGGTCAAAATCAATATCCCTGGTAATCGACAGATTTCTGACATTTAAAACCTAATCGAGAGGCCCTATGGCCTCTCTTTTTTTTTGCCCCTATATTTCTCACCGCAACAGACACGTCTAGTCATTAAATTGTAAGGAAAAAATAGAACAATTTTTATCATCACCAGAACCTCGAAGAAGCCCTGCTACAAAGCTTGTCAAGAGTTAAAAGAAGTACAAAAACTAAACAATATGATGATGACTTAGTTTCTAGCGATTTTTTATTCTGTTCACAAACCTAGTCATTTGTTACCCTTTAATTGGAAGTTCATAAAAACCAAAATCTTACACGCACAACCAAAAGACTAGGTGAACATAACTTCTGCGGCCCACACACAAACACACAAGCCTTGGCCGCTAACAGACATTTGATTTTAGGAGGCTCCTTTGGATCCAATTCTTACCCCTAGTGATAATCGCTTTGTATTATTTCCCCTAAAGTATCACTCTGTATGGGAACTCTATAAAAAACATATGGCCGTCTTTTGGACAGCAGAAGAAATCGACCTTGGAGCCGATCTTACTGATTGGGAAAAACTAAACGACGATGAAAGGCATTTCATTAGTCACGTTTTAGCTTTCTTCGCTGCCAGCGATGGAATCGTTAATGAAAATTTAGCACTTCGTTTTTACAATGATGTTCAAATTCCAGAAGCAAGAACGTTTTACGGCTTTCAAATCGCCATGGAAAATATACATAGCGAAACATATAGCCTTTTAATTGATACCTATATCAAAGATCCAAAAGAAAAAGATAAGCACTTCAATGCCATGACCACACTTCCATGTGTTGAGAAAAAAGCTAAATGGGCATTAAAGTGGATTAAGTCTGATAAAAGCTTTGCTCACAGAGTTGTCGCTTTTGCTGCCATTGAGGGAATTTTCTTTTCAGGTTCATTTTGCGCCATCTACTGGCTTAAAAAGCGTGGCTTAATGCCAGGTCTTTGTACTTCTAATGAATTCATTAGCCGCGACGAAGGGCTTCACTGTGAATTTGCATGTCACATGCACTCACTTCTTTCTAAAGAAAATCAAATCT
>CAYGQW010000160.1:0-7145 GCA_964352175.1 uncultured Halobacteriovorax sp.
AATACTGGTATTCACTACCAATATAGTTTTCAGGCAAAAACTTTGAGGGCTGCTTAGCACCTCTTAATTTTTTCAACGAGAAATGAACTTCATCTAAGTACTTCTTCATAAGAAAAGAATACCCTTGGCAAAATAAATCGACAAATCGATTGGTGAAGGTGAAATCATGCGTGTAATAATTTAAAGGCTTCGCAAATATTTAGCCAACTTTTTCACTTTAGAGTCTTCCAGAGTAGACTCCCGCTTCACAATATAGACCTTACGCTTAATTGTTTTCATCTTAGAAGGTGTAGCCTTTTTTACCAAGTGATATTCATCTTTCACTAATTCATTATGGAATCTGGCTACAAAAGTTGGAAGAAAAACCGCACAATACCCGTTACGAGCTAGTGAAATAGCTGTTTCCATAAGGTCTACACGAAACCTGATTTCCCTTTTGAATTTGTGATCAGGCCAGCTATCTAGCCCTTTAATTCCGGTTGGTGCACCTTCTACTGGAATTAAAGGTGCTGCAAAAGGTATATCTAAAATTTCTAGTCCGCTAAAGGCACCCTTCTTAACAAAGGCTCCCATCTCTATTTCAGCCACTTTTAAATGCTCAATCCCTGGTATTGGAATAGGCTCATAGGTGATAGCCAAGTCAATTTCTCGACTCAACAGAGCTTTTTCCATTTTTCCCGGAACTAGTTCATGGAAGTCTAAATCATAATCTTCAAAAAGTGGTCCCATCATCTTAGCAAAATAGGTTGTAAAGACCTCAAAGGAGCCAACTCTTAATATTTGTTTTTCCTCACCTGCACTTGGCGAAATAAGAATATCAAGCCCCTCTAAAAATTGAGGAACCTTTTGTGCCAGATCATGCCCCTGATCAGTAAAGGCAATCCCCCTCCCTGATTGAATAAAGAGGGTACTATTTATCTCCCTTTCCAAAGTGGCCATAGACTTAGAAAGACCAGAATGTGAAATCCCCAGAAGATCGGCCGCTTTTCTAAGGTTTCCTGTTTGGTAAAGTGTATGAAATTGCTGAAGTCTATTGGTTTCCATATGGAACCAATAATTGAATATAACTCTCTTTTAGTCAATAGCCTCTAGTGGTAATTTCACATCCGACGTAACAAAACAGGGGAAAACAATGAAATTAAAAATAATACTAACTACATTTTCTATGTGCCTAGCTTTCAATGCTACAGCCGGAGATATTTTAGCAATTAAAGAAGGACCATTTAAAAAATATGATAAATGTACTCTTACAAATTCAACTGGAACGATTGAAGCCGGTAATTCATATAATTATAAGCTTCTTGAGACTTCAAAGTATTACGATTATTTCTATGACTTTGAAGGACTTATTAAGCCGGTCATCGCTGGAGCACAGACAAGAAGTCACAGATGGTCTCCAACTCAAACTGATTACTATATTAAAAACTCTAGTGGTTCGTTAATTAACTTCTACGCTGTGGGATTTACAAATATAAATAACAATACACCTGAAGCAAATACCCTTATCACAAAAATGGATAATATATGTGATGAGCAATTGACTGACTTTAATATATTGGGTGAGTTCCAAATTGACCTTAAAATTGGAAATGAAATTTTTGAAGATAAACTTCTTATCAAAAGAACAAAAGAGTTTTTCGGGATTAATATAAATGGAACTTATATCGTTCCAAATTCTTTTGAATCAAAAATACAAAAATTGAATTATGAAAATGGAAGTTTTTCATTCATTATTCGTGTTCAAGAGGGTGAGGAAGATTACAAGGCCATATTTGAGGGTTTCCTACATGCAAATGGAGAACTCGAAGGAAAAGCGTTCATCCTGCCTGACCGTAAAGAACTAGGCTCCTTTACAGGAAAGAGGATTTAGTGTGAAAACATTTTACCAGCAAGTTAATTCTCACCGGTCTATACGAAAATATAGGCCGGACCCTATTCCAGAGGAAGTACTGAATCGAATACTATCAGCAGGCTCCAGAGCTTCCTCATCAGGTAATATGCAACCCTACTCCATTATTGTAACGACAAATAAAAATATTAAAAAGGAACTACTGCCCCATCACTTTGATCAACCCATGGTTATGGAGGCACCCGTCCTTCTTACATTCTGTTCAGATTTCCACCGTATGCGTCTATGGTTAGAGAATAATGATGCCCCAGAGAATTTTGACAACTTTATGAGTTTTCTCATTGGGATGATCGATGCAACTCTAGCCTCTCAAAATGTTGCTCTAGCTGCCGAATCTGAAGGTCTAGGAGTGTGCTACATGGGAACAACGCTGGCCTCTAACAAAAAAATTACCGAAGTACTCACTCTTCCAAAGCATGTAGTACCTGTAGTTGGTTTTTCATTAGGTTACCCTGATGAACAACCTGAACTTAGAGATCGTCTCCCTATGAATGGAATTATACACAGAGAAACCTATCAGGATTACACAACAGATCAAATCCAGGAAATATATAGTAAAAAAGAATCTGATGGAATGAAACGTTATATGTCGCATCCTGAGCTAAGAAAAATGATTGATGAGTCAGGAGTTGGAAACTTGGCCCAAGTATATACAAAAATAAAGTATACTAAAGAGTCACATATTAAATATTCAATGGATGTCCTTGCTTGCCTTAAAGAACAAGGTTTTATGTAAGTTCGACTAAACCATCGTGGTCATAGCGGTAAAGTTCTATACGAACTTTTATTTTTTAACTTAAAATTTTTCTCATTTGAATGATTCTTTCATCTTCTAAAATCTTAACAAATCCATTTTTTTCATAAAAGCTAATGGCCCTTTTATTATTCACTAAAACATTGAGGTAATATTCTTCTAACTGAAAATCTGATTTCACATGTTCTTCCGTATGTCTTAGAAGTTTCAGCGCACAATCAGTTCCTCTAAAATCTTTAGCTACTAAAACCCAACATAACCAAAGAGAGTTATATTCTTTTTTCAACTGAAGTGCTGTATGACCGACTGTCCTTCCTTGATACTTTAAAAGATATGAGGTCGTAGGATTTCCACGCTCAAAAAAGTTTAACCAGTGAGCTTTATCAAATGGAAGCTTTGCAGATGGATTTACCATCTGGATTTCCTCATCCGATTTCAGAGTATTCTCAAAAAATGCCAAGTCTATTTTATTATTTACTACAAACTCAAAATCCATAGCAAATATTTATCATACAAGATCATCAGAAGTCATCTGAGATCACTAGAGATCGTGGAGGTGACTGTCATCAGACCATCGAACTAATGCTCTTTTGAAAGTGATCACTTCAAATATACAACTTGGGAATAACTCGCTTTAGAAGTTCTGGTTAGATCTGCAAATACGTAAGTTCTTGCGAGCGACCACTCGCTAGAATCTACAAAGATCAAAAAAGCTTCACCAGATCTTCATATTTGGTCCAGATCACAACAACCATGTACTCTTTGATGAAACGTCTACGTCAGAGTGTAGTCGCGTCCTGAGACGAGCTTATGAGTTAACGGGCCACAAATATAAATCGTTTCATTGTTGCAGACATACACGCTGCACAGAACTCGTTGGTGAAACAAGGGACATTGTTCTAGCCAGAATGTGGCTTGGCCATACAAGGCAAGAGGTAACTTTGAGATATACCCACATTTATCAGCAAGCGGCTTGAGAGGCTAAGCGGCAGGTGCAGGAGATTGAGTTTATTAATTGAATTTTTAATTTCAAATCGATCTGAGTTTCAACATACTTTTACGTAAGCAGCACTTCCATCCAAGTGTGGTGGAACCTATATTTTATTTCGTTGGCGGAATAAACACTGTGCCATGCGCACTAAGGCTGAAATACAGGATGATTTAAATTATAACAACTTTCTTTTACAGATATTAAAACAATGCCAAATTTTATATCGATTACGTTTTTCTTAATCAGGTAATTATTTTAATTTACAGCTTTAGCTCTCGTTGATGCTCTGTAATCTTTTCCCTTGGTTCAGGAAAGTTTCCCTTTTTTCCATTTTCGAGAAAACCATACTTAGTATACAGACCAATTGCAGCTCTATTAGAATCAACGACATCAAGCTTTATAATTTTTACATTTTGTTTTTTTGCCCAGTCTATAATTGCTTCAATTAGCTTGCTTCCAACTTTTTTTCCTCTAGCCTGAGGAGCAGTCCACATTGAAATAATCCAGACAGTTTTTGAATCATCTTTATCAATTACAGACCTTGCTACACCAACATCGCTTCCATCAAAGGATGCTATAAAAGTATTAAGGTTTTCAACTTGAGATATCCAGTTCGCATCATCCCAGCTATTTGCAACCTCAAAAGTGGATCCAAATGCTTCAGGACTTTCTTGAAGACTTTGAAGTCTAATTCTTTTAAATCTCATTGCTTCATCTACTGAGATCTTATCTATTCGTAACATTTTTAAACCTATAAATTTGATTTTATGCTTATACCTTTACTAATCCTTAGAAAATATTATTTAGTCTATTAGAAATAAGTTCCATTTTTGCCTCCACAATCAAGACTCTTTTGTGGAGAACATAAATTTTGAAACTATCTGAAATAACTAGTAAATTTCTTAGCGGCGGTCATCTGAGGGAATCTTTCCGGTATAATGTCGATAAGCTTTAATAAAGCTTGAAAGACTACTAAAACCCACCTCATAGGCTACATCAGTTACAGAGTACCCTCCCTTTTTTAACAGAGTTGAAGCTCGATCAATTCGAAAAGCTGTTTGAACTTGCTTTGGAGAAAGCTCTAGTTCTAATTGAAAAAGACGAGTAAGTGTTTTCCCGCTAGCCCCTACTTGCTTGGCAATGCTAGATATATCAGTCGCAAGATTTTTATCTATAAGCTGTATAGCTTTTAAGACTCGCTCATCTTCAGCCTTACTGTGAAGATTGTGGACTCCAAAAGGTTGCTCGACCACGATTTCGGCTAGAAGACCTTTTATGAGGCCAGCTGTTTTTTTACCTAAACTGGATTCTTTATGAGTAAGTAAGAAGAAAAATAATTCTTTTAATAAATGATGACAAGGTAGCAACATCGTATCTTTAACCTTAGCGTTCACCATGACAATTAGACGCTCGCCCTGAATATCAGAAGACTCAAAGCTATGTTTAGTTTTCCCGGCCAAAACTAGCATTTTTCCTGGCGCAACTCGAATCCGTTGCTGCTCGATAGTAATCCATATATCACCCTTGAGAGGCATGAAAACATGGGCTTCGGCATGGGAATGGGGCGATACCTGCTTTTTTGGCAGATTTTGATGATAAATCACAAGATCATCGTGTTTAACTTTCTCTTCTTGTCCTTTTTTCACAAATTTTTGTCCTTAAAGTGAAAGCGGCCGATTCCTAAAGCAGCTATAAGTATTGCAACAGGAACATCATAACTCAAAAAAGGAGATTTTATGAAAAGGTTTATTGCATTGTTACTCTTAGTTTTAGCCCCAATGTCATTCGCTTCTGATCGTTTTGGTGGTCTTTGGAAACATTATTATGTCAAAGCAGAAAATGTGGAAATTAGATTAAGCTATAAAGAGTCCTATGTAGCAGCCACTTATGGGCTTCACAAAGGTGGTCGTGTAGCTAGAAATATTCACATCGATGCGTGGGGACATTTGTATGGTAAAACAGTGGATTATTCTCTTAAAAATAGCAATCATCGTGCTTACAGCGAAGAAATCACTGGTACACTTATAAGAAATAGTGAAAGTCATCAGTATGACAAGCTTTCGCTTGCAAATGAGTACATATGGCTTGAAGGTAACGAGAGATTTACCCAGGACCTCAAAATCACTATTGATGGTCGAGATCACCACTTTCAATTCAGTCTTTAAAAATTTGGTCCGAAAGGACCATTTTTTTCGATTGGTAGAGGTCGTGATTATGTAAAATTTGATTTTAAGAAATTTAAAAGACGAATGTTCTTGTTGCAAAGATTCAATAATATTTCTTTGCTTTATTGTGCTCTAATACAGACAACTCATTTTATTATAAAATAGTTTCTAACAAGATCAATTGTTGCCAATAGCTTTCTGCTTTTTCTCTTGCCTTTGTTTCTATTGAATTCATATCGACACCATTCTTTTCATGGAAAGCCCGGTGCCCAAGTACAGCTCCAGTATAGTGTGCAGAAGTGTCTAAAATGAAATAAGGCTTATCTCCCTCGATACTTTTTCCGCTCCTCATTGCAGGAAGAATATGAGCCCTAATTTTATAGGCAGAACCAATAAATTGAGATGCCCATGCTGACATTTTTTCAGAGTGTCCCTTTTTGGCCAGCTCGTACCCAAGCGTCAATCCTGCAATACCCTTATAGTTACGACTCGACCAATTGTGATGAAAATCCATTCCAAATACTGTTTTGTTATATTTTCCCAGCTCAATAAGGTCTGCGACAAGACCATCTTCGAATATTAGTCTTGTGTCTACATAACGCTCAAAGTTTTCTTTTCGAAGCTTTTTACGAAATTGATCTTTTATAACTCTTGCTCCTGGGTCTGAAATCATTATTTGAACTAATTGAATTGCTTTGTTTTTATTACCAGTAACTTCGATGGCCAGCTTACCTAAATCCAGATTTCTGAAATTATCGGGAAATTCATCCGGCTTGGTTCGATCCAAACCATGTAGCACCTCTCTCCAGTTTTTTCCCAGATGCTGCTCAATTTTTCTTTGAAACGAAACTAAATATTCGTCAAAAGACCGCTCATTCATTAATAAGTCGACATAAGTCTTCGAAAAGCTTCCATAATAACTAGCCTCCAAATCAATTAGATCAAAAGTATCATTGAGAATTTGCTCACATTCTTTTTCCAATGCAAAAATATTAAGTTTAAAATTATCTTTCATGCAAAGTGATTTCGCCATAAGCATATGTTGCCCGTCTATTAATAAAGTATTTGCTTTTTTTGAAGCCAATAGAGCTTCCTTTTCTTGTGAAAAAGAAAGAGAAGTAACCAATGTGATTATAATTAATACTAAATTTTTCATCTCTAATTTCATATATATTCTAATATAGAAAACCTATACTTATATTTCGTTAAAGATTTTATAAATCTTCATTAAATAAATTCAATTTTTTCAACCATGCTGTTTTACGTTCTAATAGAAAAATATCTATAAACAAAAAGAAAATACCAAAACCTAAAAACCATTGAAAC
>CAYGQW010000161.1:0-7129 GCA_964352175.1 uncultured Halobacteriovorax sp.
TGGTTGCTAGAAAGTGTGTGGCGTAATTATTGCCGACGAAATCTGGATGATTAATGATGGAAAGGTGGAGTTTTTTATTCGTCTTTATTCCCTCAATAACCATCTCATTTAGTGCGCGATTCATTCTGGCTAAACATTCATTTCTGGTAGGGGCAGAAACTATTATTTTCGCTAACATAGAGTCATAGAATGGGGGCACTTTGTATCCCGAGTAAATAAAGTCATCTATTCTGACGCCAATTCCTGCAGGGCGATGATAGTGATCAATTTGTCCTGGACATGGAAGCGATGTTTCAGGGTCTTCAGCGTTAATTCTGCATTCCATAGTATGGCCTCTGAAGCTGACATCTTTTTGTTTAATTGTCAGTTTTTCACCTTGGGCCACACGTATTTGCCATGAAATAAGATCAAGACCTGTACGTTCTTCTGTTACGGGATGTTCAACTTGAATTCTTGTATTCATTTCCATGAAGTAGAATTTATCTTCGTCTTGGTCGTACAAAAATTCAACTGTACCAACACTGTCATAATTTACATGTTTTGCTAAGTTTACAGCTGCATCGCATACTTCGTTTCTTTTTTGTTCTGAAATTACAGGGCATGGGCTTTCTTCAATTAGTTTTTGAAAGCGTCTTTGAATAGTACAATCTCTCTCTCCAAGATGGATAACATTTCCATGCTTATCACCAAGGATTTGAACTTCAACGTGCCTTGGATTTACGATATATTTTTCAATGAATAAAGTGTCGTCTCCAAAGCCAGCCAGCGCTTCGGTTTTTAATCTTCTAATAGTTGGAATAAGGTCGTCGACATCATCGACTCGCTTCATTCCTCTTCCACCGCCACCAGCTGATGCTTTTACGAGAACAGGAAATCCCATCGTCTTTGCGTCTGCGGAAATTTGTTCATCGGTTCTTGTGTTTACTAATATTGGTTTTAAAACCGGTAAGCCTGCTTTTTCGGCGATTTTCTTAGAGAGAATTTTATCGCCCATTTGCTCAATAGCTTCTAAGTTTGGCCCAATAAAGGTAATTCCCCACTTTTCACACATTTTTGCAAACTCTCTATTTTCAGAGAGAAAACCAAATCCTGGGTGAACTGCATCTGCTTCTGTAATTTCGGCTGCAGATAGAATGGCGGGAATATTTAAATAGCTTTGTGAACTTTTAGCAGGGCCAATACAAACTGACTCATCTGCTAGTTTTACATGCAATGATGATTCATCAGCAGTGCTATGGACACTTACTGTAGCTATATTTAATTCTTTGCAACTTCTAACAACTCGTACTGCGATTTCACCACGATTTGCTATAAGGACTTTTTTAAATTTCACAACTTATGCCTTGTTTGGCTTTACACGGAATAAAACTTGTCCAAACTCTACGTATGTTTCATTTTCAGCACAAATTTCAACAATCTCACCTGCAATATCGGCTTCGATTTCATTCATAATTTTCATTGCCTCTACAATACAAAGAACCTTACCTGGAGCGATTGAATCACCAATTTTCACGTAAGCATCTGAATCGGGAGAAGCTGAGTTATAGAAAGTTCCAACAAATGGTGAAGTGATTTCTTTCAAATTGCTAGCCGGCTTTACAGCTGCAGCAACAACATTATTTGCAGGAGTACTTTGTGACTGAGCCGAATAACTTGGTGCTACTGCTTCACCAACAAAAGATACTGCAAATTTTTCATCATCTTTTTCGTATTCTAGTTTAGTAACGCCTGCTTTTTTTGCTAAATCAATAAACTCTTGCAGTTTTCCAAAGCTCATAAATTAACCTTTTACACGTTCCATGTATTCGCCGGTGCGCGTATCAATTTTTAAAACTTCCCCTTCTTTAATAAAGAGAGGAACATTTATTTGTAAACCAGTATCCATAATTGCTTTTTTCATACCACCAGAAGCTGTATCCCCTTTTAGTCCAGGGTCAGTTTCTACTACTTTTAATTCAACAAAGTTTGGTAATTCTACTGCTATAGGTTTTCCATTATAATATGTTAGCTTTAATTTAATACCTTCTTGCAGATATCCTTTTTCTTCTTCTACGTATTCAGCAGCAACATGGATTGTTTCATAATTGGATTGGTCCATGAAATTAAAGCCATCTAGATCACTATAAGTGTATTCAACATCTCTTTCTTGAAGATCTGGTGCAATTAAGCCTGTTGAAACACCCGACTTAAAAGTTCTTTCAATAACTTGACCAGTTTCAAGGTTTCTCATTCTGCATTTATAAAAGGCTGATCCTTTTCCAGGATTGGTAAAGCTCGCTAATAAAATAACGAAAGGCTTTCCATCCATTTCTACTTTTAAGCCTTTTTTTAAATTAGTTGTATCAATCATTTCCACAGACCCTTATTGATTAACAAAGATAACATTCCAACGAGGTAGACGTCTTTTCCTAGGCCCTCAATAATGCTCTCCACTGCTTGGGCCGTCAACTTAGTCTTCCTGTACTCTTCTCTCTTATTTGTATTAGAAAGATGTACCTCTACAACAGGCTTTTTGACACTTCTAAGTGCATCTAAAATTGCCACAGAGGTATGTGAATAAGCACCTGGATTTATTATTAACGCATCATATTTTGAGTTTCTAAAGTCATGAATAATTTCAATAATTTCGCCTTCGTGATTACTTTGTTTCCACGTGGATCTCACTCCATATGGACGCAACGCAGTCTTTGTTTTTTTCTCTATATCTTTTAGAGACTGATCTCCATAGACATCATTTTCACGATCCCCCAATAGATTTAAATTAGGCCCGTTTAGCACTAGAATATTCATTGTAACCTCTACAGAGAATTAAGATTGTGATGTTTTTTGTTCGGCGCGCTGCTTTATTTGATTCAAAAACTTATCCAATAGATTTACTGAGTTGAATTGGTTCTCATTATCATCTTCAAGAATACTATTTTGTTTTTCTTCAACCATATTCAATAAAGCTGTATGCCCATCTTCTTCGGTAAGATTTTCGGTATCTGTTATAGAATGATCAATCTCTCTAATTTTTGTCGCAACTCTTTCATCGGAGGGATTCAACTCTAACATTTTCTCAAGTACATCTTTTGCTTTTATCAAATGGCCTTGAGCAAGATACAAGTCGACTAAGGTTAAACTCATCAAAGGCGATTCATCCTCAGACTCTGTATTGGACTCAATTTCTATATCCTGACTTTTGATCACATTTTGATCGGCACTATAAGCAATCTCTTCCTTGCTACTAGCTAAATCCATTCTTATCCAGTCATCTACATCATCAATTGGTGATGGATGAATTCTCTCCACATCAAAATTTTGAGGATATTTTATATCGTCAGAAACTGAATCACCCTGAGATTCTAGCGCCAGAACTTTTGCCGATATTTCTGCATCCTTAGGATTTATAAAAAGTAAGTATTTCCAAGTGGTTAATGCTTCATCTTTATAATTTAGCTTCTCACAACTGAGTGCAAATAATTTTTGAAGACGTATATTATCACGTGAAGTCTCTACAATTGGACGCAAAGTAGCGTAGGCCAATTGAAACTGTTCGAGATCATAATAACAAAATGCTAAGCCCATATATCCCAGGAGATAGGATGGATGCTTCTTGATACCCTCTCTATATAAATTAAGAGCCTTATCAACCATTCCTAGTTTACGATAAAGCTCCCCAAGTTGCGCAAACACTCGTGAAGAAGGATCATTAGCTAGTATGTCTTCATATTTTTTAACTAAAGCTGCTTCCATCTTAGCCTCGATCTGAAAGACCTGCTTCTTCTTGGTTAATAATTCTTGGTGTTAAGAAAATAATCATTTCGTTTTTAGTTGTTGATGGAGCATATGGAGTTCTAAACAACCAACCAACAAGGGGTATATCTTTTAAAAATGGAATACCTGAAACAGATTCACTTTGTGTATAAGAATATATTCCCCCCAGAACTATGGTAGATCCGTTATCGACCAGAACATTTGTATTAACTTCCCTAGTTTGCTTATTAGGAGGAGCATCTGGTGAAGGTCTTGTACCGAATTGCGACTTAGTAATTTTTATATCTAATGCAATAGATCCTTCATTCGTTACTTGAGGGGTCACCGTTAACTTTAGATCTGCAGTAACTTCCTGAAAGGATGTTGTTGCGTTATCACCTGCACCAGTTGTAACAGAGAAACTTGTTGAATCTGAGGTTGAAAGTGTTGCTTCTTTTTTATTTTGAGTAATGACTTTTGGACTTGCTATAATTTTTCCCTTTGATTCATTTTCCATTAACTGGAGAGCAAAGTTTAAATCAACCAAACGTCCGAACTGACCAATTGATAAAGAAAAAAGGTTTCTTGTAGATTCACCGTTAATTGGAGCTGAACTAAATGAGAAGCCTGGGCCGGTATCTGTCCCACCAGCAGCAGCACCACCAGCTACTGCTCCTCCAATTGGAGCAGCAACAAGAGCAGGTGCACCTATAGGGTCATATCCAAAATTAAATCCATTTTTAAGACCAATTTCTTTTGAGTATGACTCTGATACTTCAACAATCTTACTTTCTATTAAAACCTGTGGAGTCTGAGTATCTAACACCTCAATAATCTTTCTAATCTTTTCTATGATCTCTGTTGTATCTTTTACAATAAGAGAGTTGGTTCTCTCATCTTCTGCAATTGAACCCCTTTCTTTTGTTATATAACTTGTGATGATTTTATTTAAATCTTTAGTTGTCGCATAAGATATCGGAAAGATTTTTGTAACCAAAGGTTCATTGCTTAATGATTGAAGTTTAGATTCGGCTTCTAGTTTTTTATCTTCGGTAGCTCTTAGTAGACTTTGTACGATAAGAATTTTTCCGTTTTTCTTAGCTACTAATTTATTTAATGTTAGAATCGTATCAAGGGCCTGATCCCAAGGAACATTAGTTAGCGACAACGTTAAGGGTTCTGTCTTTTTTACATCATCAGTTAAGATGACATTAAAGCCTGATACGTCAGAAATCATTTTAAGAATGTCACTTACCGGTACAGCTTTTACGTTAATTGATATTCTTTTTCCTATGTATTTTTTTTGTCCTGATAAAGTTAAGTTTTCAAGTATATCATCAATTGATTCTGTTTTGGGAACCAGTAGCTCAGACGCTCTAGACTTTGCTCCTGTAACCTTTTCCTCAAACGCATCATTATCTTCAATGACTCTTTGATTAAAGACACCAAAACGATTTTCAATCTGCAGCACGATTGCATTTTCTTTTCTTTTCAATACAGATCTCACGTTATCTCTAAGCTGTACTGCAATTCTTAACACATTATTTGATTCTGGTTTTTTGTATGCAGAAACAAAGACAACTGCACCACTAAACTCTGACGCATCAAATGAGCGCATAACTCTCTCAGTACTTACAACATCTTCTAAATCAATTATGATTTGTTTATCTTCTTTGATTTGAAACTTTGAGGCTTTAACTTCATTTTTATCTAATAGAAGTTCTATCTGACTAATTTCACCTTGCTGCGTGAAATTGATCGCCTTTAGCTCTGTTGCATTTAAGCTAAATTGAGTGAAAATTGCTGCTACAAAAAAGAAAAATCCATTTTTCATATTTATCCTCGAAGAAAATCCTTTTTCTCCACTTTATTCTAACACTTATTGTCTTAAGGAGTAAAAATAGTATTTCACTCCATTGTTACCGGCATAATTGTTTCAATATATTCTTCCTGATCATATACATTCTTAATTTTTTCAACCAAGACTATTCCACCAGGCAAGATGGCCTTCACCTCAGCTTGATTAAATCCCAACTTCATTCCTTCTTTTATAACAAAAGTTGGTCCTACAGGTGCACCCGCTGGTGCAGCCGACTGTCCGCCTGACTTATCGATTGTAGCAATTGCTCTTCTCTCATCACCTAGAATCACTCCCGTAATCTTGATTTGATCAAGTGGTACCCCATCTAGGGTTGGCAGATTGGAAAATACTGTTTTATCTAGCTTGTAATCTTTATTACTTGACGATTTTAATTTTAAAGCCTTCCTTTTGAATGGATCTCTCATTTCAAAAGGATTAGCTATAGTGGTTTTAGTTCTTTGAAAAAACTCTGGAAGTTTGGCTTTGTCTTGAGAGAAAGCCTTAAAGCTTATAAGCATTAGTATCAATATAATTGCTGACTTCATGCTTTTTCCTCCTCTGTAACAGGTGGAGCTTCAATTTCTCTTTTCTCTTTATGGTCTGGATTATATCGGTAAGCTTCGATCGACATTTCTGCCTTTATCAATTGAAAGCGTCCGCGCACTTGCGTGGAATCATCCTTATACATTCTAATTGCTTTTATATTTAGCAGTCGTTCATTTTCAGCAATTTTTTCCATTAGGATTAAAAATTGAAGAAATGTCCCCTCACCTTTGAGGTCGTATCTCTTTTTAAAGTAGAAGCCCAAATTTTCTTCTTGCCCAGGAACAATACTAACATCTCTCACATTGAGGTTATCAGTGAAACCTTGAAACATTGCCAAATTTTCGGGATCCGAAATATTTGATGGTAATTTCTTTTGCAGGCTTTCGACTTCTAATGCAACTAGCTCAATTCTTTTCTTAGCTGATTCGATATCTGACATATATGTATCAACTTCAGTTCTTTCTTTTTTTAATTTTGCAATTCTAGATTGAATTGCCGGAATTGTTCCTTGCTTACTCTCTAATTGCTCTTGATGTTCAGTCCATAAGATATTCAAATCATATAAAGAGTAGATTATGATTAACGTTGGCAAATATTTCATCAGTTTTGCAAGCATGACTAATTACCTACAATCTCAAAAGAGGAGATATTTCCGCTTATTTCATAACTCTCATGTCTTAACTCTCTCCCTGCTTCTACCTCAGTTATTGTTTCTGATTTGACTAAGTTTAAACTATTCTTGAAATAGGGCGTCTCATTTAAAGTTACAATCACATCGCCTATCGACTTATAACTGTCTGCCCCACCTCTTAAAAAGAAGGACTGGTCATCAGAAATCTTTACTTCATCAAACCATAAATCTTTTGGTGAAACCCTGGCCATCCTCTCCAGAAGTCTTTTTGGAGAAGTTTTTTCTTTTAAAATTTTATCAACTTGAGTTGATCTTTCTTTAAGCTTGTCAATCTGTCTTCTATAAGAAGCCAATTA
>CAYGQW010000162.1:0-7015 GCA_964352175.1 uncultured Halobacteriovorax sp.
TGATAAAGAAACTGTTGATTGGCAGCCAAACTATGATGACTCACTAAAAGAGCCACGTGTTCTTCCAACAAGAATTCCTAATCTCCTTGTCAATGGAAGTTCTGGTATCGCTGTTGGTATGGCAACAAATATTCCTCCTCACAATATGACAGAAGTCATGAATGCCTTAAGGGCGCTTCTAGCAGATCCGTCTCTTGAAGTTGCAGATCTTGTAAGATTTGTTCCAGGTCCAGATTTTCCAACAGGTGGATCGATCCATGGAACTGAAGGCATTCGTTCTGCTTATCATAATGGTAAGGGTGTCATTCAAATTCGCGCCAAAACAGATATTGAAGAATTTGGTAAAGACCGTGAAAGAATTATTATCAAAGAAATTCCTTATCAAGTTAACAAAGCTAAGTTGATTGAAAAGATTGCTGACCTAGTTAATGATAAAGTTATCACTGGTATCTCAGATATTCGTGATGAAAGTTCTCGTGAAGGTATTCGAGTTGTGATTGACCTTAAAAAAGGTGAAATCTCAAGCGTTATCGTTAATAGACTTTTCAAACACACTCAACTTCAAGTTTCATTTGGTATCATTTTCTTATCAATTTCAAATGGCTCTCCAAAAGTCATGAATTTGAAAGAACAGCTTCAGGCATTTATTGATCACCGCCGAGAAGTTGTTATTCGTCGTACTGTCTATGAACTCAAAAAAGCAAAAGAACGTGCACATATTTTAGAAGGCTTAAAAGTAGCCGTAGAAAATATTGATGCGATTGTTGAATTAGTTAAAAAGTCAGAAGGACCTTCTCAGGCTCGCAGCGCACTTATGAGTACTTACGCGCTTTCTGAAATTCAAGCACAAGCTATCCTTGATATGCGCCTTCAACGCCTAACTGGTCTTGAGCGCGATAAAATTATTGCTGATTACAAAGCCATTATGGCCGAAATTGCTCGCTTAGAAGGCATTCTAGATAGTGAAGAAAAAATCCGTAATATGATTGGTGAAGAGTTTGAAGAAATTGCCACAAACTATGGCGATGAAAGAAAAACAGAAATTATCGCAAACCCTGATGAAATCCAAATTGAAGATATGGTTAAATCAGAAGAAGTGATCGTAACAATTACCCACAAGGGCTATGTAAAACGCATGGCGCTCGATACTTACAAGGCCCAAAAGCGTGGTGGTACTGGTGTTAAAGGTGCTTCATCTGATGATGACTTCTTTAGCTCAATCTTTACCGCAAATACTCATGAGACAATTCTATTCTTTACAACTAAAGGAACAGTATTCTCTAAAAAAGTTTATATGATCCCTGAAGGAACAAGAACGGCTAAAGGCAGAAACGTTGCCAACCTTATTCAAATCCCTGCAGGTGAAAAAATTAAAGAGATTATCTGTATTCCTAAGGATGAAGAATTAGAAGGCAAGTTCCTTATCTTTGCAACTGAAGGTGGCTTAATTAAGAAATCTGATCTGACAGATTATAAAAACATTAAGCAAAACGGACTTAGAGCTATTAAGATTCTAGATGGTGATAGCCTTCTAAATGTTCGTGTTACTGATGGATCAAAAGATGTACTTCTGTGCGCAAGCTCAGGAAAAATAATTCGCTTCGCTGAAACTGATGCCCGTCCAATGGGCCGTGTCTCTCAAGGTGTTAAAGGGATTAATATTGAAGAAGACGAGAAGATCATTGGGATGGAGATTATTGATGACAGCGTAGAAATCTTATCCGTCACAGAAAACGGATATGGAAAACGCACTGAATGTTCTCAATACAGAAAACAAACTCGCGGCGGTAAAGGTATACTTGCTATGAGATTGACTGAGAAAAACGGTGCAATTGCAGCGATCCGCCCAGTAAACGAAGGTCAAGACCTGATGATTATTACTGATAAGGGTCAGGTTATTCGTACCAGTATTTCTGGAATTTCACTCATGGGTCGTACAACTCAAGGTGTTCGTATTATTCGTCTAAAAGACGGAGAAAAAGTAGTTGCTGTTGAAAACTTCGCCGAAGATGACAGTGATGATACGGACGGAGAAAGTGCCGAATAATATTTTAAAGTTACTAATTCTTACACAGGTCATCTTCATGGTGGCCTGTGATTTCACTCCGCGACTTCATAAAGATATCTTGAATGCACAAAATCTTATTGCCACTCAAGACTATAATACAGCTATAGCTCGCTATGAAGAAATCTTAAGTCGAAATCCTGCCGATGAAATCAAAGTCAAAATTCATTATCAAATAGGAGAACTCTTTTCGATAAACTTGAACCAAAATGTAAAAGCTCTTTTTCACTACGATAAGGTAAAAGATTTTTCGGAAGAACCCCTATGGCTTGTTAAAGCTGAGGAGCGAATTGGAGAAATTAACTTTATCTACCTTCGAAATTATTATGCAGCCTTAAAATCATATAAAAGATTACTTGCCTTCAATCCTAAGTTAAAACGATACGACTTTTATCAATACCGTCTAGCACTTTCCTATCTTGGGTTGAAAGAATATGAGATGGCAGAAGCTATTCTCAAAGAAATGGAAAATAATCCAGCACATGAATTTCACGTACGCTCTATGTATGAAATAGGTATGTGTTTTTTCTATCAAGAAAAATACCCACAAGCGATTGAAGCTTGGCGATCCTATATTAAAAGAGAAAAAAGAAGTGAGCACGTAGTGCAGGCGAAATTTCTGATGGCGAATGCATATGAGACAATGGAAGACTTAAAAGCAGCATATAATTTATATTATTCAATTCTAGGTAAGTACCCAAACACGACAGTGATAAAAAATCGGCTTGAGGCCATCTATGCTCGCCGCGTAGCGAGAAAGAGATGAAAATACCGCTCAAGTGGGTCAAGGTTGTCGGACTTGCCTTAAGCCTACCCTCTTTAATTTTTGTCTGCGCATGGGCGATTTTTCACTTTGTTGATGAAAAAGTTATTACACGTGGTGTTGGAATCACTATCTTGCTGGCGATAGTGTTGAATACCTTGGTAATGATGGTGGTCTATGCCCTTAAGAATCGCTCAAAAGATTAATTTTAAGCTGTTTATTCCTATCTCTGTTGGAATAACGGCATTTTTTAGTATCTTCCTTAACGGAAAGGCAGAAGTGATTACACATTGGTGTGTGTACCTAGCAGTGCTTGTGAATTTTTATATGTTGCATACAGTCGTTAGGGAATTAGTAGTTGCCGGTAAAGGCCAAGAGAAACCGGATAAATTTATTCTATTTGCTTATTCTCTTGGAAAACTTTTAGTTCTCTTTGGAGCGTTAAGTTTGGGTGTACTTTTTATGGGCAATCGTATAATAATCCCGGTACTTAACTATGCAATTCAAATCTTCGCGCTATGCGCAAGTTTTCTTTATAAGGGTGAGTAGCACCATGAAAATATTGATCGCACTTCTTGCTTCAGTTATCTCGTTTTCTGCTCATGCAGCTGGCGGCTTCACATGGCTTTCCCATGTTGCTCACGCAGTTCATCTACCAGAACACGTAGTTACATTTATTGTAATCGGAATGCTTCTTCTTGTTGCAGGCTTGGTTTATAGATCAAAACTAGCATCAGCATCCAATGTAGTTTTTCCTGATCGCGGAATTACTTACAGAAATATGGTTGAGCTTTATGGCAATTTTATCTACGGCCAGTGTAAGCAGATCTTAGGCGAAGAAAGTGCGAAAAAATACTTCGGTTTTATCGCAACAACTTTCATCGTCATTCTTGTTTCAAATCTTATTGGTTTGATTCCAGGATTTTTACCACCAACAGAACATCTATCAACAACACTTGCTCTTGGTGCATTCTCATTTATTTATTACAACTTCAAAGGTTGTAAGGAGCAAGGAACTTGGAATTACCTTAAGCACTTTGCCGGCCCTCTTTGGTATCTAGCTTTCCTAATTTTCCCAATTGAAATTGTTTCGAACTTTGTTCGTCCACTCTCACTTGCTCTTCGTTTGAAAAACAACATGATGGGTGACCACTTAGTTCTAACTGAGTTTTCAAAACTAGCTCCAGCTATTATCCCAATTATATTTATGATTCTTGGTATCCTGGTTAGCTTTATTCAAGCTTATGTATTTACAGTTTTATCCATGGTTTATATCAGCCTGGCGACTTCACATCACGATCATGATGAGGACCACCACTAAGATTATAAACCTTTAACTTTTTGTGAGGAGAATCACATGAAAAATTTAGTACTTGGTTTCGCTCTTGTTCTTCCATTAATCTTCGTTGTTAGCGCTGCTAATGCTGCTGACGGTGCCGGTCTTTCTGATCAGTCTGTTAAGTACATCGGTTACTTCTTCGCTATGGCGATCGCTGCTTTTGGTGGTACTGCTGCTCAATCAGCTGCAGCTTCATCTGCACTTGAAGGTATGGCTCGTAACCCATCAGCTGCTGACAAGCTTTTTGTTCCTATGATTCTTGCTCTAGCTCTTATGGAATCACTAGTGATCTTCACACTGATCACAGTTTTCCTTGTTTAATATCTAGCTTTAAAAGATTTTAAAAACTAGGCCATCTTCGGATGGCCTTTTTTGTGTAAATTATCGAACAAAAAAGGGCCGCAAATTGCGACCCTCTCTTTTAATCTAACTAGGTTTTAAACTAGAGCTTCTTCTTAAATTTAACAGTCTTGCTAAGTTCAGCATCGACAGGTGTAACTAGATCTGAACTTGGCTTAAGTATAAGCGTTAATTCAAACTCATACTTTTTACCTTCTTTCACTTCAGCACCAATCGCTTTGAAGTCGATATCTAGGAAAGAGTTATCTAGTGTTTTAGCCGTTGTGTACTGACCAGGAGCTAAAGTCTTTTCAAACTTGTAACTTCCAATTCCAAAGACACCTTTCTTATTAATCTTAATCTTTATTGAAAGGTCATCTTTCTTAACAACTTTAGCTGTTTTAAGCACAAGGTGAAGACTGTCAGCAGATGATACTTGAACTTCTTCTTTCAATGGTGCGAGATAGGCATCTCTTGCAACAAATGAAATATTAAAGCGTGTATCTGTGCTTAGATTATCATCACTATTTTCAATCTCTTGTTTCTTACTAACATAAACCAATGATGGATTTGTTGAGTTCTCTTTTACTTTAAGATCAACATTTCCAGCTTTATCCAATAAGAATGAGAGCTCTGCTCTTGAACTATCTACATTTAAATCAGAGTAGCTAACTTGTACATCAGCCTTATTCTCACGATCAGCTTGGTATGGAACCTCACGAGTACGAGTACAAGCATATGTTTCTGTACGATAAACAACTTCATCAGAACAGACACGATCTTGGTATGGCACATCATTACAAACCTGACGTGAAGGAATCCAAGTACAAGATTGACGAGGTACATTGGCACAAACTCTGTCAGTATAAGGGACATCACGACAAGTTTGAGGACCTTGGACTGTTCGACAAGTACGTTGACCTGGCTCTGTACGGCAGGTGCGTGGGCCTGGAACATTACGGCACTGCTGTCTTGTACCTGAAGTTGTACATTGACGTTGACCATTTACCGTACGACAAACCTGTTGAGGAACTGTTCTACACTCGCGTCTAGCAGGACCATTGGAACAAACTTGTCTTGAAGGACTTGTAGAACATTGTTGTCTAGAAGGGCCATTAGTACATTGACGGCGGTATCTAGTTTCATTGCGACAAACTTGATCATAAACGGTTCGACAATCATTACGCCCAGGCTGTTCGTGACATTGACGACGGTACCTAGTGACATCACGACAAACGTTACGTGTGCCATCGGGTACTTGACGAGTACAAGTGTCATCATACTCCTCAGTACGATATCGAAGAACCTGCTTAACTAAATCTAGCTCAAAGCTGTCAGCATTTTGTCCGTCAAAATTAATGGTTTTAGATGATTCTGCATTAGCACCAAAAACTACGCAGCACATGAATAGTAAAAGAAATAACTTCTTCATTAACGGATCTCCTTGCCTTGATCACAATTTAATAGATAGGAAGAGATAAGCAATTGATATGCCAATAAAATTAATTGTGTGCGAAGCACAAACTCATTGAAAGTGTGTAAAGAAGAAATGGTCATCATGACCCTAGTGCCACAATGACACTGAAATAAATTCACACAGTGACACCGTAGAGATGAAGTATAAAGAGGGCTTCTTGTCATAGAAATATGCAAAAGGTATCTAAGCTCAAGAGGATCTAATGCAACAATTGGATTTTATTCATATGCGCCGCTGTTTTGAGTTAGCAAAACAGGGTCAATACACTGCCAGTCCAAACCCCATGGTTGGATGCGTGGTCGTGCGTGATGGTGAAGTCTTGGCCGAGGGTTATCATCGAAAAAAAGGTGAAGCTCATGCAGAACGTGATGCGCTTTTAAAAATAGAAAATGCAAAAGGCGCGACTCTGTATTGTAATTTAGAACCTTGCTGTCATACCAAGAAAACAACACCTCCATGTGTTCCTTTAATAATTGAAAAAGAAATCTCTCGTGTTGTTATTTGTAATGTAGATCCTAACCCGATGGTAAGTGGACAAGGCATTAAATTACTTCAAGAGGCGGGAATAAAAATCGATGTTGGAATTCTTGAAGAAGAAGGAAGTGAAATTAATAAAATCTTCTTTCACTCAATGAAAAACTCGAAACCTTACATAACACTTAAGTTTGCACAAACCCTTGATGGGAAGATGGCAACTTTAAGTGGAGATTCAAAATGGATCTCATCAGAAAAATCCAGAAAAAGAGCTCATAAATTAAGACTAGAAAATGATGCCATCCTTGTTGGTGGTCGTACATTAAACTTAGATAATCCTAAGTTAACTCCACGATTTGGCTATGAAGAATTTGGCAAAGTCCCTTTTCGCCTCGTTGTTGGCAATCCAGAAAAAATGGATAGTAACGCTGAGCTGTTTAATGATGAATTTAAAGAGCGCACAATAATCTTATCAACAAACAAAGATTCAGCTTTTAGTACTGTGATAAAAAGAATCGAAATCGGATCAATTATTGATTGGCAAAATGTTTGGACCAA
>CAYGQW010000163.1:0-6936 GCA_964352175.1 uncultured Halobacteriovorax sp.
ACTATGTGTCAACGAAGTACGACCGAACAATCAAATGTTTAGGCGAGATTTCTCACTTTTATAGTGTTCTTGCATTAATTCTTGATACAATGCGTGAAGCTTTCTTGTATTAACGCCGGGTTGGCCATCTGCGATTGTATGTTGATCGATTTTGACAATTGGCACAATTTCTTTGGTTGTGCTGGTCAAGAAAACTTCGTCAGCAGCTTTCATCTGCTGTGGAGAGAAGTTTTCTTCAAGCATATCTAGGCCTTTAGCTTTACCTAGATCAAGTAAGCTTTGTCTGGTGATTCCACCCAGAAGTCCTGCATCTAGTGGTGGAGTGATAAATTTATTATTTTTTACCATCCAGATATTAGAGGTTGTACCCTCGCTGACCTTTCCTTTGTGATTTAGCATAATGGCATCAAAGGCACCTGCTCGTTTGGCTTCACCCATCGCCATGACATTGTTCAGATAGTTTCCAGATTTTACCGAAGGATCAGTCGAGCGTTTATGATTTCGAACGACGTCGGAGACAACCATCCACACACCTTTTTCATACCAAGCACGCGGGTGCTCAGGTAGCTCTTTTGTAATAAGAATAAAGTTACCAACTTGCTCGGCAGTTGGATCTAGAGTGATTTCACCTTCTCCTCTCGTGCAAACAATTCGTACATAACATTTTACGGCGCCAAGTTTCTTCACTGTCGTGATGACTTGTTGAATGATCTCAGCGCGAGAAAATGGGAGGGGGAGACCGATCTTTTGAGCGGAAGATTCCAAGCGATCAAGGTGAGGCTCGATCATAAAAGGAATGCCATTTTTGGTCATGGTGACTTCATAGACAGAATCACCGTAGAGAAAACCGCGATCAAAAACTGAAACGGTGGCAAGCTCTGGGGGGACAATCTTTCCGTTAATATTAACTAATGTCTTTAGTGTCATTCGGTTATTGCCTCAAAACCCTCAGGTAGCATATCCCAAGCTTGGGCATAGACATGCACGGTTTTAGTTTCTGATCCGTTTGGAGATATAAATTTTCCTCCAGCGTGGGCCCAAGCAAGTATACCACCATGCAGGTTATAAGCCTCAATTCCTTTGGCTCTTTGCTGACTAACCCAGACAATAGATCTCTGGCCTAAAGTATCAAAGCCTACAATCTGCTTGTCTTGATAAATTTTTGGATCGGCTTCAAACTCTTCTTTTGATATGGCGTTTGGGAGAGTTGAAATATCTCTTTCTGCAGGAGATCTAAGATCTACTAATTGGGATTGCTTGGCTAGTGTTGAAAAAGTTAACGAAGGGATGCCTGGATATTGTTTATCAAGTGTATTTGCCATTGAAGTCACTAAATGAGAGCGATTTTCAATCTCTTGGGGTTTGAGACAAGAGCACAGTATTACAAGTAATCCTAAAGTAAGTATTTTCATCTCCTGATCATGGCATGGAGCTAGAGTTTTTCCAAGAACTTGGCGTTTGACGAAGCATGTCTAGAGGTTAGATAATTTGGATATGAAGATTTTGATTTTCCTAACCGCGGCTTTTTTGACTCTTAATTCTTGGGCAGATGGAACTGTTCGTTTTGCTGATCCAGAAGAAGATCTCGGTGCTGGTACTGAATCTATTGTTCGTTTTAATAACGGAGTAGGCTCAAGCTTTATCTTTGCCAATTACGAAGTACCAAGTGGAGATGGTGATTCTCCTGGTTCTGCAGCGGAAAGTTTTATTCCTTTAACCAATGGTGGCGGGCAAGAAAATAGAGTCTCCTTTGCTCAATCTTCTTTAGTGCCAGATACAGCAACTGGTATCTTTCAAACTTATCTTACAGCTTTAAATAATACTGGAAGTGATAGAAGACTTTATGTGGCAGTCCAAGATCCTGATGATACTGCTAGTTATTGTGTTGTTGGGGGAGGCACTACATTTTCTTCAAGTACTTCTGAAGTGTTGTCATGGGCCCAAGCTAGTTTAGCGGAAGTCTGTGCTTCGATCGATTGTACAACTCTAGCAAATCCTTCAACCACTAAAACTAAGCAATTTCTTTTTTATTACTTTTTAACGTCTAGAACGATAAGCACTAGAACTTGTGAAGACTTTAATATATCTGAAACCGATGGCGTTTATTTAAAGGGTAACTTTAGTGTCAGACTGCCAACATCAGCCTTAGATATTAGTGAGATTCGTCGCGGAGATGGCCGATTGAAGGTGCTCTTTTCTGGCGCTACAATTTCGGATTTTAATCGTACCTTAGCGCTGATCAATGGCACCGGAGCAGCTATCACCGCTGGTGGCGATGCTGGAACCCAACTCAATGTATCTGGAACTGAACTCATTGACCTCGAAATCTCTTCAACCTCTACTGAAGCTAATTTAAAACCTTTGATCAACGGGGTAGAATATAGTGTTGGATTGGTGATTGAAGATAAGTATCAGCTGACAACAGTTATATCTAATGTTCTTCCATCAGTGGCGCCGGCTCAAATTGAAGCTTTATTGGAAAAACAAGCTTGTTATGTATTATCAGCTGGTTTTGGAGAGAAGCATTTTATCACTGACTACTTTAGAGGACTTCGAGACAAGATTCTTTTAAAGACAGAGATAGGAACTAGTTTCGTTGATTGGTATTATCGTACGGCGCCATATTATACGGCAACGATTTACAATTCACCGACAATTTCTTTTGTGGTGCGCTGTTTGGCTTATCTGGCTTGGTTTGTTTTGAATCTTATATTGATTACCTTACCAATAGTTTTAATCACTTTTGTTTTTAAAAAGTATTCCACAAAAAGCATTTAGTTGACCTCCTAACTAAGCTAGGAGTAGTGTCCTCCAACATTTTATCGATGTCGGGGGACCTCATGATACGCCAACTTATTTTGGTTTTAAGTTTATTACTTCTTGTTGCTCTTAATGCAGAAGCACGTACCTATATCCAATGCGCAGGAACAGCCAATGATCGCGCCGTCGTAAATCTTGATGGTGACAAATCAACATTGTTCATGACAACTGGGGTTGATGATCCGAATGAAATAAGAATTCTAAAAAAAATTAAGCTTCATTTGGAAAATGAGTCGCGCACAGAATTTATGAGTGAAGATGAAGAGTTGTTGATTAGCGTTCCTAATAAAGCCATTGGTCACATTCTTAGTTACTTTAAAGTCACGCTGACATTTTTAGAGTCTGATTATGATTATAGTCTCACTTGTTATTCAAACGTTTTTTAAACATCTGCCATTTATAGTGGTCAATTTTCTAGTAAATCAAGCGCTCAGCACGAGCGCATTTTTTTTATCCCTAAACGATTGAATCTTTTGTGATTATTAATAATGAATTCTTTCTTTGTTGTGATGATCGCTCAAATCTCTATGATAGTTAAAACCGGCAAACGCTGTACGTCTGATCATCTCTTGTTATTTCTCGCCGGACCTCATGACCTCGTAGGGAGTTCTCATGAAGTATTTTAAATTATCACTGCTGCCATTATTACCCGCCCTTTTATTCACGGCCTGTAAGCCTGAGCAACAAGACCCTAATAAAGCGATTGATGGGCTTGTCAAAGACTTTGGTTATATAGGTTTTCAAAATCCACTTGAAAACACATTCACTGGAACATTGATTGGAGGCAGACCCGATGCGGTTTCTTTTGTCGCCCCTGCTGATGATTGTTATCCAAGTGATCTGATTCCTCGTTATACTGATCGATCAGAGTATACAAAAAAATATAGCTATAAATTTCAAGGAAGTTTAGGCTTTCTCCTATCAGGTAACTTTCTCTTAAGTGCAGGTTTAAGTCTTAAAAAAGATATTACTGTTGAAATCGAATTATCTGGTTTGACGACAGAGTATATGAGTTCAATTGATATTACTGACTGGTACATGGAGGGAATGAGTGAAACGTGCAGACTTTACCTCAACGATGTCGGTTTTATTATTCAGGCTCTTAAAGCTGAGAAACTATCTATATCGTTTAAAAAAGTAAGCGGAAATAGCATCGGTCTAAATGCAGATAACGTTTCTGAATACGTTCAATTTGAAACAGGTGTTGATTGGGAAATTAATGATGAGACATCAATCGTTATTACAACGCCAAAGTATATTGGATATCAGCTAGGGCGTTTGCGTCTTAATGATCAAGGAAGAAGCTTATGGCGTGCTATGAGTATTGTCGAAGATAAGTATTTCTTTGAAAGAATTGCATTATTTGATGATGTTGATCTTGCTAGTGATTTTGCAAGTCCAGTTGTAACAAAATCAATGATGACGGATGATAGCGCGATTTTTGCTGATTAAATAATAATAGGACCCGCTCAGTGCGGGTCCTTTCTTAGTTCTTTATGCTTTTAGAGTTTCTTCTAATTCACCATTGTCATAGAGCTCGCTAATGACATCGTTTCCACCAATAAGTTTTCCGTTAACATAAAGTTGAGGGAAAGTTGGCCAGTTTGAAAACTGTTTAACGCCTTCACGGATATCCCAATCAGATAAAACATCAAATGTTTTATAATTTGCACCGATTGAGTTTAGTAAGCCAACAACGTTAGCTGAAAAGCCACATTGTGGCATTGAAGGATTTCCCTTCATAAATAAGAAAATCGTTGAACTTGTTACTAGTTCTTTAATTCTTGTTTGAGCGTCAGCATTTGGATTTGATTCCTTGGCTTGTTCACCTTGGCCGATAACATTAAATGGGTTGTTCATATTTACTCCTAAGAGATTAGTCCGCGCTCACGCGCTTTAGTTTTAGTCATTGTCTTAAGTTGTACTGCGTGAATTTCACTTTTTAATTTTTCTTTTAAAATATCCATCACAATTCTATGTTGATCAAGTAATGCCTTACCTTCAAAGACATCAGAGATGATCTGAATCCCTAAATGGTCTTTAGTTCCAGTTAGATCAGTAACAGAAACTTGAGCATCGTCTATTTGTGATTTTAAAAATGTTTCTAATTCTTGAAAATCCATTAATTAACTCCATTGGCAGTTGCGACAAAAAAACTTGTTATAAAAACAAGAGTTCTGAGAATTATAGTCGATATGCCTAAGGCCTTATGTTTGGCACGAATCGCATATTCACCTCTAAGCATTTTACGACCAGTAAAGACCATAAAGCCATAAAGTACAACGCAGGCTATCGCCATACTAACATGAATATTGAGGATGAGAGATTTGCTGCCCAGCATTGATTCTGAGGCTTTAACAATAGCGCTACGAGTAAGTTCGATTTGTAATATTAAAAGAACATCCCAAATCATTGCGCTTGACATCAATTTTACATGAAGCTTGCGGTTGCGTTTAAAGATTACACCTATATACATAAGTGCAAGAATGCACACAGATTGAATTTGAAAGATAACAGCACTGCTCATTAAAATTGCCTCTTAACAATACATTTTCTAGCAGTTTGGTTATAAACGATTTAGATCATGGCAGCAATCTGTTTAGGTATGTAACAAGGAAATCTATGGCAACTGGGGATAGTTTAGGACGTTGGGCCTTAATCGATATTGAAACTTCTGGAATAGATCCTAGTTACGATCAGATTTTGGATGTTGGATTTCTGCAATTCGAAGGAGCTAAACTAGTTCGTACCTATGAATCCTTAGTTCGCTATGACAATGAAGTACCTCATATCATCAAAAAACTTACAGGCATAACAACAGACATGGTTAAACGTGCTCCACAGTGGAGCAAGGTTGAGCCAGAAGTTATGGACCTATACGGACATAAATTAGTTGATCATAATTCAGACTTTGAAAAAAGCTATCTAGATAAAGATTTTTCAAAACTGTCAGCTCATGGTGATCGCGAAGAGTGGCTTGATAGTATTTACTTCTTGGCCATTCTTTACCCTGAAAGAAGTTCATATAAACTAGAGAACTTTATTGTTGATTGGCAATTGGCTGAAAAAGAAGAACACAGAGGGCTGGCCGACTCCAGAGACTTATTGAAGGTCATGCTTTTAGCGACATATCACGTTCGTAAAGACGCTGAGAAGTTTCAGGCGATCATCTCAGCCGCAGTTAAGTATAATTTTGAAAAAAGCTGGTTTTATAATTTTTTAAGTCTCAATATTAGCGAAATTAAAGACATCGCCGAGGCAATTGACTTTGATCTTGAGAGCGCATTTGAAAATGCATTTAATATTACGACAGAAATTGAAACAAATGAATTTACACCAAGGTATGATTTTACTTTTGATGGAGAAAGGATCAAGGAAGTTTTTCGTGGAGAAGAACGTTTAAGAGAAATTTTTCCTGGTTATATCTACCGCCCAGCACAAGAAGAGTTATCGCTTAGAGTAGGGCAATGTTTTAAAAATAATGTCCACGCCCTTGTCCAGGCACCAACCGGTACAGGTAAAACGGTTGGATATTTAGTTCCTTCGGCTCTATTTAGTTTGGCAGAAAAAAAACAAGTGTTAATTTCCACCGGAACTAAAACTCTACAACAACAATGTATGAGTAAAGATGTCCCTCAGTTAAGAAAGATTTTAGGTCTTTCTGAGGACAAACTTAAAATTAAAAGATTAGTTGGAAGTAATAATCATTTATGTGAACTTCTATTTAGGCAAGAGGATACCGCTGAATCACTTTTGCAGGCCCAGGATTTTCCATCTCGTTTTACCGAATTTTATTTTGAGATGGTTTTCTTTTATAACTCGCGTGCTGTTGGTGATGCTAAAGTTCTACGCGCAGATCTTCCCTATATGTTTAAAATTAAATTTGAAAAATTTGCTAGTAAAGAAAAAGAGCTAGCGGTTGATTTTAGAGCTTGTGCTGGCAATAAATGTCCTTTTAAAACTGAATGTTCATATTTGAGTGGTCTTCGAGAAGCAAGAGAGGCTGATATTGTTGTAGGCAATCATGCGCTTATGTTTTCTTGGCCTAGAGGTTTTCCAAGCCCTGCTCATATTGTGGTTGATGAGGCTCATAAGATTGAAGAAGAGACGACCAGG
>CAYGQW010000164.1:0-6910 GCA_964352175.1 uncultured Halobacteriovorax sp.
AATCAGAATTAAAAATGCGTCGTCGTAAGGGTCAAGCGAAGCTTAAAGCTCGTATCGCTCGCAAGATCGCTGCTAAAAAATAAATTACACGTCAGTTAATTTTTGACAGGAGAAACTTTGCATTCTCCTGTGGATTATCGCTCATTTGAAATTCATAACAATCACTTTTTAACAAAAGTGCAATTGCGCTTATTGTTCTAATAATAACAATCTTCGTTTTTCTAAAAAAATCAATGACTCCATTCTCCCAAAAGTATTCCATAACCATTGGAAGCCCTATACCAACAATCATATTAATAACTAAGGGCCATAACATTGAAAATTTTGAAACTTTAACCCATTTTGAGGCTTGCCCTGGCGCTCTTTTACCAACGAACAAGATTTGATGCGATTGAACTTCACCGACAGAGTGGGGTAATCCCTCAAGACTAATAAGTTTTTTTTGTCCATAGAACTCTCGCTCTAGTACGTAGCAATTCCTTTCAGGATCTTTAAGTCCAGCACTTTCACCTAAATTATCAACTCCAAGACGTAAGGGAAACGCCACAACATCGCCAGTTAATGTTATGAGAGGGCAGTCGTCTGAAATAATAGATACTGATTGATCGTTTAATATATTGGCCAGTAATGTGCTCTTTCCACCCTTCATCGGCATCATACCAACTAAGGTTGAATTACCTTTTGAAAAAGACATCGCATGAACTTTATTCATCCCTTTAAGATCAAGTGATTTCCCAACTCGAGACAAGATTAGCAGGTAAGTTACTTCATGAAGCTTTTCAATATTTGGCGACCAGAGCTTCGCCGACTCATTCTCATAATCATAGCGACTTAAAAGTTTTCCATGATAGTCATTGTATCGAATCCGACCAAAATCAAAACTTAATGACTGGAGTGACTGCTTGCTCGCAACACCTTTCGGCTTTTCACTATCTGGGATCTCTCCTAAATCTGTGACTATGCTATAGCGAGCTGACTGAAACTCCTGCTTTTTAAAAAAAGAAAAATCCTTACTTATCCTAGAAATTAATTCTTCGCTATTACTCGATAAGCGAACTCTTTCACCGTAGAAATCAAAATGTACCAAATATTTAGCCATGACATAGTTTAATACGATGCCTCAGTAATTGCCATACGCACTTTGGATGGGCATGATTTATTTATGAAATATACGTTGATCATTGTCACCCATAAGCGCTTGCCCATGCTGCAAGAATGTCTAAAGAGTATTCAGGATCAACTCCCTAAACCATCTCAGATTATTGTCATTCTTAACGGTCATGATCCAGAGAGCTACGCTTTTCTTTCGAATAATGATTTGATCGAGTTCATGGCTGTCGAAAGGATGACGCCAGCTCAGGCTCGCAACACAGCACTCCAAAGAGTAAAAGGTGAATGGGTTGGCTTTCTTGACGATGACATTAAGGTGCCAAATCATTACTATGAAACACTGGAAAAGATTTTAAATGAACAAGATTGTGATGTTCTTGGAGGCCCAGATGCTACCTTTCCTAACGCCGGTCCTTGGGAGCAATCGATTGGCCTTGCATTAAAATCGCCACTTTCAACTTCAAAAACTCGTTTCCGTCACAATAACAAACTTAAAGTCCTAACTAATGTTGATGAGAGCTCTCTTATTCTTTGCAATCTATGGATTAAGAGAAACGTATTAGGTGACAAGCCTTTTCCTGAGAACTTCTGGCGAAATGAAGAGAACGTTATGCTTCATTATCTTGGCCTTCAGCAGATCAAGATGATTTGGTCTCCAGAACTCTTTGTATATCATAAGCGTAAAGGTAATTTTCTTTCACTTTACAGAGCCGTCAGCTCAAGTGGAGAAAACCGTTTACGCTCATTTATTTTGCAGCCTGATTCTCTAGATTTTAGGTTCTTTGTTCCTTCAATATTTACTCTTTACCTTTTACTTTTTCCCATTCTATTTTCCATTAATTCAAATTTTGTTTTGTTCGCAATCTTATATCTTATCATCAATCTCACGACATCGATTTATTACGGCAAAACTCTCTGGGCCAGAGTTTCACTGATTCAGTTCATGATAAATATTTCTTACGGACTTGGAATGTGGCGCGGACTTATTGCACGACAGGTTCAGTAATAACCGCTTCTTTGATACGACCACGATAAAGTGACAATGTCTCCATATCCTTAATCCAGATACCATCGGTTAAGTTCCAGACACCAGTCATAGCCTCAAGTCTCGTGTTGCTCCTAATGGCTGCATTGAACTCGTCTCTCGTTTTATAATCTTTTCCCTTAAGAAGTTTTAAACCCGTTTTAAGTGCATCGTAAGATCTCATTTCAATAAGCTTTGGTGCTTTATTAAAGCGTTTCACAAAATTTTCTGTAAATGTTTGCGAGGCTTGCTCAACGTTATCACCAACCAAATAGAGTTTTCCCAGTTTGGGACTTTCTCTTATCAAACGTGTCGTTCTCCAGCTAGGAGTGCCGATGATATTAAGATTTTCTGCATCGAAGTAGCTAAACGAAGGAAGCAACTGCAAGGCTTCTTCTGGGTATGCTGGAACAAAAACCCAATCAAAGTCAACTTGTGGCTTAAGAGTCTGTATCCTTCTGATTGATTTCTTCTTTTCTAAAGCGTGAACCTCACTAAGCAGATCGAGCTCCTCTTGACGTTCACGGGTAAAGTGTAATCCAAGAAGTTTTTGAACAGGAACCCTAAAGTCTGTTTCCTTTTCCTTAAAAGAAAGTGCGCCAGTTATACGCACATCTTTCTCCTGGGCACGTCTCCAAAACTCATTGAGGTAAGCTTCTCCACGATCTCCTTGGGGATAAATAATGGCACCACGTTTTCCAAAACCATTTAGTAGTTCAGGTGAAAATACTTGTGCTAACTGAGATTCAACACTGCCAGGAATCTCCAAGAGAAGATGATCCTTTTGCTCTTTAGGTAAAAATATTTGAGACAGGGAAATAAAGAATACACCATATTTTCTAGCCTCCAAGTATTCCTTAGTCGCCTCTCTTGAAAATAGTCCTCCGATTATAACGGAGACCATCTGCTTTTCAATAAGATCTCGCACACGGTGAGCTCCAAGCGCTCCGCCCCCTTCAGAATCTCTAAAGTGAAGATTAAAAGGTCTAAACTCTGGTGAAGTCGAAACATTAGCTTCTTTTAAAGCTGCATCTAAACCAAGCAAGACTCTATTGCCAAAGTCAGCTTTTGGCCCACTAAGAGGCAAAATTACACCTATCGATTTAGAATCCATCTTTGCATAGTTTTCTATTCGATAAACAAAACCATCCACAAGACCAATGATCTCAGTCTGTGCAGCAAAAGTAGACTTTATCCAACCAATAACAGATGTTGATTCATCTTTTTTACCTTCGTAATAAAGACGTTCAGCTTGCAAGTAGCCTAAATAAGCAGGTGCCGTTGCGTCTCCCTGTGCGTTTTTTTCTAGGATACGCAAACGTGTCCTCTCATCAAGTTCATTAAAAACCGAAACTAGTTTTTCGAAAACTGGGTCTGCCCTAAGGTCTGATAATGACTTTATATCTGACAGATAAGCGAACATTGAGGAGGCTGCGTCTTCAAGCTTACCAAGCTCTTTTGCCAGACTAAAGCGAAGCTGATGATATTTCTTCTGTTCTGCCAACTCAAGGTTTTCAGGTCTAGCTGCGACAAGAGAAGCATATGCCTTATCCATGGAACTCATTTTAAAATGCCCACTGGCAAGATTGAGTTGAATCTGAGCGCTCAATCCTGGATCTTCTTGTGATGTCGTTAAAGCTAACTCAAAATTATACACTGCCTGTTCGAAGTTCTTTTGCGAGAAGTTAATGACCCCAATAAGATTTCGGCGCATGGATCTCTCACTAGGATTAAGCAATTGCTCATCTATTTTTTTAAGTGAATTAAGAGCTTCAACTGACTTTCCATTCCGATAAAGAGTTTTTACGGCAGTAATTTTTGCAGTAAACTCATCACTATAAAGATAGCTAACATCTTTTGTTCCAAGCATTTGAATGCCTGAGCAACCACTCAAAAAGAGATATAATAAAATAAGTAAAGTACGCCAAAATAATGCCATATCAATTAACCTTGATCTTTTGAAACTGCCTTATTTTATAGAGGGATGATGCTAAAGTAAAAACAAGCGAGATAAATTTCTATCCCGCTCAGTCTACTTGGTTATTGAAATAAATCGCGAACTTTATCAAAGAATCCACGACCCATCGGGTTACTTTCACCATCTAGTTCACCTAGACGCTTAAACAAATCTCTTTGTTCAGGTGAAAGCTTCGTTGGAGTTTCAACATGGATTGTTAAAATTTGATCACCAATGCCATAACCACCAAGTTTTTGAATTCCCTTGGCCTTCAGTCTCATACGGCGACCAGACTGAGCTCCTTCAGGGATTGAAACCATAACCTTCCCTTCAAGTGTTGGGACTTCAATTTCTGCCCCCAGAGCAGCCTGAGAAAAGCTTACGGGAATCGTGCAATGAACATCAAACCCATCGCGCTCAAAAAGATCATGTTCTTTGACTCTAATCTCAACATAGAGATCTCCGGCCGGGCCACCCATGCCACCAGCGTCACCTTCACCAGAAAGTTTTAAGCGCTGACCAGCATCGATACCCGCTGGAACTTTAACAGCGATATCAACATTTTTACGACGACGACCTTCGCCAGAACAAGCTCCGCAGGGATCAGAAATAGTCTGACCTGAACCATGACAAGTCGGACAAGGAGTGGCGACAGTGAAGAAGCCTTGTTGTCTTCTTACTTCGCCGTAACCATGGCAGGTTCCACAATCGACTGGACGAGCACCATTTTTTCCACCAGTACCGTTACAAGTTTCACAGCTTACTTGGCGATTAATAGAAATTTTCTTTTCAATACCAAAAGCTGCTTCATGGAATGAAACTTCAATAGGCATTTGTAAATCATTGCCTGGACGACCAGTACTTCTACGTCCTCCGCGACCACGGCCTCGACCACCGCCCATGAATTCGCCAAAGATATCGCCGAAAATATCACCAAGATCACCAAAGTCTTGAAAGCCTCCGCCACCAAAACCACCACCGTTCATTCCATCGACACCAGCGTGCCCCATTTGGTCATAGCGCTGACGTTTCTCATCATTAAGTAAGACTTCAGCAGCTTCAGAGCCTTCCTTGAACTTTGCCTCTGATTCTTTGTTGTCAGGATTTCTATCCGGATGATGCTGCATAGCCAGCTTACGATAAGCTTTTTTAATTTCATCTTTTGAAGCACCCTTTTTTAAACCAAGGACTTCATAATAATCACGCTTTGCCATACATCACCGTCTTCAAATGAAGAGGTCTCCCATCAATAGGAGACCTCAAAAACTTACAATTTAACTGAGAATTAAACCTCTTTAAAATCTGCGTCAACAACGTCATCGTCATCTTTCTTCTGGCTTCCTGCACCTGAATCAGAGTTCGCTTGAGCTCCATTAGTTCCTTCGGCCCCAGCTGCTGCACCAGCTTGATACATTTGCTCTGCAATTTTATGAGATGCATTTTGTAATCTTTCCATCTCACCCTTAATCTCATCAAGGTTCTCACTTTGAAGTTTACCTTTGGCAGAGTCGATAGCGGCCTGAAGATCAGTCTTATCTTGATCAGCGATTTTTTCGCCACCGTCTTTAATCATTTTCTCAGCAGAAAGCACCAATGCGTCAAGATTATTTCTGGCATCAACGACTTCACGACGCTTTAGATCACCTTCGCGGTTTTCTTCAGCTTCACGAACCATGCGCTCGATCTCTTCATCAGTTAAGCCAGAGCCAGCAGTGATTCTGATTTCTTGCTTCTTGTTAGTTGCTTTATCAACAGCAGAAACGTTCACGATACCGTTAGCGTCGATATCAAAAGTAACTTCAATTTGTGGAACTCCACGTGGAGCAGGAGAAATGCCAGCGAGATCGAAGCGACCAAGAGTTTTGTTATCGTTAGAGAACTCACGCTCACCTTGAAGTACGTGGATATTAACAGCTGGCTGATTGTCTTGAGCTGTTGAGAACACTTGTGACTTCTTTGTAGGAATCGTTGTGTTTTTCTCAATGATCTTAGTCATTACGCCACCAAGAGTTTCAATTCCTAGTGAAAGTGGTGTTACGTCAAGAAGAAGAACGTCTTTAACGTCACCAGCAAGAACACCACCCTGGATAGCTGCGCCTGCAGCAACAACTTCGTCAGGGTTCACACCTTTAGAAGCTTCTTTACCAAAGATTTCTTTAACACGTGCTTGAACTGCTGGGATACGAGTAGAACCACCAACAAGAACGATTTCATGAATTTCATTCTTATCAAGACCTGAGTCTTTAAGACATGTAAGACATGGATTCGCCAGTCCATCGATATACTTAGAAATCAATGACTCAAACTTAGCGCGAGTAAGATTGACGTTTAAGTGCTTTGGACCTGAAGCGTCTGCAGTGATGAACGGTAGGTTAACATCTGTTGCAGTTGTGCTTGAAAGCTCATGCTTAGCTTTTTCAGCTGCTTCTTTAAGACGTTGAAGCGCCATTTGATCTTTACGAAGATCAATACCATTTTCTTTTTGGAAAGTTTCAGCAAGAAAGTCGATGATCTCTTCATCAAAGTTTTCACCACCAAGGAAAGTATCACCGTTAGTTGCTTTAACTTCGAAAACTCCGTCACTTGTAATTTCAAGGATTGAGATATCGAAAGTACCGCCACCAAGGTCGAATACCGCGATGTTTTTATCTTGTTTGCTATCTAGGCCATAAGCAAGTGCTGCTGCTGTTGGTTCGTTGATAATACGCTTAACTTCAAGGCCTGCAATTTTACCAGCATCTTTTGTTGCTTGTCTTTGCGCATCATTAAAATAAGCAGGAACAGTAATAACTGCTTCAGTTACTGATTCACCAAGGTAG
>CAYGQW010000165.1:0-6847 GCA_964352175.1 uncultured Halobacteriovorax sp.
GGCTGGGATATGCCTCTCCAGTATTCAGGTGTTAAGCAGGAAGTCTTAGCTGTTAGAAACTCTGTTGGAATGTTTGATGTTAGTCATATGGGCGAGTTTTGGATCAAGGGACCTGATGCTGTAAAGTTTGTTGATTACATAATGACCAACGATTTTAAAAACGCTGCTATCGGTAAAGCTGTTTATTCGCCTCTTTGTCGCCACGACGGAACTGTTATTGATGATTTAATCGCCTACAAGATTGCAGAAGAAGAAGTTCTTATCTGCGTTAATGCATCAAACATCGAAAAAGATTGGAATTGGATTGAGGCGCAAACCAGTGGCTTTCAAATCGATTTAAAAGATCATAGTTCAGAAACGTCGCTAATTGCTGTTCAAGGACCAAAAGCATCTTCAATACTTGGCGAACTTGGTCTAAACACCGACATTCCTGTTTATGGTGCAATTAGAAGCAACTCCGCTTTTGGTGACGTTATCTTAGCCAGAACTGGTTATACTGGCGAAGATGGGTTTGAAGTTTTTACTACCCATGATCAAGCTCAAAAACTTTGGCGAGCTTTATCACAGCACCATGTAACACCTTGTGGCCTTGCCGCTCGAGACGTTTTAAGACTCGAAGCATGCTATCCATTATATGGCCATGAGCTAAGCGATGAATGGACCCCGCTTGATGCAGGTCTCAAATGGACGGTAAAGCTCGATAAGGCTGACTTTATTTCGAAAGCGGCCCTAAAGGACTACAAGCCTAAACTAAAACTTATCAAGGTTTTACTTGAAAGAGGAATCCCAAGAGATGGTTACGCCGTAAAAAATACAAAAGGCGACATCATTGGAAAAATTTCTTCTGGCACTATGTCAGTTGTGGTTGGTAAAGGGGTAGCCCTGGCATTAGTCGATGCTGATAAGGCTCCAAAAATAGGTGAAAGTTTAGATATCACGATTCGCAATCAAGATTATCCTGCAATTGTAATGAAAGATGCGTTCCTAAAGGGAGGAAAACTATAATGTCTCATAATATACCTAACGACCTAACGTACACGAATGACCATGAATGGGCGAAAATAGAAGGTGACGTCGCAACAATTGGGATTACAGACTTCGCACAGAATGCTTTGGGCGATATTGTTTTTGTTGAACTACCACAAGTTGGTTCTAGCCTTGATCAAGGCGCGACCTTTGGCGTAGTTGAGTCAATTAAGTCTGTCAGTGATCTCTTTGCCCCGCTTCAAGGTGAAGTTGTTGAAGTAAACACAGCGTTGGAAGGATCTCCAGAAGAAATTAATCAAAAACCATATGAGTCGTGGATCATTAAAGTGAAATTAAGCAGTCCTGATCAAGTTAAAAGCCTATTGACGCCTGAACAGTATACAGAAATCGTTGAAGCTCAATAAACTCTAAAAGCCCTCGCAATCAAGTTTCGAGGGCTTAGTCATTGCAAGCATTTTCTCATTTATTTTTTATTATTTTAAAGTCAACACCTGAAATAAAAAATTATTAAATACACAACTATCTTTTCATCTAAAAATTCTATTTCATAAATCTTGACTCGGAAAAAATAACTTTATTTATAAAAAATACTTTACGTACTTTCACTTAAGCCTGATACTCCGACTCCGGCTAACGGTTATTAATAAAACTTAATTGCTCAAGGGAACCGCGAATTTATGTTCAGCGACAACCAAGAAAACGTACAACTTCTCAACACTGCGATCATTAAATCTAAAGAGCGCAAAATTGATAACTCATACGAAGAACGCCTTGCTCGAATCTGTCAGACACCAGCGGTTAAAGCTTTGTCAGCAGCAATTGCACAATTAGCTGAATCAGAAAATATCTCTCGTGATCAAGCGGCTATTAGTTTAGTTGAAACTGTTCGTGAGTTAGATAGTATTTGGAGTGATTACGTTATGATGGAAGGCATCGGACGTTTAAAAGAGCTTCTTCGTGGCGACGAAAATAAGCACTAAGACTTAACGACAAATCCCCACTCAATTTTCGCACGACCATTAACGATCATACCTTTTGGAGGATTAGGAAATGGCCCTGCTTTATTAAATGAATCAATTGCAGCATCATCAAACTCAGTTACGCCGCTTGAAGACTTAAGCTCAATATCAACAATGGTTCCCATTTGATCGATAGTTATCGACAATGCAGTAATTTTGTCCGAGCTAGCTGGTACTCTACCGCCGCGCTTGGCGATTGTAGCAGCCTTCTCTTGAAGTGTTCTCCCCCAATGCTGCTCTAACCTTTGCTTGATGCGATGATAGAAACCATAATACTTATATTCAGTAGTATTAAGCTTAGTCATATCGCCAAGTGGAATATCTTGCACATAATCATTATTTCTAGCATAACCGGCTACACCTTCACGCCCATTTTCTAAGCCTAAACTCGCAAGCTCCCTTTCTTCCATTTTTGGCGCCACAGAATCAGGCACTTTAATCTGACCCAGGGCACTCAAAGAAACCTTGGCTTTCTTTGCAACTTTTTTAGCTTTAGCAATTTTCTTTTGAATAATTTCGGATCCAACTTTTTGACCTTTACCAGCTTCCTTAAAGGCTCCGATTCTTTTTGTTGTTGTCTGTCTGTCAACGGTCTGCGTTTTTTCGCTTAGAAATCTGGTTGGAACAGGCGCTAATTCTAGGTCGGATTTTTCAGTTGTTACAATTTGCCTTGGTAGTGCTGGTGCTTTTTTATTTGCGCTTGAAACTTTTTCTTCTAACTCTTTTTTAGGTTCCACCAAGCGAATTTTTGTGATCTTTTCATTGATAGTACGAACAGTATTCTCAATCTCTGGTTGCCATTTGATGGCCATAACAAAAAGATGAAATAGTACAGAAACCGCCAATGCTGTTTGCACTATCTTCTTTTGCATATTCTCTTGATTAATCGCCATGCCCACGCTCCCTCCATTTGGATCGAGACAATGGGCTTATCGGTGCAATAATTTTAAAATTAAGTTTTATTGATTATTGAAATACTCATCTTCTTCATAAATAGGACCACTGGTGTCAGGTACAACAACTTCCCCCTTTTGCTCTTCAAAGGAGCCAGGCTCTGTACCTTCAGCATATGATTCAGTGAAGGCACCTGGACTACCGGATCGAATCAGTCGGCCAGTCTCTTTATCGATGACAACATTCACTATCCCAGGTGGAACTCGAAAATCATTTTCACCATATCGTTTCAGACCTGCACGCATAAACTCTTTCCAGATTGGAAGGGCAGACTTTGCACCAGTTTCACCAAATCCGAGAGTTTCATTATTATCAAAGCCCGTCCAAACACCCGTAACGAGATTACTACTGAACCCCATAAACCATGCATCTACATAGTTATTAGTGGTTCCTGTTTTTCCTCCCAGAAAAGTACTAACCTCTTTTGCACCACGACCTGTTCCATACAACACGACACCTCTTAAAATATTTGTCATTACGTAGGATAAGCGTGTGTCGTAGACTTGATTTTCAGTAAGAGCAGCTAAAAATGGGTTGTCTATTTTTTCACCCCTTACTTCTTCTTTTATATCTTCACTCCCAACTTCATTTGTTGCCTCAGCTGTGGGCTCTTCGGTGACATCAGAAGCTTCTGCACCATCTAAGTTTCCATCCATATCTTCAAGAAAGTATCGTTTTCCATCTCGGTCAGTGATACTTAGAATTGCTTTGGGATTGAGTTTTTTACCACCGTTTGGAAATATTCCATAAGTTGCAGTCAGATTGAGAAGATTCACGCCAAAGGATCCAAGTGATAATGATAGATCTTTGGGCATTTCCACATCAAGGCCAATTCTTTTAGAAAAGTCATGAACTTTATCAACACCTAGGTCTTGGGCGATCTTAATTGTTGGGACATTTCGACTAACTTCCAACGCTCTTCTAAAAGTCATAGGTCCCTTAAACTCACCGTCATAATTTCTTGGCTTCCAGTTAAGACCTTCTACACCACCTAGAGCTTCGGGTGAATCGATAATCAATGTTGAGGGGGTAAATCCGTTCTCAATAGCTGCTGCATAGAGAATGGGTTTAAATGATGAGCCGGGCTGCCTTAAAGCTTGAAGGGCTCGATTAAATTGAGACTTATCAAAATTGGTTCCACCAACTAGTGAAATAATTTCACCAGAGTAAGGGTTGAGTGAAACAAGGGCTGCTTGAGCGTCAGGATCTTGCTCAAGACTGCACAGTAAATATTTCTGTGAGTTTATAATCTTTTTGTCATCTTTTAGTTTATCAAGATATTTTTTAAAGTCGTCTGTTACACGTTGCCTTAAATATGTTTTGTTAGAAAAAATACGAACTTGAATAACGTCGCCACGCTTTAAAATTGTTGAAGGTCTTGTAACATATGGATAGAAAACTCGATCAGGCGATATTACTCTTTCATGAGCCCAACGGAACATTTCGTAGGGAATAACACCAGCAACACCCGCAACTTTAACAAAAACCAATCTAGCTAGATCATCTGTAGCCGTTACAATCGCTTCGTGAATTGAGTTTTTATCCAGTAGCTCAACTATCGGATCATCAGTTAAGTAACCTGGCTGCACTCGTTTTGTGGGTGAAGTCGATTTGTAATCATTTTCATATTCTTCAATTTTAGGCCAAGTTGTTTCATCAATCGCGTATTCATAAATACGATTTAACTCATCATCTATAATAAAATATTCAGATGCGTCAGCATAAATATCAGTTCTTTTCTTGTTAAAGAAATCTACCCATTGATCATCTTGTAAATTTTGAATTGGTCCTTTAAATCCTTGACGCTTATCAATCTCTCTTGCGCCTTCTACTATTTCTCTTTCTGCTACTTCCTGTAAGGTCCAATCAAGTGTCGTTTCTACTACAAAGCCATTGGATAAAAAGTTTTCTTCTCCAACTGCTTCGACCACGCGTTGTCTTACCCAATCTGTAAAAAAACCTGCTTTAAATCCTGATAGCTTTCTTATTCTAAATTTTATTTTTTCAGCAAGTGCAGCCTTATAACTTTCCTCGTTGATCTTCCCCGTCTCAAACATTCTTCCTAAAACATAATGCTGTCTGCGAGTTGCTGCCTGAGTTGACATATATGGCGAATATCTCCCAGGGGCAACCAATAAACCGGCAACCATCGCACTTTCAGCAATCGTAGCTTCATTTAATTCTTTATTAAAATATCCCTTAAAGGCAGCCTTTACTCCGTAATAGCCGCCCCCCAAGTAAACTTGATTAAGATAAAGATAAAGGATTTCATCCTTAGATAAGTGCTTCTCAATTCTAAGAGCAAGTAGAAAGTCTTTAATCTTTCTTGATATTGATCTCTCGCTCGTCAAGAGTAGTGACTTTGCAACTTGCTGAGTAATTGTTGAACCGCCCTGAACTACTCTTCCCGCTTTTATATTTGCAATCATCGCTCGCATAACACCAAGGTAGTCGACACCTTTATGCTCATAAAACTTATCATCTTCAGCCGAAAGAAAAGCACCTATAATACGTTCTGGAATTTCATCAATTTCAGCTACAACTCTATCTTCTAATCCAATATTTGCCAGGATTGTTCCATCTTTTGCTAAAATTTTTGAAGGTATTGGTGGTCTATAGTCGTTAAGAGATGTGATTTTTGGCAGAGAGAAAGAGAAACTAATTATGACAACAACGGTAATTATTGCACCAAGGAGTCCAAGTCCGACCAAGCCATAGATGATTTTTAAGAATGGATTATCTCTCATTATTCAAGACCCTATGACTTTGATTTCTTCCAAAAAACAATATTCTCTTCAATTTCTTCAATTGTTGAAGTTTCTTCATTTGGATTAACTTTAATAACAATATCTGCACCAATTTTATTTTTTATTTCACCTATTGGCCATTTCCTTATTCCAGAACTGTCTAAGTGAAAATTTATAGCATTATTTAACTTGCCACGTGTCTTCCAAATGCCTTTTGAATTTTGTAGAGCTAATACATGAAATGATTGTCCTATGTCCTTATCTATTACTTTTTTTAATAAAGATTTTGCTTTCTCTTTTTTATCTTTTATCCCTTTTCTTTCTTGGGCAAACAGCTCCCACTCAATTTCGTCGGCGCTCATATTGAAGGCTAATGCTGTAGCAACGATCGCTCCTAGACCTACTCCGGCGTAGATTCTTGGAGTAATCCCATTTTTATTTAACAATCTTGATAACTTTAATGTTTTATTTATTATTTCGTCATCATCTAATATTACTAATGCGATTGCTGGTTCAATAATTTGATTTTTGCTATCATCTTTTATTTTTTCACTTGGCTTAGGCCCTATCTGTGTTGAAGAGTCTGCCTCTTCAACCTTTAAATTTGTTTTTGTAGTCGGATTTTGAAGAATTGATCCTACTGACATGGCTTTATTTTCTTCGTCATTAATGTTTTTACTACTTACAAATCCACAACTTGAAATACATAAAATACTAATTAGCTGTAATATGTTTTTTATTCGACCTATCACTAGTCAAGCGCCTCTTCTTTTAGAGAGTCTGTAAGTTTTGATATCTTAATCTCTATGGCGCCCATTCTCTTTTTGCAACTTTTATACAGTGAGACCCCCTCTTCAAATAGAGACAAACTCTTTTCCAACGGCAGTTCTCCTGACTCTAATTTGCCAACTAAGTCTTCAAGTTTTTTAAGGTCTTCTTCAAAGCCAATTTCGTCATTATTTATTTTTTTCTTTGCGTTCACGAATTCCTCATTAGTTATGCATGCGGATGTCATTGAATTGACTATTTCCGACTAAATCGCTTTTTATTCATTGGTGCAATTTTAATTAGTTATACTTAATAAGTCCCATTCTTGCATGTACTTATTAGCGGGAGAAATTTGCCGCAGTGGAAGAATTG
>CAYGQW010000166.1:0-4232 GCA_964352175.1 uncultured Halobacteriovorax sp.
TTTTAAAATCAAATATCATTCACCTATCCGGTGGGAACACATTTTATTTTCTAAGAACTATGAGAAGAGCGAAATTAATACCAAGACTGAAGGAATTTGTAAGAAGCGGTGGAGTCTTAACCGGGTTATCTGCAGGTGCTATAATGATGACTCCAGATATTAGTTCCGCAGGCTACCCAGATTTTGACTGTGATGAAAATGATGAGCATTTAAAAGACTTGAGAGCGCTCAAACTTGTTAACTTTGAATTTTTTCCTCATTATAGAAACTCAAAACGTTATGAAGCGGAACTTAGAGCTCAATCAAGGCTTATTGATTATCCCATCTATGCGGTTCCTGATGGTAATGGCATTGTAGTTGAGTCTGAAAATACTAAGTTCTTGGGCAAGGCTTTTTGCTTTTACAAAGGAAAGAAAGTTGTCATTGGTCGCTAGTTCTTTTAAAAGGTAAGAGTTTTTCATAATCTTTTTTTACTTCTAATAATTGCTTTGATTCAATAGCTATGAATTTGTTGATTGCTAAAGCGAAATCAGGATGATTGATACGGTGGTGTGAAAGTATTGTGACAGGTTCAAAACCCCTTAGGAGCTTTTGTTCCCCTTGGGCTCCGGCCTCAACCACTTCTAGTTTTTCTCGAATGGCAATTTCCATTGCTCTGTAGTAACACAATTCAAAATGCAAAAAGGGCACTTCTTCTGTGCAGCCCCAGTAACGACCAAATAGGCGTGTATCACTTTTTAAGTGTATTGCAGCAGCAATAGGTTTTGATTCTCTATATGCCATGATTAGGATGATTTGATCAGCTTGAAGCTTAAGCCAATTTGTAAAAAACTCTCGATTTAAGTATGCTTGAGACCACTTCTTCGAAATTGTTGTGTAGTATACATCGGTTAAGTAATCTGCATCATGGTTAGTTAAATCTGTTCCAGTCTTTTCAATAATTTCAAGACCTGTATCGATAATACTCTGTCTTTCTTTTTTTACATTCTTTCTTTTATTTTTACGAAGAGTACAAAGAAAGTCATCAAAACATGTATAGTGTTTGTTGTACCAATGAAATTGTATTGAGTGTCTTTGTACATACTTATGACTCTCTAGTGCTTGAGCTTCAGTGTCATTGGTAAAAAGAAAATGACTTGAAGAAGTACGATGCTTTTGTTCAATAACTGCTATTTCTTTGGAGAAATCATGGATTGTAATATTCATGTTAGAAATTATTTTTACAGCACTGACCGGGGTGTGAGGGAGGGCCGATAATAACTTGGGATAATAATCTAGCCCATGGCGTTCATAAGCCTGGGCCCAGGACCAGTCAAAAATAAACTCACCATAGCTATGAGTCTTAATATACGTCGGAAGGATCGCAACAAGTTGGTTCTCTTTAAATAAACATAGAAATTGTGGATACCAACCAATGGCTTTACCTATACACTTACTAAGTTCTAGTGCTTCATAGAATTCATATTTTAAAAACGGATGGTTGTCGGGAACACAGCTGTTCCAGGCTTGTTTATCGATTGAAAAAACACTATCAAAGGTTTTGATCATATTCCGCTTTTGAAGGTCTTGACCATATAAAGTAAAGAACACCTAGACCAATGAGGCTGACTAGGACTTTAATCCATATAAGAACATTAACAAAGATTAATGTGTAAGAAAAAAGTAAGACAATCATTGTCGTAGCAGTTAGCTTCGCTTTAAGGGTAATTACCCCATACTGTTCCCAGTTAGATATCGTAGGGCCGAAAATTTTATGCTCTAAAAGCCACAGATGCCATCTCGCTGATGACTTAGAGAAACACCAAGCAGCTAAAATAACAAAAGGGGTCGTTGGCAGAATGGGGAGAAATATACCAGCAATTCCTAAAGCTATTGCAAACCAACCTGCTAGTAAAAAAAATAATTTCGGCTTCAAAGGGTGCTCTTCTTTTTTACTTTAATCATAAACCTTCGAGGTGCTGGATGACCTTCAATCGTCTTTGTCGGATCAGTGCTATCAATCCCATCTAGTAGCGATTGAGATGGTGGTGGACACCAAGCTGTTAATCTTTGCTCTTTCTCTGTTAGTTCTGAATCAGAAATTACTTCAATATCAATAAACTTAGCTTTTTCTGCCCAAGAAACTAAACAGCTTAGAGTGGGAACAAACCAAATATTACCCATTCTGGCATATCTGTCTTGTGGAAAGAGAGCTATTGAATCATTGCCAGGGATCCCTATCGTTTCAATGATGGCAAAACCTCCAGGTTCCAAGGCTTCACGTAAGGCTATCAGTTGATGAATGGGAGAGCGATGATGATAGATGATTCCCATATGAAAAATGGCGTCCCACTTTTCTTGCCACTGATCTACGTGTTCGACACCAAAGAGATCAAACGTGATATTTCTTAAGCCGGAGGCTCTGGCAATAAGTTCATACTGAGCAGCAAATGGTAGGACTGGATCAATTCCATGGGCCAGCTTGACTCCGAGCTCTGCTAATCTAAAAAGAAAATAACCATTATTACAGCCAATATCTAAAACGTTAGCGTTTTCAAGACTTCCAAGATGATGGCTTAGGCGATCCCATTTCATATCGCTGCGCCATTCGGCATCTATAAGTTCGCCACATAATTCGAAGGGACCTTTCTTCCAAGGAATAAGATCCTTGGCCGCTTGAATCCATTGCGTTTTATTTTGTGCTTCTTTGGCTCCGACGCATACGATTCCATCATTGATCGAGAACCCAGTTTCAATTGATGGCAGATTATCTAAAATTGATCTATACCTTTGGCCATACTTTCGGTTCCACCATAAATTTCGTTCAGATCTAAGTTCATCAAAAAAAGTCATTTGATAGCCAACCAGGCTGCAAAGTTGTACCAGCGGAAAATCATATCAACTTCACTAAAGCCGGCTTGTTCAAGCATGGAAAACTGCTCGCTTGGAGTTAAAGGTTTCATAACATTTTCAAGAGCTTCTCTTTTTTGTGCTATTTCAAGCTCAGAATAGCCATGACGTCTTTTAAAATCATAATAAAGATCCGTAATCATTTCTTGGACTTTAGGGGAACTGGATACAATTTTTTCAGCTAAAACAAACCTTCCACCTGGCTTTAAGGCCTTATAAAGTTTACTTAATAAAAGAGTTCTTTGATCTAGTGGAATAAATTGTAGAGTATAATCCATTACGATCATGTCACATGATTGATACTCTATTTTAAGTAAATCACCCTCTATAAGCTGTGCTTCTACGTTATTTTGGTTAAGTTTATTCCTGCATTTATCAAGCATTGGTCTTGAAGCATCAACGCCAATAAGTTTAATCTTCTTATTAACACTTTTAGCTGTTTGGTTCATAAGAATCAGTGTGGTTCCGGTTGAACAGCCAAGATCGTAAACGCTTGCATTGTCGGGTAAGTATCTTCTGACTAGATCAGCAACAATGCGATGAATCTCGCCATAGTTAGGGATCGATCTTTCGACCATATCATCAAAGACAGCAGCCACTTCGTCATTAAAAGTGAAATCACTAATCGAGTTTTTCTTTTTGCCAAAAATTTCATCACGCATAGTTATTTTGGTATCACCTGACATGAAGCTTTGTCTAAGGTTAGTGGAACAATAAATTTTATGGACTAGATAAATGATTTATACTATAAAGTTTGGCACATTGATTCTTGGTATCTTTCATTTGTAGCTCCCAAGCCGCTGATATTATTTGCTCTTAATCAATAAAATTTAGATGAATGTTAAACTGATAAAAGCTTAAAAGATTACCAGTTTGTAATCTACCTCTAATTGGAATGCTAAATGTTGTCTTCTAAGGTCGACCACAAGATTTTCTACCTCTGTGAGGAATCAGACTCATCAATGAAACCAAGGTTTTTGGATCATTTGACTGATGTGGTTACAGTCTGGTGTCCTCAAGATTTTAATCGGCAGATAAAAGAAATCGATTTATCGCAATCTCGATTGGCCATCATTTTGAGTAAAACTCTAGATAATTCATTTCTGTCTAAATTTAAAGATAGCTTCATGTTGCTTGATGGCTGCTATTTTTCAATCCTAGTAAGAAAAACTTTTCATGACCTTAATCCAACTGATTTATTCTTTGCAGAGAATACTCAGCTAATTTCGGATGATACATTTGAAATTGATTCAAAAAAGTTTCTAGAAAAATTTTTTGCGACAGTAAATAATGACGATGATGTTTTTCTTGATGGCATCATCATCAAAGATCTTACTTGTAAG
>CAYGQW010000166.1:4242-6830 GCA_964352175.1 uncultured Halobacteriovorax sp.
CAAAAGGCCCTAATTAGACTCTTTTTAAGGTATGAAACCAGGGAAATTGAGCGTCACCTAATCTTAGAAAAAGTTTGGGGAGATCTGTCGATTAAACCAAAAACAGTTGACGTGCATCTTTATAACTTAAGGCGTAAAATTCATCCCTATGGTTACTTGATACGCTCTGAAGGCGGCGGTCGTTGGAAGCTTTTATCTGAGCGAATTGATCAAAACAATTCTTAAATCATAACGCTGTAAAACGTGGCAATACCTCTAGCAAACGGCTATAATTCATCCGTTATTCACATTTGCGTTATAAGCGCTAAGTCGAGGTTTTACCATGAGCGAAGTTAAGAAGACCCTCAAGGTTGGTTCTAAAGAATACAGCTATTACAGTTTAAATGAAGCGAAGGCTAAAGGTCTTGGTGATATTGATAAACTACCTAAAAGTTTAAAAGTTCTTTTAGAAAATCTTCTTCGTCATGAAAATGGAACGACAGTCGTCTGGGACGATATTAAAGCTGTTAATGATTGGACTAAAACAAAGAGCTCTGATCGTGAGATTGCTTATCACCCAGCTCGCGTGGTCATGCAAGACTTTACTGGTGTTCCAGCTGTGGTTGACTTAGCAGCTATGCGTGAAGCCATGAATACTCTTGGTGGAAACCCAGAAAAAATCAATCCACTTTCACCAGTTGATCTTGTGATTGATCACTCGGTTATGGTTGAGCACTTTGGTGACAAAGATTCATTTGAGAAAAACGTTGAAATTGAATATGAAAGAAATATGGAGCGTTACAAATTTTTAAAATGGGGCCAAAAATCCTTTAAAAACTTTCGCGTCGTTCCTCCAGGTACAGGTATCATTCACCAAGTGAATCTTGAGTACCTTGCAAAAGTTGTTTGGACTAAGGAAGAAGACGGTAAAACGCTTGCTTACCCTGATACATGTGTAGGTACAGACAGTCACACGACAATGATTAACGGCCTTTCAGTTCTTGGTTGGGGTGTTGGTGGTATTGAAGCTGAAGCGGCCATGCTTGGTCAGCCTGTGACTATGCTCATTCCAGAAGTTGTTGGCTTTAAATTAAACGGAAAACTAAAAGAAGGCGTCACTGCGACTGACTTAGTTTTATTTGTCACCCAAGCACTTCGTAGCCACGGAGTTGTAGGTAAGTTCGTTGAGTTCTTTGGCCCAGGCATGAGCGAGCTTCCCCTAGCAGACCGTGCGACTCTGGCTAATATGGCACCTGAGTACGGCGCAACTTGTGGCTTCTTTCCAATCGATGACAAGACAATTGAATATTTAAGATTTTCTGGTCGTGAAGAAGAGACTGTTACTCTGGTTGAATCTTATGCTAAAGAGCAGGGGCTTTGGACAAATGCAGGCGATGCTGATCCTGTATTCTCTTCTGTTCTTGAACTTGACCTTGGTTCAGTTGAACCATGTCTTTCAGGTCCTAAGCGTCCACAAGACAAAGTTCTTTTAAAAGATGCCAAGGCTTCTTTTGAATCGGTTGCTCAAACTGGATTTAATTATCCTGCTGACGTATTTCAAAAAGAGTACGAAGTTGAAGGAAAAGACTATAAAATGAAAAATGGTCATGTTGTAGTGGCCGCTATTACTTCCTGTACAAATACATCGAACCCATCTGTTTTGATTGCTGCTGGTTTAGTGGCGAAAAAAGCTAATGAGATGGGAATGAAAGTTAAGCCATGGGTGAAAACTTCTTTGGCACCTGGCTCACAAGTCGTGACTGATTATTTAGTTGAATCTGGTCTTCAACATCACCTTGATGATATGGGCTTTAACCTAGTTGGTTATGGCTGTACCACTTGTATTGGTAATACTGGGCCACTTCCAGCACCAATTTCAAAATGTATTAACGAAAACGATCTTCTAGGTGTTTCAGTTCTATCTGGAAACAGAAATTTTGAAGGACGTATTAGTCCGGATGTTAAAGCAAACTACCTTGCTTCTCCTCCTCTAGTCGTTGCCTATGCACTTGCAGGATCAATGACTGTTGATGTTTCTAAAGATTCACTTGGCAAAGACAAAAATGGCAAAGATGTTTTCTTAAAAGATCTTTGGCCTTCAAACGATGAGATTGCTGGCGTTATTTTGAAGCATTTATCAGCTCAGATGTATGCTAAACGTTATGCCAATGTGTTTGAAGGGGACTCGAAGTGGCAAGCAGTGCCAGCTTCTAAAGGTCAGCTTTATGACTGGGAAGAATCTTCAACCTATATCAGAAACCCAACTTTCTTTGAAAATATTAAAGACGGTGCGGTTGATACTTTTGAAGTTAAACAAGCTCGCTTGCTTGCCTTATTTGGTGACTCGGTAACTACGGATCATATTTCACCTGCAGGAAATATCAAAAAAGATTCTCCTGCCGGTGCTTATTTAACTGAGCATGGAGTTGCACCAATCGACTTTAACTCTTACGGCTCTCGCCGTGGTAACCATGAAGTCATGATGCGCGGAACGTTTGCTAATATTCGTATTAAAAACGAAATGATTCCTGGCGTGGAAGGCGGATTCACAAAACATATTGAAAGTGGCAAGCAGATGAGTATCTATGATGCGGCCATGGAATATGCTA
>CAYGQW010000167.1:0-6799 GCA_964352175.1 uncultured Halobacteriovorax sp.
GCCATCATCTGAAATTTCTTGGCTTAAGCGAATATCAATTTTCTTTATATAGGCGATTCTTCCTGAAACTACCGTCGACAAAACGGTTCCATTCTTTCGAGCCACTTCGCCGACTTTGATCCTTTTACCTTTTCGAGCGTAACCAATTGGGACATTTAGCTCCATATCGCTATAAATAACTGCTTTGTCAGCCACGACGAAAGCTGTATCTGCAGCAAAAGTGGCAGAAATCAGAAAAAAGCAAAAAAGGACAAAAATCAATTTCATACATCTATTATAACGATAGGCCGAATTTTTTACACCCCCTTTTCTCTTTTAGGTCGAATATGCCATGTTTGGACAAATTTTAAGTAGGTGAGCATGAAGTTTCCAGGTCGCAGGAAAACCAAACACTATTTTCCAGTGCAAAGTGAATCTAGAATTTCTCTTGAATGGGACCTAGATGCCGCTGATGAGATCTATATTGTAGGCATTGATCAGCTCATTGTTGATGTTGAAGCAGAGGTCGAAGATAGCCTGCTAGAGCAGGCTGAGCTTATAAAGGGTGAATCGGTTGTCCTACCAGATGAAAAGATGGAAGCGCTGACACAGCAACTTCGAGAAGAAGATAAAATCTTGGGCGTCTATGCCGGTGGCTCAATAGGTAATACACTGCATAATTACTCAGTTTTAAGCGATGATCGTTCAGTCGCAGTAGGAACAATTTCAAAAAATATGTGCGTCGGTGACGATGCCTTTAAGTATATTTGTACAACAAACTCGCATGTTGATTTCTCCAATCTAAAAGCTGTCGATGGTCCTATGGCCAGGGCGCTTTGTTTAATCACGCCCGATAGAGAGCGAACCTTTGCTATTGCAAAAGGAATCATGAACGATCTGACTGCAGAATCAATCCCAGCCGAGGTCATTCAAAAGTCGGCAGCGCTGATGATCTCGACCTATCTTCTAAGAGATGAAACAGCGCCAATGTTTAAGGCAACTCTTCATGCTGTAAAAATTGCCAAAGAAGCTGGCGTACCCATTGTCTTATCTCTAGGGACAAGTGGCATCGTAAGGGAGAGACAGGACTTTTTACGAGAGTTTATGCGCGATTACGTTACCGTCGCGGCCATGAATGAGGTTGAAGCTACTGCTTTAACTGAAGAGGAAGACCCATTACTAAACTGTGAAAAACTACTTGATTATGTCGATTTGGCCCTCTTAACTGTGGGACCAAGAGGACTTTATCTGGCGGGATTTAGTGATGAAGATTATCTTAGAGAAACAAAAGATATGATTCATAGTAAATCTATTGGTGAGTATAATAAGTTTGAATACTCACGTGCGATGAAGCTCGCTCATTGTCCTAAGCCAGTCAAAATCTACAGTCATATCAATCCCTATATGGGTGGACCGGGTAAGGTGATCTCAACCAATGGCGCTGGGGATGCAGCCTTAGCCGCACTGCTTCACGATATGGCAGCTAATCAGTATCACAGACGGTTGATTCCAAAATCGCCAAAGCATGGTGCATCATTTTTGACCTATTCGTCCTTTCACCAAGTTGCCAAGTATGCCAACAGAGTTAGTTTTGAGGTGTTGCGTCAAAATTCTCCTCGTCTAAGTCGTGGCCTACCTGAACGAGAAGACTCCCTTGAAGAAGCATACTGGGCACGCTAATGTAATTTTATTCACGATAGTTGATTGAAATATTTTAATCCACAAGGAGTTTTATGAAGACTTTATTTATTATGTTCGCTCTTTTAGCTTCAAGTTTCGCTTTCTCTGCAGATCGCGTTATTGAGCTAAGTTCAAAAAAAGTAATCGTTGGTGCATTAGCACAGGATCGCGGTGCAGCTGCCCAAGCAAGTATAGAAGTTGTTCGTACAACTGAAACTCCAGATCTAGTTGAACTTGCTTTCAATTTCAAACAAGGTGATTACGTTTGTACTGAGTACAGAACTCGTACAGTATTTGAGCCAGGTTATTACCGTGTCGTTTGTAGCGTTGATCGTAATGGTCGTCAGTTTTGCCGTCGTATCTACACAGGTGGTTACTACCGCACATACGAAGAGTGTGTTCGTAATGAATACCGTCTATTCGACGATGCTCGCATTCTTAAACTTAACTTCAAAAAAGCTGCTGAGTTAAATGCAGGAGAGCGTGAAACTTTCACAATTAACTTCTCTCAAAGAGGAATTGATTCTTCACGTTTTAATTACTCTGCAGAAAGTTCTGATACTAGAGCATCTTACGATATCAAGTTCAGTACTTTTCTTACAAAAGATACTTTCAAGTTTAAGCAAAAGTAATTTCGACTCTAAATATTGAAGACTGAAGGCCCACGTAAGTGGGCTTTTTTACGTCTAAATATGTAAAAAAGTAAGGGTTATAGCAATTCTCTTTGAAAAAATTTAGGCCTGTGTATCCTAGTGTAAATAAAATTTTAGGGAGAATTATGAAAAAAATAATATCACTACAATTGTTGGCACTCCTTTTTGGCTTCTCTAGCGTTCAAGCTGATGTCATAGGTCTATATGAGGGCGATAATGGGACTCAAATAGATTTTGAGGTCTTAACATATACTCGTGGAATTAATATTGACGCTAGACTTGATCCATCAAAAGACTCTCGTGTGTCTGCATTGCAATCTGTACATATGACATCAGATCAGTATCGTGAAGTTTTTGAAACGAATAAAACTATCTCAAATATGAAGCTTAGTGGAGTTTTTGATTCTTCGGCACAAGCAGAAACTAAAGATGGTATGCGTACTGTTACAATCACAGAAACTTATTTAAGTGATGGTGGTGTTCTTGTAACTGAGAAAATTCTTAAAATTGAAATTCAACAAAAAGAAATTTCATCAATCAAACTTCAAACTCGAGTTCGTCGTGGCTTTCTTGGAGCACCTCTTTGGATGTCTAAAGTTTTTAACGAGAAAGTTGAAGTTACTAAAGTTAAAGATGGTCTGTCTCTTAGAGATGATGGTTATGAAATTTGTCGAGTTACTTCAGACGAAGCTATTGATCGAGGAGCTCGTGGTGGAAGTACTGCCGAGCTTTCAAAAGTTTGCGAGTAAATAAATTAGAGATTTATATCAATTAATGCTTGATCAAGGTCTTTTGCCTTGGTCAGGCTTCTTCCCATCACTAAATAATGAGCTCCCTTTAAAAGCGCTTGCTTAGGGGTAAATACACTTTTTTGATCCTGTATTAGGCCACTTTTAATCTCATGTTCAAATCGTATCCCAGGAACCATTGTGATGAGTTTTTTATTCGTAATAAGCTCAAGCTCAGCTCCTGAGCAAACTAGACCTAAATTATTATTTTGTTCAATCAAGGAGAGTAAACGTAAGAAACTATCTTTACGATTTGCTTGATAAATAGATTGAGCTTCAGCATCGTCAAGAGAGGTGAGAATCGTGACTGCTAAAAGAGTTGTGTTCGGAATGAAGCGCGCTGCTGATTCTGCAGCCGCTGTCATCATGGCCATGCCACCACTGGCATGAATGGTTAAGAATTTGATGGGCAGGCCTTCAAGTCCACTAATTGCTTTGGCAACAGTATTTGGAATATCATGGAGCTTTAAATCTAAGAAAAGATCACCATTGAAAATTTGTTTGGCTTCAAAAATAAATTCTCGGCCAAATTGAAGATACATTTCTAGACCAATTTTGATTCCTCCAACTTTTTTGGAAAGTTTTGGAAGTAGCTCCAAAATTTGTTCTTTGTTCATATTATCAAGTGCTACAAATACTTTGGATGAATAACTCATTGATGAAGTTCCTGAAGTGACATTGGAACTAGACCATTCTTATTGTGTTCACCTTCAAGTAGGGCACTTAAGACCATTTCAATATTTTCTGCTCGAGTAAAGCAAGGAGCTCCATGCTGGATGGCCGAGTTTCGAATATTTTCTCCGTCAAGTTTAGAATCACCTTTATTGGTCGGCGTATTAAGAACTAAAACGATATCGTCTTCTCTTAAGGCGTCGAGGATGGTGTAGCCAGGGTCATCAAGTTTTCCAACTTCCTCACAGTCAAAGCCCTCTGCTGCAATTATTGCTTTAGTTCCGGATGTGGCACAAAATGAATAACCTAGCTCTCTAAGCTTTCCAAGATATGGAATAATAATATGCTTGTGAGGCTCAGCTAATGAAATAAGAATCTTCCCTTTGTGAGTTAACCATGGGTAGTTGCCGAGGTAACTTTTAAGGATGGCAGATTCCAAGTGCTTATCAACTCCCATCGTTTCACCAGTTGAGCGCATCTTAGGCCCAAGCACAACGTCATCTTTTAAAAAACGATCAAAGGGAAAGGTCGATTGCTTTACAGAATAAAATTTTGCCGGATTAATTTTATAGTGACTGATATCTTTACCAAGCATGGCTTCAGTTGCAACTTGCGGCAAAGACAAGTGATAGGCCTTGGATAAAAATGGCAACGTTCTAGAACCTCTTGGGTTAGCTTCAATGCAATAAACTTGATTGTTTGTAGTGGCGAATTGAAAATTGACAGGCCCAACTACTTCTAACTTATGGGCCAAGTCAATAGAGATCGCTTTCATCTTTTGGGCAAGTTCATCAGTTATTTTAACCGGAGGGCAAATCATCCCCGAATCACCAGAGTGAACTCCTGCGTGCTCGATATGTTCGCACACGGTGTAAATAACATTGCCGTGGCTATCACGAACTAAATCAACGTCATACTCAAGCGCATTTTCAAGATAAGTTTCTATTTGAAAAGTTGTTGTAGAGTTTTTTAAGCTTTCTTTAAGCGCATTGGGGAGTAACTCAATGTCATCAAGAGAATGGAAGATATACATGCTTTCTCCTCCAATCACATAACTTGGTCTGATGATAACTGGAAGGCCAATTTCGACCATAGCGTTTACCATGTTCTTAAAACCAATGACTTCTCTTGATTTAGTATGTGCCAATGAGGTTTCACGACAGACCTGACTAAAGCGTTTTCTGTCTTCAGTTAAGTCAATGGTTTCGAGAGTTGAGCCCATGAAGGGAAATTGCTTGATTTCTCCGCGAAAACCATTATCCATGTGGGCGCGAACTTTAATTCCTGTTTGACCTGAAAAGCAAGCGATCACACCATCAGGGTTTTCATGAGAAAAAATATCGAAAAGATCTTCAGAGTATAATGGCGCTAAATAAAGCCTGTCTGAGCTATCGTAGTCTGTAGAAACAGTTTCTGGATTTGAATTAACCATAATGGCACGGTGCTTATTAGCTTGCAGTTGTTGGCAAGCTTTAACACATGAATAATCAAACTCAATACCTTGGCCTATTCGGTTAGGACCGCTACCCATAATGATAAAACGTTTTTCATCACCGACTCTATGCGCTTCACAAGTACGTCCAAAAGTGGAGTAGTAGTATGGAGTGAGCGCGTGAAATTCTCCGGAACAAGTATCGACGGCCTTAAATGTTGGTAAAATTTTACTGGCAATTCTTTGTTTTAGAACTTGTGCTTGAGTTGATCTGCTTAAAAGAGCGATAAACTTATCTGAAAAACCAATTTGTTTGGCTTTAAGTAGAGTCTCATCATTAGGAATTCCTTTTCCTTGTGATATTTCATTTTCACTTTCAATAATAAGTTCATTTTGTTCGAGAAACCAATGGGAGATTCTAGAGTGATGAAATATCTCATTCGGTGTTTGATTTCGTCTCTGGGCCTCAAGCGCAGTCAACAGGGAAAGCTCTTGAGGTTTTGTTAGACGATGATTGAGATAGTCGACATTTGTCACGAGTGGGCTTGTTTTTAAGCGATTAAGAAACGGAATTTCTAAGCCAAGCTCCAGTGATCTAAGTGCCTTTAAAAATGCTTCATTAAAACTTCCTCCAATCGCCAGGACTTCACCGACTGAGCGCATTTGAGGCCCAAGCAATTTGGTTGCACTTGGAAATTTTTCGAAAGGGAAAACAGGAATTTTTAAAGCGACGTAGTCCTGAGTCGGCTCAAAGGCTACGGGTGAAGCCTTGGTTATATCATTGAGTATTTCTTTAAGTGTGTAGCCGACTGCCAGTAGGGCAGAGATTTTGGCAATTGGGTAACCTGTAGCCTTAGAGGCAAGGGCAGAACTTCTAGATACTCTAGGGTTCATTTCAATTACGACGATATCGTCTTCATCTTGGGGATTGATCGCAAACTGAACATTGGCCCCACCTGCCACGACCCCCATTCTTTTAGCAATTTTTAGTGACATGGTTCTCATCTGCTGCATACAACGATCACTAATTGTCATTGCCGGAGCAACAGTAATTGAGTCACCGGTATGAACACCACAAGGATCAATATTCTCAATCGAACAAATAATAACACCATTGCCTGCACTATCTACCATCACTTCGAGTTCTACTTCCTTAAAGCCGACTAAAGACTTTTCCATGGTGACTGGAAACTTGATATCAGAAGCTAGAACTTCGTGAAGCTCTTTTGAATTATAAATTAGGGCAGCACCACTTCCTCCTAGTGCAAAATCCCGACGAATAATAAGTGGGTAGCCGACACGACTTTGAGCCATCAGTTCTGCGTCATTAGGATTTTTTGCGCTAAATCGTTTTCCACCCTGATAACCCATTTGCTCAAGCTCTTTGGCAAAAAGGTTACGGTCTTCAGTTTTCTTAATGGTTTCAACATTCGCGCCTAAAAGGGCAACACCATTTTTTGCGAGGTATTCATCTTCTTCAAGTTCGATACAAATGTTTAAAGCAGTTTGCCCCCCCATAGTTGAGAGAACCGCATCAACATTCTCTTTTTTAATAATCTTCTTAATAGTTTCTTTGGTGATGGGCTCGATATAAG
>CAYGQW010000168.1:0-6740 GCA_964352175.1 uncultured Halobacteriovorax sp.
CTATTTCGCAAGCTCGTTATATACAATGTTTCCGAGAGAAACAAAAGACCAATCATATTCATGAACAGAGCCATCGGCTAATTGAAAACCTTCCATGGTTTTACCATTGTCTTTTCCCATGACTGCAACGATCTCACCTTCAATAATTTCAATGCCATATTTTTTACAAAGCTCTAAGGCATCACCATTAATCTCTGATGTTTTATTATGAGTTAGAACTGACATCTTAGGCGTTTTATAACGCTCATAAAGCATGATGGCGACCCAAGCTGCACCGTTTTGATGACCAATGATGGCCGTCTTCTTACCTAAGACATGATGTCCATCACAACGTAGGCAATAGTCTGCTGTTTGCGCGTTAGCATAGGGGAAAATTTCTTCGATACTTCCATTGATCACTGGCTGAACATCCATGACGCCAGTGGCGAGAATAACAAACCTTGCTCTCCAGCTTTCATTTTTTGAATCAATCAATGTGAAAATTCCATCCGTATCTTTTTTAATAGAGACGATACCAATATTTTTTTTCCAATGAAGCTTATCCTTTTGTGGTCCCTCACTTAACCATTGTAAACTTTCACGGTTAGGCTGCTCAATCCCTTTTTTATATCCTAGATGCCCTGGAACATTTTCAACTTTGGCTACCCATAGTGCACGAGAGCGTTTTTTATTCAGAGCAGTACCAGGAAAAAATATGGTTTCATCGTTATTGAGTACAGTTCGTAAGGCCGCCATAACTCCAGCGGAGCCTCCACCAACAACTGCAACTGGATAAATATAATCTGACATACTTTGGCCCTCCAAAGACTAGTGTCAAAACGTGATGATTTATTACTTGATATTAATCGTTGTGGTTAATTCGAGCTGTAAGAGAACTTAATCGCTGGGCTTGGCCATTGCCGTTACCGCCATTTTCTTGATTACTCTCAAGTTCTTTTTTAGAATAAAAATGCTTCTCACCATCAACATCTTTAATTCGAATTTCTCTAATTTCAAACTCATCAACTTTTGCTAATTCGAATGATAGACCTTCCCAAACAATAATCTGGCCATTTTCTGGAAAGTTATTTCCGAGCATGTCTAGAATAAACCCAGCTAACGTTGAATAATTGTCATTAAGCGGAATCTTAATATCGTAATCATTATAAAGATCACGTAGGGAAATAGTACCCTCAACAACGATGCCTTCAATCAACTCCGATTGATCAAATTCATCTTCGCCTTCCCATTCTTCGTCATCATGCTCATCTTGAATTTCACCTAAGATTTCTTCAACGATATCTTCAAGTGTAATAATGCCAACAATGAGACCATTTTCATCTTTTACTAAGGCAAGGTGAACTTTTTTGCGGTTCATATGATCAAAGACTGCTTGAATCTTCATATGCTCATAGACAAAAAAGGGAGCTTTTAAATAATCATCAAGTCTAAAATTTGCTTTTTGGTCATCTGTTAAAAAAGCAACATCTTTAACATGAAGAAAGCCTTTCATATTTTCAAGTTCACCATCACATACAGGATAACGAGAATGAACGTCAGCCTTAACTGCCGTCATGATCTCATGATAGCTCCAACCATATTGGAGGTACTGGACACGACTTCTTGGAACCATAATGTCTTTTACTTTAATTTTGGGAAACTCCATAATCGAAGTTAAAAGATCAATCTGTTTTGAATCTATTGTTTTTTCTTCGCCAGCACGGTTAATCATATATTCAAGATCGTTTTTAGTTACGATTCGACCTGACAACTCTCCATTATCTCCAAGAACCATACGAATTAGTGCAACTAATCCTTTAACGATTGGAAATAAAATATAATAAAACATCTGCAGACTTCTAATAACAAACACAGAAAGTTTTTCGGCGTTACTTCTAGCAAAGGCTTTAGGAAGTACTTCCCCAAAAATCAAAATAATCAAAGTAACAACGCCAGTAGCAATACCTACAGCCTCTGAGGCAAACATTCTCGTGGCAATCACTGTTGAAAGTGCTGCTGCCCAAATATTAACAATATTGTTTCCAATCAGGATTGTTGTAAGAAGCTCGTTTGGTTTATCAATCATAAACGCAAGAGCGCGACCCTTAGCTCCACCAGCTTCAATGAGTTGACGTGCGCGATCGATTCCAATGGACATAAGCACTGCTTCTGCACCGGAAAAGAATCCAGACAATACAAAGCAAAAGACGAGCGAAAAAATCTCGACAGACTCTATCTGAACATTCATGAGTTAAAACACCTGATGGGTTGTGGATCGTCGCTCTCAGTTAATTCAATCGCACATTCACTGCGATGAAATGAGAGCCTTAGAGAAGGAGGTTCGATGCAGAATTTCCTTGTTTTGGGTTAGGCGTTTGTTCCTTAATTCTTCAATAAACGTGGTTTAAGGACGCCACAGCATTATCTATTTTAATTTTATCTAAAAGGCAAACTTGAAGCAAGAGAGAACTCTTTAGACTTAAACATAAAATCAATGACTTAGAGGTTTTCCTTCAAAGTCATGGTCCGCATAGATGACTCTATCGTTCATTTCATGATCAAAAGGCCTAATCTTATCAATATTAGAAACCTTTCTAAAGATTGTTTGGCACTTATAGCAAATAGCAATATTGCCTAGTTTTCTAAAGAGTATTAAGTCCACGAGCCACAAGGCAACCAAACTTAAACCATAAGTCCAGATTGAAGCGATAGCGGCTATAACAAAAAGGGCTACGCCAATTTTTCGGTTGAAGTCTTTTTGCTGATAGAAATCTTTTCTTGAACAAACTGGGCACTGACAAAGATTCGAAGCCTCATCTTGTTCGGTGAACTTTACATCGGTTAAGTGTTCACAAATTTCACATTTAGCCTGTGAAGCTTTTTGATCAGGAATAACATTTATACCAGAGCCACAATTTTCACAAGTTATAGTAACGTTCATTAAAAAAGAACTCCAAATTTAAAAAACATGTATTGGGCCATCAGCTCCCCAACTAAAACAAAGAATGTCATCGCATACAACATGCCAGTAGCACTCTGAATTGATCTCATGCGAATTAAGCGCCAGGAAAACCAACTCATAATTCCAACAACTAAGTATCCCCAGGCAGCTCTCATTGTTAACAGAATAATATTAAAGCTATAACCAGCGCCCTTTGTTGTTTCAAGTGTAAAGTAATCTGCATTTTTGGTAACTTCAACTGATGTCCAAACAATTTTCATTAACAGGATGACCCATAAAATAATCGTCGAGATTAACAAGGGTCTTTCTGAAAGTTTTGGTACAACCAAGTACCAGTGCCCAAGAACCATTGCATAGGTTACAATCCCTAAAAGTGACGCCGAACTGATAGCCCAAATAATTTGTTCGCTATTGGTATTGTGAAATACGACCATGGCCCATAATGCTGATAGTGCTTGAACAAGCCATAGAATCCACATCGCAATACTTTTGCCATCACGATGAAATACATAAATCATAGCGCTGATAACAAGATAGACACTCAAGAATATTGCCTGAGGGCTTTGCAAACTAGCGTAGCGTAAATGACAAGCAAGAGCGAGCAAAGCACTACCCGCTGCAACTGAGGTGGATAACTTAATAAAGCCTGCACCTGTTAATTTACTGGAAGCAATTATAGAAAAAATAGACATCGCAAAAGCTAGGCTTAATAGAAAATGTTCGGATACAATCATCACATCATTCATTGCCACTCTCCAAGATCCGGCTCATCTTCTAGGTAAGTAATGAGTTTATCCACTATGGGCTTATTAGCAGGTAGTAGTTTATTAGGTATATCATTAAGATCATGCCATTGCCCACGATTCCAGCCATTATGTTCAACCTCAACTTTTAACAAGTGAAAGTACAAGCATACTTTTCGATCTGGATACTCAAACTTTGTAACTTGAAAAAGTTTAAACTCAATAGCGTCTACCTCGACTGTGACCTCTTCTAAGAGCTCTCTGGCTGCTGCTTCATAAGAAGTTTCACCTGATTCGATCTTGCCACCAGGAAATTCAAGTAAACCATCAAGAATTCCATCTTCATGTCTAGTTTGAACCCAAGCTTCCCACTTAAGTCCCTGTTTTCTCAAAGGAATGATGACTGATACAAGTTTTACCGACATGTACTTTGAATATGACGAATTGATCATGATTGTCTATAAAGGCACCATGTCACGATTACCATATACTAAAGGCTCTTTGTTGTTCGCACCGATGGAAGGTGTAACTGATGAGTCTTATAGAACTGTGATTGAAAAAATATATCCACAATGGGATTATCTCTTCACTGACTTTTATCGTGTGCCAACTGTTGGTAAAATTACAAGTTCTCCACTTTTAAAGCATTATGGAATAAGAACAACAACGGACCATAAGCTTCGAGCCAAAACTGGTTTTCAGATTTTAACAGCAGAACAGGCTCAAACAAGTGATGTTGCAAAAGCTGCACAAGAAATTGGGCTTCATCATCTTGATCTAAACCTTGGATGTCCCGCTAAAAAAGTAAACGCCCATCGTGGTGGATCGTTTATGTTGCAAGATCTGAATCTCATGCAACGAACGGTTAAAATGATACGCGCTGAATTTCAAGGGGTTTTCACAGCAAAGATAAGATTGGGTTATCATGATGATTCTAAGTTTTTAGAAATAATTACGCGTCTGATTGATAGTGGTGTTGAAGCCATTACCGTTCATGCTAGAACTCGCGATCAAATGTACAAAGGGACAGCCGATTGGGATGCAATAGCAAAAGCTGTTGAATATTCCAATGTACCAATCATTGGCAATGGTGATATTTGGACCATTCACGATGTCGATGCCATGTTTAAGCACACCGGATGTTACGCAGTCATGCTTGGTCGAGGTGCGCTTAAAACTCCTTGGCTAGCCAAACATTACAAAGAATATAAAGGAAACTTTGAACAGCTACATGAAACGATTTTATATTATGAGCGTCTCAAAGAGATTGATGAGTATTTTGATGAGCTTGAAAAGTCATATCGATCAATCGGCTTAAGTGAATCAAATATACTTGGACGATTTAAGAGTTTGAGTCGTTATCTGTTTGACGACTTTGAACAGGCTGAAGTGGTTCGATCCCACTTTCTAAGGGCAACTCACCTTGAAGACTTTCAAAACCATCTTCAAAAACTAAATTAGAATATTGATATAGAAGATAGCGATATACGATCGTAAAAAGACAACTTCCCGCCAAGGCGAAAATTGGCTCTCCGACACCTGATAATATCCATGTCACGATACAAAAAATAAAAGGTGTCGTTATTGAAATAACAAAACCTTGAACAAAGAACTTAGGCTTTAAAACTTCTTTTAAAAACTCATCGAGCCTAACCAGAAGTCCAACAAAAGACTTTCGAAACTTAAAACCAAGATATTTATCTTTTGCCCCGGGCGTATATAGAAAATAAGGCCAAAGATAACAAATAAGAAAAGATGAAACTGAAAGTAGTGAAGCTTTAAAATAATAAATAGCTAGAAAAGCGATAAAACAAGGAAGTAAACCTCTAAAGTAATAATGGTGCCTAGCTTGTTTTTGAGTCAAAATGCTTTTCCTCCAGTCTTATGAGCAACCACTAATTCTGGAAACTCTAAATGAGACGGAGCCTTTACGACCATATCAAAGACATGCAGAAACTCATCGACATCAATCATCTGATCGCGTTCTACGTCTTCGATCTCATCCCAAAGTGGCGTATCGACAGCACTTGGCACAAGCGTTGAAAATCTCACACCTTGAGATCTCCACTCCTCTCGAACTGATTGGATAAGACCTGTAAGCGCAAACTTAGAGGCGCTAAAAGCTGATAGTCCAGCATAGCCTCTTTTAGCAGCTAACGAGTTCAAGTGGATCACATGAGTTTCACCTTCAATCAATAAAGCATGAAGAGATTTTAAAACATGAAATGAACCAAGAACGTGAGTTGAAAGATGATCAACAAAGACTTCACTTTCAGTTTCGATCAGAGGGGAAACATCAAAGACACCAGCACAGTTTACAACGAGATTGAGTCCGTCGGTCTCTTCAGCTATGGCATCAAAGAGGGCCACCACTGAATTTTCATCACGGACATCACATTCCATAGATGAAAAATTTTCGTGCTCAATAGGACTATCCCCTCTTGAAGCACCAAAAACAATATAGCCCTCTTGCAAAAGATAATTAGCGATCTCCAAACCTAAGCCAGAAGATGAACCAATAACTAAAGCAAATAAGGGCTCTGACATACTCTTTCCTTACTTCGCGATACCGACAGCTTTTGTCTCTCTAAGAACAGTTACTTTAATCGTCCCAGGATAAGACATTTCTTCTTCGATTTTCTTAGCGATATCACGTGACAGCATAACTGTTTGCTCATCCGTTACTTTTTCGTTTTCAACGAAAACACGAATTTCACGACCACCAGAGATTGCGTAGCTTCTAGAAACGCCATCAAAAGTATTAACGATATCTTCAATATCAGTTAGGCGAGAAACGTAAGATTCCATCATGGCCTTACGAGCGCCTGGACGTGCACCTGAAATTGCATCAGAGGCGGCTACAAGGTGAGCAAGTACTGACTCAGGTTTTTCATCATCGTGGTGAGCACGAATTGCGTGAACGATATCAGCTGGCTCGCCGTATTTCTTAGCGAAGTCAGCGCCGATAACGGCATGAGAACCTTCAGCTGAAGCGTCGATCACTTTACCGATATCATGCAGAAGTCCGGCACGACGGGCTTGCTTAACGTTCATAC
>CAYGQW010000169.1:0-6733 GCA_964352175.1 uncultured Halobacteriovorax sp.
GTGTTGGGCTATTAGTTTCTCAACTTGGGCCGGTTGGTTTTGTGGGGCTTGTTATCCCACATTTGACGAAAAGATTGGTTGAATTTAAAGGCACTAATCTGATTTGGGGTAATATGTTTTTGGGGAGTAGCTTTATTCTTTTAGCCGATGTCATTAATAGGCATTTTTTAAGTGATTTTGGATTACCCGTCGGTGTTTTGATCACTGCTTTTGGAGCGCCGATGTTAGGAATTATTCTTTGGAAAAAAACGATTTAATGTTTTATTTGTTTGCTCTTTAATCTCATCAGTCACATAAAGTCTAACAATTGCAATGGCAGAAGCTAATATAATTCCATCATCGACAAAGCCCAGAAAGGGGATAGGGTCTGGAATGGCGTCTAACGGTAATATGAAGTACGCCAAAGATGATGCGATCACTGCCTTAATCTTTTTGGGAGACTTTGGGTAGGCGTAAAACAAAAGGAGAGCTTGATAGGCTAATTCTCTACCAATAAGCTTTGTGTTCTCTTTAATTTTCTTTAGTAAATTTTCTATTTTCAAAGGTTATGCCTTATTCCGAATTGATCCTCTATGATACCACACGGTTCAATGAAAATTTTTCTTAAATTGTTTCTTCGTCTTCTTTCAATCAATTCTGTGTCAAATGGAGGTGAAATCTTAATGTCTCTATTTAATTTCAATCTTCTTGGAGGATTACGAGTTTCAATATAGTTATCGGGTGTAATGGTTAGTCCCTCTATATCTGCACTCCATACGGTTTCTCCAAGAAGTTGATCTTCTTCTTTAATATGAATTTGATCATATGTTTTTTGAAATGATAGTTCTCTAAGCCTATTTTTAAAGTCTTGAACAGGTCTTAGCCAACGATAGATTCTCATCTGTGGATGATGCCTCAACGCTGTCTGTGTCATTGATTCAACTAAAATGGCAGATTCTTCAAGACGATTAAATAGTTCGCCATGTGACTCTACAGCTGCGATTAGTGAGTTTTCATCTAGCTGATGGAGTATTTTTTCTAGAAGAGGACCTGTCGGTAAGTAGAGAAACGTTATATCGCATTTAGGAATATCTACTTTAAAAAGATCCGCGCACTTTATCACTTGATCCGGGCATGTAAGGCCTTTAATTCGATCATTAATAAGTTCATAGGCATGAACTTGAATATCTTTATATTCTGCTTGAGCGGTTTGAGCACTTAGTGCATTTCCCGCTCCGGCATCAAAAAGAGTGTTGAGTTTATTGACTTTCATAAAGTTAAAAAGCAAACGCCAGTCGTCGACTGGCGTGTTGAGTGCTTCGTAGCTTATATCAGAGTAGCTTAAATCCATTTAATAATGCCAAGGAAAACTAGAGTAGTCTTGTTCACGCTTTTCAAGAAATGCATTACGTCCTTCTTTGGCTTCTTCTGATGCATAGGCAAGCCTGGTTGCTTCCCCTGCGAAGAGTTGCTGGCCCACAAGTCCGTCATCACACATATTGAATCCGTATTTTAACATTCTCATGGCAGTAGGGGACTTGTTATTCATGATGGCTGCCCACTCAAGCGCAACTTTTTCAAGGTCTTTATGAGGAATAACTTTATTAACCATTCCCATATCAAAGGCTTCTTGTGCTGAGTAGTCTAAGCCTAGAAAAAATATTTCGCGCGCGCGCTTTTGTCCAATCATCTTTGCTAGATATGCTGAACCATAACCGGAGTCAAAGCTAGCTACATCTGGATCTGTTTGTTTGAAAATAGCATGCTCTTTTGATGCGATGGTTAAATCACATACGACATGTAGGCTATGTCCGCCACCGACTGACCAACCTGGAACGACAGCCATTACAACCTTGGGCATAAATCTGATCAGTCTTTGCACTTCAAGTATATGCAGTCTTCCAAGTTTTGCTGGGTCAGGCTTTAAAGCTTCAGTCCCTTCATATTGATAGCCGTCTTTACCGCGGATTCTTTGATCTCCACCTGAGCAAAAAGCCCAACCGCCATCTTTTGGCGATGGTCCATTGCCAGTTAATAGAACCACTCCGACGTCGCTCCACTGACGAGCATGCTCAAGAGCTGTGTAAAGTTCGTCTACAGTTTTAGGTCTAAAAGCATTGCGTACTTCCGGTCTGTTGAAAGCGATGCGAACGGTGCCCTGTTTTTTAGCACGGTGATAAGTGATATCTGTAAAATTAAATTCCGAAACTTCATCCCAATCATTGGGATTAAAGATGTCTGATACTTTGTTTGTCATAAAATTCTCCCAGTGCATTTATACGATGCACTGGTGAATCAGGCAATATTGTCTATTATTCGCCCCAGTTCCACTGGCGTTGTCCACTTTCTATTTCTAGAAGCTTTTCTTGCAATGTGTTGAGCTCTTGCTCTGTGAAGTTTTCTCTCAAGCTACTTTGATATTCTTCTTCACTAATATTGCCGTCTCCGTCGAGATCATCAGGTGGAGGCATAGCACTTGATCTTGGTTGTGGGTTGAAGACTCTTTGTCGCCATACCATGGCATCTTCGGCAGTATTAATATTTGCAAAGTCGATAAATGGTCCGTTGGTATCACTTCTTATAACTGTTCCATCCTCATTCAATGAAACGTTTCTGGATTCGTGGCAACCAATACATCTTCTTGAAACAACTCCTTCAACACTTAATGGGCCATGACTATTTCCCTCACCGCCGATGACTTCTACTTCAGCGGCTAGTGTATTTGACGTATTGGCTTGTGGACAGGCAGCTTTGAGCTCATCAACACTTAAGCGCATAATATCATCATTTGATACAACTCTTGGATCTACCCAGTCAGTTTGCATTTCATTACTATATCTTTGTTGTAGTCTTCTATTTCGTCCTTCAACATCAAGTTCAACCGAACCCCATTTTTTATCAACCATCTCAAGGCAAGCCGCCCTATTCATTCCAAGTGGAATAAGATTTAAATCGACATTTCTTAAACGGTCTGAATAATTAGTACAGGTTTGCGCCCAAAGTAACCCTAGTGCAATTTGCGCTTGAAACATCGTCGTATTTTCACTTTTACAATCCGGATCAAGTGTTACTCTTCCTGAAGTAATTTCAGGATTGAAGGGCTGGTAGTTTAATGAGTTCACACCTACAACATCAAGGTAGTAGTCAGCATCGTCACCTTCTCTAACTTGAGTGACGGCTACTATTTTACCGTCTTTTCTAAATCGTGGGTAATAACTACCTTTACCAAGTCCATTTTCTGTATCAGGAGATACAACTTTCGCCATATCTCTGACACTCCAGCTTTCTTCGTCACCTGAACCGTTAATGTCTAGGTTCATCACATAAACACTTTTTCTCATGCCAGTGCTAAAACCGCTAAAGTATTTCCAGTCATTACCTACTTCATCAACGTGAAAAGTGATTTGAGGAGCTCCAGGGGCAAAGCCGAAGTCGACCTTACCAGTAGGCACACCGATATCAACCATCATATTGCATGTACCATTATCATTAACACGCCAAATTTGAGTGGTATGAGTCTCAAAATTTAGAATACTTAAATACTTCCCATCCTTAGACATCATAGGAGTGTCACGAGAACTAGCTTCAGTACAAAGTCTTTTTGAGCTTGTTTTTCTTTTTGAAGATATAACTTTACCACTGGAGTCAAATTTCATTTCAACATCGAAATAAGATGCCCCGGCCTGGTCATCCATATAACGGTAGGTTTTCTTGCTATCAGTTGAGCCCGGCAGGATACCAATTGATTGATAAACTCCGCCCTGACCAGAATTAAAAGATGAGCTTACTCCTCGTGCTGGTTGCCCATTATCGACTTTTTCAGATATTTCATCCATGGCATAAAATTTACCACCAGGTAGAGTTAAAAATTTACCATCAGGTGTAAACACAGGATCTACGCTACCTGGCACAGTTTGAGATGAGCCGTCTTCCATATTGACTAATATATTACTTTGACTTGAGTCAATAACGGCCGTGTATTTGCCATCAGGATCTGCACTGATAAAATAGTTAGGTGCATTATCTAATCTTACCCTACCTACAATTGGAGTAGTATTTAAACTGCAGTCAATTTCCACCGACCATGTTGAAGTTGAAAAAATTAAAAACAGAGTTGTTAATATCGTATTTCTCATTTTTCAATCTCAGCTTTAATAAACTCTTCAAATTGTTTTAAATCTTCATAGCCATGCTTTGCCCAACGACTGATTTTGCCATCCTTATAAATAAAAGTAGCAGGGTAGTGAAGTGAGGCTCCTCTCATCATCAAATCAAAAGACATCATTGGTTTTAACGAAGAGGCTGGCAGTCTAGACTTTTTTGCTTCTTTTGCAACTTTTTGTGAGTTTACGGCAGGGTCAACATAAGCATTAAACTCGATACCAAGTTTTTTTGCAATAGCTTCAACATGGTGGTGACCTTGAGGTGAGAGTGTCATATTCGGTGACCAGATATAAATCACACCAGTTTTACCTGATTCAACAATTTTGCGAAGCTCACTATCTCCTAGTGAGTTTTTGGCAGGAAGCATGTCTTTTGGAACCGCTTGAATGGCAATTTGAGGAACACAGGTTTCACCACTAAACCTTTGGCTGATAGCGTTTCCTTCTGTCTTCTTGGTGAAGGTTACACCTTCTTTATCGATTGAAATCTGTGCCCATAAACCAACACTAATGGGAGCTCTATAAGCAAACTGTCCTGGACCACCCATGATGAAGCGCACCCATTGAGATTTAATATTTAATTCTTTTACTTTGTCTTCAATTTGTTTGGCACAGATTGGATTATGCTCACGCCAATCAACAGCTTTAGCTGAAATGATATTCGGAAGAGCTATTAAGATTGTTAAAGCTAGATATCTCATCTTTCGTCTCCATTACTCTCACTTCCACTAAAAAACTCGGAGGCACTGTTGATAAGTCGACTAAAGAATCCCTCACCTGATGAACGGTTTGAATCGTTGATAGTAACTTGCGATGGATTATCAATTAAATCTTGGCACTGACCTGTCAACCAAGCTTGTATCTGATCGGGATAATCTTGTTTCAAGTCAGTAAGGTAACCTCTGTATCTTTTAAGCCCCTTAAAGCAATCGGGTTGATCCATGCAGTTAGGATAGTTTGGGTGTCCGTTTAGTGTAAATAAAAGTGTGTTCTTTCTCGCTTCATCAATTTTATTTTTGCTCGCAAGCCAGTTAATAATGGCTTCATCCATTTCATTTTGTCTTCTTTTATAGCCGGCAGTAAACCGCATAAGTTCTTGGCGCTCTTCTTCTGATAAAGTGTTTGGAATATCTTCCATAAAATCTAATAAAGCTTGTTCACCAGGAAGCATTGACACAGGCATTGAAAAGTCTTGTGTCATTTTATGATCGACATGGCCGGTTCTAATATGACGTTCATTAATCGCGCCTCGACTTTGCTCATGCATACCTTCGCCATTATTATGACATTTTACACAACCTTGAGCTTGGCCTGCTGGAGGTCCATAATTTTCCGGATGGAGAGCACCTTTATAATCTACAGAGCCGCGACCAACAGTATAGCTTTGCATCGCTTCTTGCATATAGTCTAAACTCTGAGCACCTTCAGCTGAATAGCTTCCAGGTTCTGGTGATAATTCTCTCATTCCGTTGGGATGACAAGAGTAGCAATTATCAAATGATCCTTCAGTTCTCATTTGAGGATTATTCCCATTTCGGTCTCTGTAATATTGTGTATAGTATGGAGTTGCCAAATCATCGGGACCGGTTGGTTTTTCCATGGCAATAAAGTCGATCAATCTTTCTTTATTAGTAGGGTCTTCAGGTAAAGTAAATTGAATCCACTTATCTACCGGATCTCCCTCAATGAGAAAGAGAACTCTTGAGTAAGAGCCAAATGGTGGATTTGGAACTGTTCTTGAGCGGTACTCAAGCATTTTCCAACCTTTCTCTTTAGCAAGTTCAGCGTAATTATCGGGTAAACCTTCACGTAGTTCCTCAGGAAGATCAAGATAACCATCAGGGACAGAGTTGATATAATCTGAGTCTTCAACTTCCCAACCCATCGAATAGTTTGAACCTCTTGGTTCTTTACTCTTGGAAAAGCTTACAACTCTATCAGCACAGGCAAAAACTCCATTCATTCTCAGAGTTGCTTCACAGCTCTCCATAATATCAGAAATCTCTTCAGAGTTGCTTCCTATCTGAGACGATTGGTCGATGAAGTACTGAGCCCATTCAGCCGGACTTCTTTCTGGACATGAAGCTGAATAAGCAACCGAAGAGATGAAAAATAGCCCAAATAAAAATAAAGCTTTCAAAAGAAAGTCTCCTCGAAAAGTTAATTTCCAGACAACTTATCGACAAAACGATATAATTATTGAGAACTTTTTTGTATGGTTTTGAATTACTCTGCGCTACGAAGTAGTATTTGTCTTTGAGTGTTTGCATCGAGATTATTAAATTGATCTCTAACTTGTTGGTGAACTCTTTTTATTTCTGTGATTTGGTTATCAATCTTTTCGGCCATGATCTCTCGATCATTTTCAGACATTGCTTCAACTACCTCTTTATGCATACTGTTTTTCAAAGCCTTGCTGTGGTTTTCAAGCTGTTTCACTTTATTAGTTAAAGAACTGCCTTCACCTGCGTGAGAGGCAAAAGAAAGTAAAAAAGAGAGAAATAAGATATTAATTTTCGTCATGAGTACCTATCGGGCCAAGATAATTAGTTCTTTAGCATTGTTTTAAGAAAACCAATAATATTAATAAG
>CAYGQW010000170.1:0-6691 GCA_964352175.1 uncultured Halobacteriovorax sp.
CATCATATCTTGGATTTTATCCTTTTCATGATGAATGGAAAGTGATGGGAATGTCTGCTTATGGAGCTGATACTTTTATTTCGGACTTTGATTCTTTAGTCGTGTTGTCAGATAAAGACCTTTTCAAACTCGACTTGAGTTTTTTTCAATTTCACACCCATGGCACTAAATGTTGGGTGAGTGATAAATTCCTAAAAAAATTCGGTCCAGCGAGAACTGCTCAAGAAAACCTAGAGCAACGCCATTTTGATATTGCAAAAGCATTACAGTTTCTTGTTGAAAAGTGCGGGATCTATTTAGCCAATAAATTATATGAGCTAAACCCAGGTCAAAAAAATCTTTGTATGGCCGGGGGCGTAGCTCTTAATATTTTAATGAATAGAAAAATAATTGATCATTCACCGTTTGAAAAAATTTTCGTCCAACCTTTAGCTGCTGACTCTGGTGCATCTTTTGGTTCAGCTTTATATCACTGGCATGTTAATTTAGGTCATTCGAGACAATTTATTTTTAATAGTCCTTATCTAGGTCCTGTTTACTCTGATCAAGACATCGAATTAGAACTTAATAAGCGAAACTTAAAATTCTCTAAGAATACTGATAGTCCGTTTCTTGCAGCTCAGTTTATTTCTAATAATAAAATTGTTGGCTGGTACCAAGGACATATGGAAGCTGGTCCTAGAGCTCTTGGAAATCGTTCTATCTTGGCTAATCCTCAATCAGTTGAGATGAAAGAGCGCCTTAATTCCCGTATTAAAAAACGTGAGTTTTTTAGACCATTTGCACCTTCTGTACTTGAAGAGGCCCTCCACGAATATTTTGATTTTCCAGATGGTCTTGATTCTCCTTACATGATTATGTCTTCTATGGTTCAAGAGGATAAAAGACATGTCATTCCAGCTGTGACCCATGTCGATGGTAGCGCTAGACCTCACTCAGTTAGCAAGACAATTAATCCTAAATACTGGGAGCTTATTGATGAGTTTAGGAAAATAACAGGTGTTCCGGTCGTCATTAATACTTCTTTTAATGAGAATGAACCTATTGTTTGTCATCCGAGCGAAGCCATTGATTGCTTTCTAAGAACAGAGATGGATGTTTTAATAATTAATGATTATATTCTTGAAAAATAAAAAAGCCCGACTTTCGCCGGGCTTAGATACTTACTAAAAATAAAGCTTAAAGAAGTTTCTTAAGACGCTTCTTAACTGAATCACCCATGTCTAGAAGAAGAAGAACACCTGAGTTTTCACCATTAGCATCTTCACCTACAAGAGAGATATTACCAGTGCGAGTTCCAGAAGAGTAGAAACGGAATGTTGCAATCGATTGACCAATTCCTAAATTACCAGTTGGGACGAAAAGACCGAAGACTTTTGGACCAAGATAAACACCTAGGTTATGAAATTGTGGAATCGAGAAAGCAACCGCTGGAAGACGACCACCAACTACACCAGGAAGTGCACGACCACCAGGAAGTGTTTGTGGTGGAAGTTGTTGAAGACCACCATCAAAGACATCTTGTAATGATACAGAGACGGCCATGAGTGTTCCAGTTGAATTAAAATCTGGAGCTAGTTCAATATACGAGTTGTTGTACTTAGGAATATTATAACGAAGTCCACCTTGTACTTGAAGGTTTTCAAAAACCATCGAGATAAGAACGTTATCATCAACCAGAGTTACTGTTGGCCCAATAACACCAGGAATAGAGATGTTTCTTCCATCAGATCCGTCTCCACATGAAGTAGAAATAAGAGCTGCTGAGAGGAGCAGTGAAGTTACCAGGAGTTTTGTTTTTCTAGCAGTCATAAAAAAAGCATTCATAATTTGTACCATGAGAAACGACGTTTCTTTGGCTCCCTTCCATTTTTCAATCCACTTACGTACAACTTCAACAAACGTCCAACGAATAACGGAGCAGGATAATTTTTTAATTTAAAAACCAAGTTTAATTTTCAGTTCTAGTTCAAATAAACTCAGTAACAATCTGTCAGAGGTTACCAAGCTTATCAGTTCCAAATCTGGGGTCAATAATTTGATCGGAATATATTTCCACTTCTTAATGGCCAATGTCGTATTACCTAAAATATTTTTAAAAACAATAACTTGAGTGTTTTATGGCGAAGAGATTTTGTCTGAAACAATCAATTGGGTTATAGACTAGATGTTTAGGAAATTAGCCTAAAATAATTGTCAATGGTGGCTAAGTGATGATTTGTCTGTTGAGTGAATGCATTGATAGCAATCACTTCACATCCTGCTAGTTGTGCTGATTTCTGCCCTGTCGCTGAGTCTTCAAAGACTAGTGCTTGTCTTCCTTTCAGGCCCCAATGCCTTAGAGCACTCAAATATGGACCGGGAGAGGGCTTGCTACGAAAGCATTGTCCGCGAGCAACGACATGATCAAAAAATATTCCTATGCCAGAATGAAGGATCATGCTTTGGACGATTTCAAGTTCACTCGCTGTCACAATAGCAACCAAGAGTCCTTTGGCCTTTAATTCATTTAAAAGTTCTTTAGATCCTTGAGTAATGTAGTCATCCCATTTACTGATAGGAATCTCTCGACAAAGTGCTAAGTAGTGTGAATTTTTCGCTTTGATAAAACTATGCTGAGTCACTTGAGTTGGGATTCGATTTTGGGCAACAAAAAATCGGTAGACTGCTGGGTCAGGCATACCTAAAAAATCATGAAGCGGGTCTATGTCTTCTAAGTTAATACCAAGTTGATTACCAGCTTTAACCAAGGCTTCTGAGTGAAGAGGTTCAGAGTTAAAGAGAGTTCCATCCAGATCAAAGAAGACCGCCTTGAATTGTCGGGTAATATCTTCAATGGTAGGTACTTGTAACATGGGTGAACTTTCCTCCTGCTAACGATGATAATCAGATTTTGCTACTATTAACAGGGGAGGCGAGTTATGAGGCTTTTTAAAAATTTTGAGCCCGGAATTGATCGGTTAGATCAATCTCAAAAACGCTCTCGAAATACACAAGCTAAAAAGTCTAAGCATGCCAGAGCTCCTAAGGAGTCTATTTCAGCAAGTGAAATAAGAGGCAAAGTGGAAGAGCATTTCAAGCCTAAACCACCAAAAGAAAAAGTTGAAGTTTCTGAGCTGTCAAAAATTAAAAATGAAAAACTAGAAAAACCTGAAGAAGTTGAAGTCGAAAAAGAAATCCGTCCACCATCTGATATCGGACTTAATGATCCCAATGATCCAGCTACAGTTGGAAAACTTAAAGATATTCTTACAAAGGGTGCATTTAATTTTAACCCAAAAGAGCGCGAGACCTTAGAAAAGATTTTAGGTGATAGTGCTTAATCCTTCTTAAGCATGAGACTAATTTTAGCAATAGTCGCCGGTAAAATATCAATCAGTCTTCCTTCTTGAATTGTCGCTGCACTGTGATCGTGACCACCGCCACCAAGAGCCTGTGCAATTACTCCTACATCTACTGTGACATCGGCCGAACGAAAGCTTATTTTAACAGTTTTTCCAATTTGCCTAAACATACATGCTACTTTGATATTATTCAGAATTAACAGATGATTGATAAATCCATGTGTGTCTTCAATATCTACATTGTACTCATCCATTTGATCATCGGTCATAGCGATCCAAGCGATAGCTTCATCATGTGTTGTTTCAACAGAGCCGAGTACTTGCCCTAGGAGACGAATAAATGATGGCTTTTTAGTACCATTAATTAAATTATAGGCTTGAGGCGGTTCCACGCCAGAATCCATCAATTTCGCAATTAGTCTGTGTGTATTTGCCGAAACGGTTGGATAACGAAAGCTAGAAGTATCAATCAAAATAGAAGTATAAAGAGCGAGAGCAATTTGCGGTGTGAACTTAGCACCCATGGCTTCAATCAACATACCGGCAAGTTCACCTGTGGCGGATACAGTTGTATCAATACAATGAATAGCAGCTACTTCTCGCGGACAAGGATGATGGTCAACGAAGATGACATCTTTAGCCGTCGCGCCAAATTTTTCTACGCCAGAACCAACTCTTGATAGTGAATTCGTATCTACAATAATTAGAAGGTCAACGGAATTAGGCGGTCTTTTTTTCCAATCTTCAAGACCAAAAACAACACATTGTGGATCGAGGTAGCGATAACGTTCAAGCAGTGGCTCTTCGTTTACACAATGAGCTTCTTTTCCCAGCTGACGCAAGGCCATACAGAGGGCAATTTCACTACCAATTCCATCAGCGTCTGGATGAATATGGGTAGAAATAACGATTCGATTTGCTTTCGAAATCGCATCAGTAAAACGTGTCGTAATGCTCATGAAAGCCTATCGGAGATTTAGCGATGAGACTTGACGGGCGAGTGTTCTAGTCGGTTACAATAAGGCATTATACGACTATGTTTATTGAGCCTGAGGGAGAAAAGAAGATGCCGATTTCCACCGAAGCAATCGGTCTTGTTGGAGTTTCTAAGGCATACCCTGGTGTTCATGCCTTAGACGATATTAATTTTTCAGTTCAAACTGGAAGAGTCCATGGATTTCTAGGACCAAATGGTGCTGGAAAATCGACAACCATGAATATCATCACTGGCTTGTTGCATGAAACGAGTGGAACGATTCGTTTGATGGGCCAAGAGTGTCCACCAAGTCACAGAAAAAAATTAATCGGCTATCTACCAGAACAGCCGCCAATTTATCCCCAAATGATTGTTAAGAAATATCTTGAGTTTGTAGCAGCTCTCTATGGTAAGAAAAATCAAGAAGCGGTTCGCAGAGTGGACTATGCCATTGAAGCCTGTGGACTATATCAAGTCGTTGAGCGAATGATTGGAAATCTTTCAAAAGGCTACAAACAAAGGGTTGGTATCGCTCAAGCTTTAGTGCTCGGTTCAAAAATTCTGATTCTTGATGAACCTACAGTTGGACTTGATCCAGTTTCTGTTACAGAAATAAGAAATCTTATTCAGAACTTAAAAGGTGAACATACTGTCTTGCTCTCATCGCATCTTCTCCATGAAATATCTCTCGTCTGTGATGACATCACGATGATCAATCATGGAAAACTGGTTGCGACTGGGACATTGCAAGAAATTCAAAATCGTTTTTCTAGTGCAGAACGATTTATTCTTAAAGCTGAAAAGTTTAATAAAGATATTGTTCAATCATTAAAAAGTAACTTTGGAATTAATAGTATTGAAGACAAGCAAAGTTGGACATTACAGACGAGTAGAAAGGTTGAGGCTAAACAGCTACTAGCTTTCTTAGTTGATCAAAAGGCAGATGTGACTGAATTCTATCAAGATAAAACCCAATTAGAAGATATCTTTAAACTCGCGATGAACGAAGGAGCCAGTTAATGTCTTCGTTTACATCAAATATATGGCTACTAACCAAAAAAGAAATTGCTGATTCATTTAGCTCATCTCTTGTCTACGTCTTAACTGGACTCTTTAGTCTTCTGATTGGATGGCTTTTTTACAATTATGTCGTACTCTCGACTGAAATGACAGCAGGGACACTTCTCCACTCAGTCTTTAATCCAATTTTTGGCAATATGAATTTTATATTTTTATTTTTTGCCCCTCTATTAACAATGCACTCATTTGCCTTAGAAAAAAGACAAGGAACACTTGGACTATTATTACTTTCAAACTTAAGTCATATCGAAATTATCTTAGGTAAATTTCTTGCTGTTATATTTACAACACTATTTATGCTTTCTTTTACATTAATACTTCCCCTAATCCTCGCCATTGCTGGCTATTCGGAATGGTCTTTTGTTCTGACAGGTTACTTGGGGATTATTTTTTCCGTTTGTTGTTACGTTGCGGTAGGCATCTTTGCTTCATCCTTAACCGATAATCCTGTGATTTCGGCTGTATTATCTTTTTGCATTCTCCTTGGCATGATGTTGATCGTACTTTCCGCCAATGCTAGCCAAAATCCAATTGTTGGAGAGATCTTAAGTTATGTTGCAATTCCATTTCATTATGAGGGCTTTATTCGCGGCGCGATTAAGTCATACTCACTTGTTTACTTTGCTTCAGTCACTGGTTTTTTCTTATGGTTAAGTGAGCGATCACTAGAATCAAGGAATTGGTGAGGTCAGCATGAAAACGAATCTAACCTTTTATCTATTATGCGTCTCAGCTCTACTTGCTTGGATGGCAATGATCGTGCTGTGGATTTCAATACCAGAAGAGATCACATTAAATATATCGACATCGATATTATCCATGGTCTTATTAATTTCTGTGATTCTTATGCGAGCCAAGCAGTTTAAGATGATTGCTTCAAGTTCACGCTTTAAGGCTTTTAGTACTAATTTTTTTACAGCTCTTTTGGTTTTTGCAATTTTAAGCTTAATTAATCATTTGGCTTACAAGAATCCTTTGCAATGGGATGTCACTGCCAATAAGTCAAATACGCTTACAGATCAATCCAAAAAAGTATTAAAGCGAATCAAGAAACCCTTAATAGCTAATGTTTTCTCGCCCAAAGCTAATCATAATGCCATTCAAAAAATGTTAGAGCTTTATCAATTAGAAAAGAATGATCTGCAAATCAAATTATTTGATCCGGAACTAAGACCCGAAGTTGTTCAAAAATATGAGGTTACAACACCAGCCGCAGTGGTTTGGGAGCTTGATGGTAAAACTGAAATAGTAACAGAGATCAATGAGCTTGGGCTAACTAACGGTCTTATAC
>CAYGQW010000171.1:0-6681 GCA_964352175.1 uncultured Halobacteriovorax sp.
TCTTGTTTAAGAAAGATAGACGAGGAACTCTATAACGCTTCATCTGACGGTCAACAGTGATTGATTGAGATTGAACTCCGGCCACAGAACAAAGAACTAGAATCGCACCATCAAGAACTCTAAGAGAACGTTCAACTTCAACAGTGAAGTCAACGTGACCTGGAGTATCAATAATATTAACACGAGTATCTTTGTCGATACCTTTAGCGAATGTTGTGCCTTTATTATCAAGACCACGCCAAAACACAGTCGTTGCAGCAGAAGTGATTGTAATCCCCTTCTCTTTTTCCAACTCCATGTGGTCCATTTTAGCGCCGTCGCCGCCGCCACGAACGTCTTCAATTTTATGAATTGTTCCACAGTAATAAAGAATACGTTCAGTAAGAGTTGTCTTGCCTGAGTCAATATGGGCTGAGATCCCAATATTTCTTGTTTTGGCCATTAATTTCATGGTCTAGTGCTCCGGATTCTGAGGGCTTAAATTTAGCCCGCATCTTATTGAATACTTACTTTCGCGTCAATAATAAGAAGAATGAAAAATAGCATTTTACTTTTGTGCGTCAATCCATTAAAAATTCGTCTATATGCGACAGGATATTAGCAAACAAGAACTCTACGAAGCCGTTAAGGCACTCATCGAAACCCCACAAAAGCACGTCCACTTGGACCAACACAAGCTTTATACGCTCTTTAGCATTGCTTTTCAGTACTTACTCTTCAGTAGTACCAAAGAGCCTGGAGCTTATATCATTCGTGTTGAGGACAGCTTATTGGCTGAGAAATTGGCCAGAAAGTCAAAAGATGCCAGTACCAGAAAATTCCTGCAATCCCTTATGCTCCCTAGAAAATTCACATTCGGCAAGTCGACCTTCTATTTAGACTTCTTTCACGTCTCAAGTTGGAACCTTACTAAAGACATTCCTCCCGCTAAACTAAAAGCTGCATTAGTTGTAAAGAATACTTCTGAAAAATTAATGGAAGAGATTATGGAAGATGATGAAGCTCCAAATGAGCTTGCTCTTTTCCCAGAGGGATATTGGTATACTTCCCTTCAAGATGCATCTCCTAAAACACTACTGATTGCCTTTGAGAAGGATTTTGAGGACACCCACCCTATTCGCTTTGACTTCATCAAAAAAGAACGTGAAAAGTCATTAGCTGGAGTTAGAATGTCTTCTGAAATCACTTTTGATGATATAGACGAATAACTTAAAAAAATATTAAGTCTTAGCTTAAAACTAGCTAAACCCTTTATAAAAAAGGTGGCCTTGCTAGCAAATGTTTCTAAAAGATATGTATGTGTGTAGAGGTTCGAAAAGCATCCATTCGGACGTCTTTATGTGAGATTGGCGTGATACTGAACCTTTTAAAGGGTTCGTAATGATTAGAAGTTCACGCTAGCAAGGCCATCAAGGTCTTGTTGCCAACCAGTTACCAATACATATTGCAGACCTCATGCCAAAAAGCTGACTCATATAGTCAGTAATAAGAACGAGCACTTAATGCACTGCATGAAAAATCAATCTGACACTACCATCTTAAGTGGGTCCAAGAAGGCACCATTTTGTAGGGGCAAAATAGACTTAATATTAGGCAAAGATAAAATTAGCGTTCACTGTTTTTGATGGTTGAGTACCAATCATTGGATATTTTTCATAATACTTAGAAACTATTTTCTCATATATTCCATTCTTCTTAATTTCATTTAGCCCTTTATTAAAAAGTTCTTTTAGCTTTTTAGACTTAAAACTTACACTTCTAGGGCTACTGACTTGCTCAAGGCAAACGATATTCTTCTTTTTAAACTGTAATTGAAAAAAGTTTTGAACATAATATGAAAAGACTAAATAATCAGAGAGGACAATGTCAGTTCGATCATTAATGAGATGGTAAGCTAAAGTCTTTTGACTTGTGACCTCATTATACTTTTCACTATCAAAATTATAATCATCAAAAATATCTTTATAGATAATTTTTGCTTTTTGATGTCCAAGGACTTTCAATTTATTAAGGTTACTTTTCCAAGAATTAACTAGACTCTTTTGGCCAATAACACAGTTTTTATAATCTATAATTGAATCACTCGAGAATCCAGACTTATCTCCAACAAGAAAAGGTAAGTTTAGGGCTGCATCAACTTTCTGACTCTTATACTGGATAATGATTCTATTATTAGGCATCAACTTCCAATTGGTTTTGTAACCTGCTGTATTCAATATTGAGTTTATAATCTCAACTTGCAGGCCTGGAGTTTCAGATTCAATCTGATCTTGAGGCATGACATACGGAGGAATAGAGTCACTAGCAATAATGTTCAATGTCTCGTTAGAGAAAACAGAAGTAGCGAATAGAGCTATAAATAGAAATAGTAAAGAAAACTTCATATTTAAAGTATACTCTTTATTTTTTATAAAGCTCTATAATTTCTTTAACGACTTCAGGATTTAGTAATGTCGAAATATCACCTAATTGATCAAACTCGGAAGCTGCTATTTTTCTAAGAATCCTACGCATGATTTTTCCTGAGCGTGTTTTTGGTAAACCAGAAACAACTAACAATTGATCTGGTTTAGCAATAGGTCCAATCATTTTCTTTACCCACTCATTAGCTTCTTCAACAAGAGTATCTTGATTAATCTGCTTATCTAAAATCACAAAAGCAAAAATACCTTGTCCCTTAATATCGTGTGGAAATCCAACCACTGCACTTTCAACAATATTTTGATGCTGATTAAGAGCATCCTCTACTTCCGCTGTTCCAATCCTGTGACCAGAGACATTGATTACATCGTCAACTCTACCAGTGATACGATAGTTTCCTTGTTCATCTCTTTTCGCCCCATCTCCAGTAAAATATTTACCAGGGTATGTGCTAAAGTATGTTTGCCTATAGCGTTCATGGTCTCCCCAAATCGTTCGCGCCATTCCAGGCCATGGACTTGCTAAACACAAATTACCAGCTGCCGGATTTCCCACAACATCATTACCTTGTTCGTCGACTAAGACAGGTGAAACTCCAGGAAGCGGATTTGTGGCAAAGCTGGGAATTGTTTTTGTAAAACCAGCGATGGGAGAAATCATGATTCCACCTGTCTCTGTTTGCCACCAAGTGTCTACTATTGGGCAATTCTTTTTTCCAACATGCTCATTATACCAATGCCACGCTTCTTCATTAATAGGCTCTCCAACACTTCCAAGAACTTTTAACGATGATAGGTCATGTTTTTGAACATGCTCAAGGCCACAAGCTTCAAGCGCACGAATTGCTGTTGGGGCGGTATAAAAATGAGTTACTTTAAATCGTTCGACTTCGTACCAAAAGCGAGCTGCATCTGGATATGTTGGAACACCTTCGAACATAACGGTTGTGTTGCCATTAAGTAGAGGGCCATATGTCAGATAGGTATGGCCTGTAATCCAGCCAATATCTGCGGTACACCAATAGATAGAATTTTCATCCGTTTGGAAGACTTGTCTATATGTTTCTCCGGCCCAAACCATGTATCCAGCTGTTGTATGTAAAAGTCCTTTTGGCTTGCCAGTTGAACCAGATGTATAAAGGATAAACAAAGGATCTTCAGAGTCCATCTGCTCAGCCTCAACAACTTTGCCATTATGTTCTTTTAATAAGTCATGCCACCAAAAATCGCGACCAGCTTTCATTGAAACTTCTTCATTGGTTCTTTTGACTACAATCATTGTTTCAACACAAGCAGCTTCACTTAATGCATCATCACCAACACTTTTTAAGGGGATTGTTTTTGCTCCTCTATAAGCTCCATCATTAGTAACTAAAAGCTTCGCTTCACAATCTATTAAACGACCTGCTAAACTCGCTGCGGAAAAGCCACCAAATACAACCGAGTGAACAGCCCCAATGCGAGTACAAGCTAGAACACCTACTAAGAGCTCTGGCACCATACCCATGTAAAAACAAACACGATCACCTTTTTTAATATTTTTAGCTTTTAATATAGAAGCAAACGCATTCACTCTCTCAGATAGCTCTTGATAAGTAATATTGAGAGGTACTTTCGTTGGATCATTATCAATCCATGTAACTGCTGATTTATTAGCAAGCTTTGGTAAATGTCGATCGATACAATTGAAAGACAAATTAGTTTTTGCGCCTTCAAACCACTTCACATCCAAATTTTCAAAGTCACCTGTTTGAATAGAATCCCATGGTTTAAACCAATGATAATTTACAGCGGTATCATTCCAAAAAGATTCATGGTCATTAATTGATGACGAATAAAGACTTTGATAATCACTTAATGATTTGATGGTATTTTTCATAACGATCTCCTAGGAGAATGATGATAACGCTTAGAAATGAACACCGCAAATTATGAATGTTTAGCTTTAACCCAAAGCGTCTTTGTCACTATTGCTATTTCTTGACCTTGATCATCAAAAACTGAAACTTTTAAAACGGGCTCAGTCTTTCCTGTAACGAGGGTATCCTGACGGATCGAATCTATTTGATCATGTGTGATTTTAAATTGTGCAGAAACAGAAGATTTTCCAGGCTTTAAAAATTGAATTGAAGCTGCCTTGTCCCAGACGATGAAGTCCTTACCAAGAGCATCCATTAAGATCAGCATAAACCAAGGATCACACATACTGTAGAGGGATCCTCCATACTGAACACCAACATAATTTCTATTATAAAAAGAAAACTTGAGCCGAACCTTAAACACAAGAGGATTTTGTTCGATGACTCTAAAAGAAATCCCACTACCAAGAAAAGGAGGCCAAAAATTCATTAAAAAATAAAATAATTTTTGCATCATAAGGTAAAAAAAGCGCTCCCGAAGGAACGCTTTGAAATAGTCACATTCATTGATACCGATCGTCGCTATCGCGAGCGCTCGATACCAAGGGGAAATGTTGAAAAATCTCCATCGGAGATTTTAGAACATTTCCTTCCATGCCTTACCTGGCTTAAACTTTGGAAGAGTCTTAGCTTTAATTTTAATCTTCTCACCAGTTGATGGATTTACACCCATACGTGCAGCACGCTTGGCTTTTGTAAAAGTACCAAAGCCGATAAGTGAAACATCTTCACCCTTTTTTACTGTTTTCTTGATTGTATCAAGACAAGTGTTAATTAGAGCTTCAGCATCTTTCTTAGTAAGATGTGAAACTGTTTTGTCTTCAAGAATTGCATTCATTAATTCTTTTTTGTTCATGAGAGCCTCCATAAAATGTCTAGGAACGTTTGTGTGTTATCTCTATTGTGAAAAAATTGATTCATCTTGGCAAGGGCTAAGATCGTTTATGAGAAGGCTTTTTGACGTTTTAAGAGAATTATTTTTGACTAAAACGCTTGACGACGGAAGAAATTTTCTCCGCGAACATTAAAGCATCTTCTTTATTAATCTTTGGGGAAAACGAAAATCGAATAGCACTCTTAGCTTCTACTTGATTGTAGCCCATTTTTAAAAGTACTCGACTTGGTAAAATGGCGCCTGAAGAACAGGCTGAACCAGTTGAAATATCAATATTTGCTAAATCAAATGCTACCGAAGTTATATCCGATTTAACATTGTAAAAAACTATGTAGAGCGTGTTTGTATTGCGCGAATCCGCACAAGCCCCGACCAATTCACCAGCTTCTCCAAGAGAATTCAAAAGCTGATTTTTAACAATATTTAAACACTCAGAGCTTACAGAAGTATTATAAGAATTAAACAGCTCCTCAAGAGCTAGCATCGAACTATAAGATCCGTAGGTATTCTCTGTCCCCGACCTTAAACCTGATTGTTGACCACCGCCAAGAATAATAGGGTTAGATAATAGGTCTTGGCGAACAAAAGTATGACCAACACCTTTAAGTGCACCGTATTTATGGTTAGAAAAAGTATAAGCATCAAGTTCACTTAACAAGTTATTCCATCTTGGTACTTTACCTGGAGCTTGAACTGCATCGACATGAATATAACAATTATCGACCTTGGTCTTTATCTCTAAGGCATTACTTAAAGGAAAAACAACACCTGTTTCATTATTAACCCAAGTCCAGTTTAAAAGAATTTTTTTTTGTTTGGCTTTAAGCTTAACTATAGCTGACTCTTCTAAATTTCCATTCTGATCGACTTGCAACTCAAGAACATCTACACCTAAGCTTTTCAGTCTTAAAGCATGTTGATAGACACAACTATGATCAGTAGAGACATAGGCAAAGCAAGCATCATCACTAGCTTCAAAAAAACCTCTAATAAGATTACCAATACCTTCTGTTGCACCTGAATGAAAATAAAGCTTATGTGTCTGGTCTGAAAGATTAAAGAGCTTATACATAAACTCTTGAACTTGATTCATCATCCGTTTAGAAGCTTTACCTGAATGATGTATTGAAGCGGGATTGGCAAAAGGAAAATCCCCTTTAGAGAGCCAGTTCTTAACTGACTCTGCTAAAGGGGATGTTGCATTATAATCGAAATAATATCGGTTATTGATTGATCTCACCGATAGGGCTACGAATCGCTGAAGCAGTTGGAGCAGCAGTGTTAGTGCTTGTAGCATTAACAGTGTTGTTCGTTGTTTCAGTAGCAGCTACGTTGCTTCTCTCTTCGATTTGAATGTCTTTTGATTTACGAACTAGGTCACCCAAGCTTGTCGTCGCAAGATATTCACGCATCATAGTACCAAGATTCATGAAAAAGGTTTTAGAAA
>CAYGQW010000172.1:0-6678 GCA_964352175.1 uncultured Halobacteriovorax sp.
AAGAAGATAAGAGAAAGCGTCTTGGTGAAGCTGCTCTTAATCCAAAACGTATGAGTTATAAAAAGCTTAAGCGAGACTAAAAATGCTAAAGGTTGCCAAGTTTGGTGGTTCGAGCGTTCGTGATGCAAAAGCGATTAAGCGCTGCGCTCGAATTTTAACTTTAGATGAAGACATCAAAGTCGTTGTCGTTTCTGCGACTTATAATACCTCAAATGAGCTTGAACAGATTGCTTCTCTCGCTAGTCATGCTAAGGGCTGGGAATACGCGCTTGAGACTTTGATTAGTAGGCACCGTGATCTTATTCATGATTTAGACCTTGAAGAAGGTGAGTGGTTTAATACAATCGATAATGAACTGTGGGAGCTTGGTGATCTTTTTAGAGAAGAAATGAAAATCGATCCTATGAAGATGGATCAATTCTATTCCTTAGGTGAACGTCTATCTTCTGGCATAGTTGCTCAATACTTATCACATTCTTTTTTACAACGTCGGGTTGAGTACGTTGATGCTAGAGACTTTATTCATACCGATAATTGTTACGGTCTAGCTAATCCTGATCGTGGAATGATTGCCGATTCAGCTCCTCTCTACATGCGAGTTAGTGATGATGCTCTGTATGTCACTCAAGGTTTTATCGGTCGCGATGGTCACGGTCATACTACGACACTTGGAAGAGAAGGCTCTGACTTTTCAGCAACCTTAATCGGTGAAGCTCTTAATGCTGACTTAGTTCAAATTTGGACAGATGTTCCTGGTATCGCTGCGATTGATCCAAAGATTGTTGAAAACGCGCCTTTTATTAAAGAGCTTGATTATTCTATGGCCGATGAGATGGCCCGTCGTGGAGCTAAAGTTATTTTTTCAAAAACTCTCGAGCCAGTTAGAGAAAAAGGAATTCCTGTTTTCGTTGGTTCATCACTTGATCCCGATGCAGGTGGAACCATAATTAAACCTGGTGTTTTTAGTGATGGCTTTGTTGGTATTGCTGTCATCGAAAAAGACGGCATTTATAAAACAACTGTCGTTGGACGATTTAATGATGAGCTTTTAAAAGACTACAGTGCCTTTATTAAATCAAAGAGACCTCTTTCAACAACTCTTGATTTAGACCTAAATACCTTCAATAAGCTGACACATAGTCTTCTTCCAAGCAGCTAAGAGCTTGAATTATTAGTAAGCTGTCTAAGCTTTAGACAGACTGTAAAAGTTATAGAATCAGTCCATCCTAAATCGATTCATTGATATTATCCTTTCATGTATATTAAGAATTCTTTATTAAGCATTTTGTTTTTCATCTCTGCCAACGTCTTTGCAGTTGATACGCCAGAGACTATGTTTGTGGCCATTACTTCCTCAGGCCCAGGAGGAGCAATCCTTGGTCATTCTTATCTAGTTTTTTGTGAAGATCGAAATTTTATAAATTTCGTTGACTGTGAAGCATATGAATATAATTTAGAAATCAATCAAGATCACAAAATTGTTAATTTTAAGGAAAAATCATTCCTTGACAAGATCTACGCCTTTATGGATTCACCTTTTAGAGTATATAAGCATAATGATTTTTATACTCTTCAACAAAAATATCTCAATCGTGATCAATTTATTACTTACCTTCGATACTCAGGCAGTAAGCAAAATATACAGAGAATGTTCAATGATCTTGTTGATGAAAAAAAACAAAGAGAAGATAATGATTTCAACGATTATGATATTAATGACAACAACTGTGCCACAAAGATCGTTGATTTACTTGAAAGTGTCGGTGGAGAAATTGAAAAGAATCAGAGTTATTCAAATTTCGGTTTTAAAAAGTATTTATCAAGTTTTCCAATTACTTTAGAGAACAATCTTAGAGAAAGTGGACTTTTTGATTCAGCACTCGAAGTTTCAAAAACACAATCGAGAGCTTTTTTAATAGAATAGATTAAACCAATTCGTGATGACGAGTGGTGAGTGCTTTGACCACCCATGTCCCATCTTTGGATCAACAAACATTAAAGTTTTGATGCCTGAATCTTTAAGGCGATCGTAATAGCGTTTTGCCGTATAAAGTGGAACAGCTATATCGCGCTTACCATGAACGAAAAGAGTTGGTGGATGAGTTGATTCTAAAGTGTCGGGGACATTACAAATTGGACCTATGCAGCTGGCGTAAGAGCCAGATTGAATTGCAATAGCCCTGAAAGCGCCAGGAAAAGTTATCGCTAGTCTTGAAGTATTGTAGCCACCGCTGGAAATCCCTGTAGCATAAATTCGTTTTTGATTAATTTTAGCCAACTCATTTGTTTTTAAAATCCGAATTAATTCACTTAAGACCGCATAGTCCTCTGTTTTCTTATAGTCTCCGTGGGGAATATTCGTGATCCAAGCTAAATCAATCGTCGCTCTTGGAGCAAAAACGGCGTAACCACTATCAAGAAGTTTTTGAATTAATTTCGCTTCGTAAAAACCACCAAGCGGAAGATTTCTTGGTCTTGAAAATTCAATCGGAAACCATGAGCCTTGAGATAAAACGACTACGGGCCAGCCGTTTCTAGGAACTCGACCTTCAGGAACTTGCCATAAAAGCTCTCGTTCATTTCGTGACCCTTCCAACAAAGTTGTTGTTTTATTTGGGCAATGGAGCCAAGACACTTCACCTTGATCATTAAGTTGCTCAATACAAATTGAGGCAAAGGAAAGACTAGGTAGTAAACAAAGGGCCAAGATTAAATTTTTCATTCTCTTATTGAATCGAGAAAGAGACTCTTTGTCGATATTGTAAGAAGATGTATGGCTAGTTCACAAGTTTTTGAACGGCATTAACCGCTGAATCTAAGAATAAATCCATCAATCGCTGCGGTAAATCTAGATCATTTCGGTAGGATAAGAAGAAGCGGTGATCCCCAAAATAGGGTGAGCGCTTATTCGTCAGTTTTAATGGAGTGATCTTCTTTTTATAGTTTCTAGCCACCATATTTGGTAAGATTCCGACAGCGTAGTTTTTACTGACAAATTCACCAACCACTTCAAAAGAGTCGACATTAAATTCTTCGTGAAAATTATATCCCCAAGAATTGATATGCTGTCTTAGACTAACGCCGTCGCGATCAATCGCTGATGGAATATAAATCAACGTAAGTTTTCTTGCCTCTTCTTGAGTTAAGCTTTCAAGCTTTAATTTTGTTGAACCATAAAGGGCGTATTGATCGGTATAAAGCTCGTGGGAAATTAAACCGGCTTGAAGAGGGGCTTCAACTGTAAGTGCCAAATCGATTTCTCGTTTTAATAGAGACTCAATCACACTACTACTTCGATTAGTCATGAGTGAAATTGATAAAGAAGAATCGTCTTTTATACTTTCTAAAAGATAAGGCCAAAAATAAATGGCAATAGATTGAAAGGTTCCAATATTGACTTTGGTGACTTGTTGTTCAGAGTCACGGTGAATTTGATCTTCAATAGTTTCAAGGTCACGGTAAAGCTTTCGACAAAAAGCTAATAAAGTTTCTCCCGCTTTTGTTACCGTCATCCCTTTTTTATGACGAGTAAATAGCTCCACACCGCTGATATGTTCAAGTTGTTTTATGGCGTAGGAAAGAGTGGGCGCCGATAAGCCAAGCTTTCTAGCACAGGCATGTAAACTGCCAGAGTTTGCAATCTCATAGAAGTAATAAAGCTTTTCGGTGTGCTTAGCCAGTTCTGGTATCATGTTAGTTAGATTCTAACATAAAGTTATATTGTTTCATATATTTTTATAACTTCCTCCATCCTATAAATAGTTATGGATAATTCAAGAGTCATTAAACGACCTCTTATCCATCACTTACGACAAATAGAGCTGGAGACGATCATGACAACGAACATAAAATTTAACTTAAAACAAAGAAAACAAGGCTTACCTAAGATTCTATTCATTAAGAATAAACTAAAGCACTTAAGCGCTAAAGAGCAAAAACAATTTGAAATCTTTGGCCAAGGTTTAATTGTTTCTCCTGAACACTCTCTCATTCATCAAGCTTTCGAGAAGTTTGCTATATTACAGCCAAAAGCTTTAGCTGCGACTCATCTTGATCAAACGATCACCTATGGAGAGCTTGATCAAAAAGCCAATCAAATGGCGATGAAGCTGATTGAGTTGGGTGTCAGACCTGGAGATCGTGTTGGACTTTTTGTAGAACGGTCCATTCCTATGTTGGTTGGAATTCTAGGTATCTTAAAAGTGGGAGCTGCTTATATTCCTCAAGATGCTCGAATAACGCCTACTGTACAGCTTCGACATATTATTGAATCTTCTGATGTAAAAGTTATCTTGACCCTTTCTCATTTAAAGCACCGAATTCCTCTGGCTTCTGGTCGGTGTTGTCTTTCAATTGATCGCTTTATAAAGCGAAGTGAATATAGCAATCAAGCTTTTATGAGCAATCAATTGATCAAGGCAGAATCATCATGTTTCATTCTTTATACTTCAGGTACAACTGGGATGCCTAATGGAGTATATGTCACCCATCAAAATGTCTCTAATATTATTATGACTCCTCCGGGAAATCTCGGCATGAAGCCTGGGCTTAAAGTTTCTCAACTCCTGAATATTTCTTTTGATATGGCAGCATGGGAAATTCTAGGTGCACTTACTCATGGTGCAACTTTAATTATTAGAGATAATGATATTCAAAAAGCCGCTAAACAAGCTGATATTATTATTGCGACTCCAAGTGTTTTAGCGAAACTGAATCCAAGCGAAATGACTCATGTCAAAGTCGCAGCTGTGGCAGGAGAGCCGTGTCCAAAAACGTTGGCCGATACTTGGTCATCATTTAGTACATTCTATAATTGCTGTGGACCAACCGAGACGACGATCGTCAACACAATGCACCAACACCGCTTAGGTACAGAGAAAATGTCCATTGGTAAACCTACGCCAAATAATACGGTTTATATTCTCGATGAAAATATGAATCCATGTAAGATTGGTGAAATAGGTGAGATGTGGGCTGGTGGGGATTGTGTCAGTGCAGGATATATTAAAAATGAAAAGTTAACAAACGAGCGCTATAAGCCAGATCCATTTCTTAGTGGTAAGCGCATGATGTTTAGAACAAGAGATCTTGGACGTTGGAATGAAAACGGTGAACTTGAGCATTTTGGACGAACTGATGATCAAGTTAAAATCAATGGGTTTAGAATTGAACTTGATTCAATTTCTACAGCAATTGAGTCAGTGAAAAGTTGCCATCAGGCGGTCACGTTAAAACTTGATAATAAAAACCTGGTAGCTTTCGTTTCCCCAACGTCTATCGATTTGGAACAGGTAAAAAGCGCGATTGCAGATTTGCTGCCGTACTACTGCGCTCCTTCAATGATTATTAAACTCGACGAATTACCAATGACAGCTAGAGGCAAGGTCGACAAAAAAGCCTTAACAGTTTTAGCGGTTAAAGAGCAGGAGAAAAAAAATGACTAATGTAATTAATTTAACTCCAAAGCTTGAGACAAAGCAGCTGGAAAGATATGATTTTGATCAAAAGATTAGTTTGTTTTCTAAAGTCATTTATCATCCACTTTTTAGACCCTATTTTCGATTAGCCTTTTTGATGATCGTGCTTAATGCCTATATTTTTCTAAATGCAGATCAAACAGCTGGCCAAGTTCAAAACCTTATCTTGTTGAACTTTGGGGTAGGGATTTTTATTCGCCAGCAATGGATCATTAATCTTTTATTTAAAATCGCTACTAGTGCACCAAAGAACTGGCCTTTAAAAGTGCGTTGGGCCTTGGGAAAGGTTTATCATTTTGGCGGCATCCATGTCGGTGGTTATATCGCTGGAACTTTCTGGTTGGCTTACCTTTTTACAAAATCCATGAATCAAGGACTAACTTCACTCAATCTTTTATTAGCTTCGCATCTATTAGTTCTAATGGCGGTGATGATTGTTTCTTTGCCACAGATTAGAGTTCCTAAACATAACCTTTTTGAAATCGTCGCACGTTTTGGAAATTGGACTTCTCTTTTACTTTTTTGGGCCGAATGCTTTGTGCAAGAAGGTGCAATCTTTAGTGCTAATAAAGTTGTACTTAGTTACTTCACTTTTTGTGTTGCCCTTCCATGGCTTAGACTTAAAAGAGTTGATGTCGATATTCATTCACCTTCAAATCACGCAGCTTTGGCCAAGTTTGATCACGGTGAAACGCCCTTTGCGGGATCTTCAACTGAGTTGAGTACAAATCCTCTTTTTGAATGGCATTCATTTGCTAACATTCCAGTTCCAGGTGAGAAAGGTTTTAGATTAACCATTTCAAGAGCAGGGGACTGGACAGGACGCCTGATTGATCAAAAGCCTAAAAAATTATGGGTTAAAGGAATTACAACGGCCGGGGTAGGTAACGTTGAGCTACTTTTTAAGAAAGTTGTCTGGGTTGCAACCGGAAGCGGAATTGGACCATGCCTTCCACATTTATTAGATGTGAAAGTTCCTTCAAAGCTAGTTTGGTCAACTCGTGATCCAAGAAAAACATACGGCGATGAACTCGTCGATAAGATTATGGACTCAAACCCAGATGCGCTAATTTGGGATACTACCGCTAATGGAAAGCCCGATCTTGTGAAACTTGCTTATCAAGCGTTTAAAGAATTCGAAGCAGAAGCTGTCATCGTTATTTCTAATCAAAAAGTAACTTTTCATGTGAACTATGAACTT
>CAYGQW010000173.1:0-6594 GCA_964352175.1 uncultured Halobacteriovorax sp.
AATCTATGATTTTTGAAATTTTTTCATCTCTAGTCGGGCGAAAAAAGATATTTTCTTTACTGATAAAACGGCTGAGACCATGTTTATCAATCCATAGCCATGCTTTATCAATTAAAGTGATATGCTTTAAATAATTCGAGTTTGGAGTCTTATGACTGACGATAAACAACTCGATTTCGGACTGATTGCTTAATCTCTCAATCGTTTCAAGAGCACCAGGAAAAGGCTCTGCATCCAAAATAATGATTCCATAAACTATGGCTTGTAACTCTTGCCAACGAAAGTCATTCCCATCAAGTTGAATTAATCTTTCCTTAATCGCTGATTTTGAACTATCGCAATCTTTTCCAAGATCCCATTTCTTTTCTAAAACTGCCTGATGGAAAAGATTGTCATAGCAAATAATGGTATTGTCGAAATCTATACCGATTCGAATTTTAGCTTTCATGATGATTTGAAAAATTTATGATTTCTTGGATATAGTTATTAATTTCGTCAATTTTAATAGGAATATTCCCAATACGACTGACTGAAATACCAGCTAAGCAAGAGGCGAAGGCACTTGCTTCCATTAGGTTTAGTCCTTGGCATACTGCTAATGCGTACCCAGACATAACGGAGTCACCGGCACCGGCGACGTCCACTGGATTTTCTTCAAGAGCAGGGAAGTATTCAGATTGAATATTGATATGATTTTTATTTTTCGAATAGGCAAGAATACCCTGACTACCCAAAGTGATAGCAATATTATTGTTATTTGTTTTTTTGATGAGTTTTTGTGCCAAAGCCTCAAGTCCGCTAGTGCGGTCATCAAGGCCAATTCGAGCTTCTTTTTCAGTAGGAGTGATAAGTTCAATGTTTTGAAACTTTGTCACGTTACCTGATTGGGAGCTACACAGAACATCACCAAAAACTTTGATGTTTTTTAATTTCGATACTTCGAAGATTTTATTCAAAATTTTGTCGGTTATAACACCGTAGACAAAATCTGAAATGATTATCCCTTCAACATTATCAACTTCATCAAGAAAACCACAGATACTATCTTCTAACTCTCTTGTAATATTATGCTGTTTAAGACGACTCACGCGTAAGATTTTTTGGTTCTCAACCATATAACGAATTTTATAAGTTGTAGGCCTAGATGCATCTTCAAGTAGGAAGGTGTCGATCTGAGAGTCTTGAAGGTTTCTTTTAACGAAATCACTGGTTGAGTCGGTGCCCACTACAGAAACAAAGGTACATTTTGCACCAAGAGACTTTACATGTTGAGCAATGATAGCAGCGCCACCAATGAACTCTTTATTTTCTATTTCACGAATTGTTAATACCGGAGCTTCGGAGCTAACGCCTAGAGTGTCACATGATATAAATTGATCTACTATTGTGTCGCCGATAACTAAAATACGTAATTTCTTAAAGTCATCTATAGCTTTCTTTATTTTAGTAAGCTCTATCTCTTGCTTTTTACAAGTCTTGAAAAACTCCAGTTTTCGTTTATGAATGGCAGTAAAGGAATTTTGAAAACTAGATATTTTAAAATTGGAGTGATCAAATTCACCGGAACTAAAAAGGACCTTTCCACTATTATTTTCAACAGCATTTATTTCAGAGGCAATGAGTTCTCTTTCATTTTCAAACTCTCTGCCTTTGACATAAATACATGGCTTTAGCTCATTGATAAAGTCGACTATTGGCATCTCTAGAACATAAACAAAATCAACCATCTCTAGGGAGGCTACACCCTCGGCGCGCTCATCCTCGGTATAATAATCTTCAGAATCACCGACTAGTTCTTTATTTAAAACAGAGACGACAAGAAGATCACCCTGTTTTTTAGAAAAATTTAAAAACCTTAAATGGCCTGGGTGCACGATATTAAAGTGTCCGTGACATAAGACGACTCTGTGCCCCTCAAGTTTTGTTCTTTCGGTTATTTTTAAAAGTTCATCTAGAGTTAGAATTTTAGAATTTTTTTTCATAAGGGTCTTATTTTGAAAGGGCTTCGAACCAGTCTTTTGTTTCAAGCGCGATCGTCTCAGGAGTCCATACGGGAGCTTCTTTCCAGTAGTCGATATTTTTGATCATTTCGTTGACACCAGTTTTTAAGTCTATTTTAGGTGACCAGTTGAGAAGCTTTTTGATTTTAGTAATATCCGCAAAAGTGCAATCAGGCTCTCCTGGTCTTTTGGGAATATAGGTTTTTTCTCCACCGAGTAGATCGACTAGAGTATTTACAGAATAATGATTTCCACTTCCGACGTTGAGAACTTCATTTTCTACATTTGATTGAGATGCTGCATAAACGGCATCAACAACATCTGTAACAAAGGTAAAGTCTCTAGTCTGCTTCCCATCACCAACTATGGTAAATGGCTTACCGGCAATCTTCTGCGCTAAAAAGACACCGAATACAGCACCGTATGTTCCAGATGTGCGCGAGCGTGGTCCGTACACATTGAAGAAGCGACAACTGATGACGGGGATTTTATATAGCTTACCCCAGTGTAATAATATTTCTTCACCCATTCTTTTGGTTAAAGCATATGGATATTCGGGGTTAATTTCTGAAGTTTCGCTCGTAGGGTAAACTTCAGGAATTCCGTAACAAGAAGATGAAGCTGCATAAACAAGCTTTTTAATATTTGATTTTTTGCGACAAGCTTCAGCCAGGCGAAGTGTCGCTTGTACGTTAGCATTATAGTAAGCAATAGGGTTTTGAATTGATGGAACAATGTCTGCGAGAGCTGCTAGATGATATACAACTTCAACGTTTGAAGTAATCTCATCTAAATTGATGGTAGAGTCATTTAGGTCTTTTTCGATGATGTTTAATCTATCTCTGTCAACAATATGTTCTAGATTCTTAAGACGACCAGTACTGCAGTTGTCAATCACTGTGATGTGAAAATCTTCTTTAATTAATTTATCTACAAGGTGACTACCAATAAAACCACAACCACCAGTGACAAGAGCTTTTTTCACTCTTCCTCCATTCTTTAAAACGAGAATTTAAAATTTTCTATATTAGCCTTGGCCTCAAGATACTTCTCTTCGGAGTCGATAGCATAGCGCGTGGCATCTAATTTGTAAGCAAAAAGTTGCTTCTTAGAGATGATCTGCGGAAAAATATCAGCGGGGAAATCTTGAGGTATGTCAGGATTAATATAATTTAAAATCTCCGGCTTGAAACAATAGATTGCGGAGTTTACCCAGAAACCATCAGCGTATTTTGCTAAAATTTCCTCATTTGGTCTTTCAATGAAATTGGTTATTTGCATACTAGAGTTAAATTCTGCAATGCTATTTGATTTCATACGTCTATGAAGACAGATCGTTGCTAGGGATTTATTCTCATTGTGAGCTGCAATAAAATTACTGTAGTTTAAATCAGTTATGATATCACCATAGATGACAATGATGTTTTTTGCGTCTTGGCAAAAGCTCTCAAATTTTTTAACACCACCAGCGGTTCCGGAAGGAGCATCTTCTCGAATGTATGTAATGCTAACTCCGAAATCTTTGCCATCTTTAAAGAAATTATAAATTTTATCAGCTTGATAATGTAGGTTGAGGGCAATTTCTTTGATTCCGTGCGCAGCTAGCTGGCGGATCGTGTACTCCAGCATCGGCTTATCTCCTAATGGGAGCATCGGCTTTGGAAGGTCTTTAGTATATTCTTTCATGCGAGTGCCAAAACCTGCGACTAGGACAATAGCTTTTACTGTCATTTGTTGGCCCCAAGGTATGTGGCAATATCTTGTAAATTTTCAAATGTCATATCAGGTTTTAGCCATTCTTGATTAAAGTTAGTCGTTGATTGAATGAGTGGTTGGTCGTGAGCACCCGTGAGAAGCTGGAAACCTTTGCAGCCAACACTCTTTCCTGCATAGATGTCAGTTAAGCGGTCACCAATAATTATGGATTTTGTTAAATCAATGCCATGCTTTTCAGCTGCTTGTGTGAGCATGCCTGCACTTGGTTTGCGACAATCGCATTTCTTTCGATAAGCTTCTAAGGTTGCATTCGGATGGTGAGGGCAGATATAAACGTCATCAAAGATAGCATTTCGGTTTTGATCTTTAACTCGTGTTAAAATTTCGTTATTCAACTGCAACATTTGATCAAAACTAATGATACCTCTTGCAACGACAGCTTGGTTTGTTACAAGAAAAATCTTGAAGCCAAGTTCCCTGAATTTTGCAATGGCATCCCCAACATCCAAATACATATCGACCATTGAGAGATCACTGATAAGATGCAGATCTTTTAGTATGACACCGTCACGATCTAAAAAAATGGCTTTCGCTTGAGACAATTTACTTTAATCCAGTGCCTAGCATGACTTTAATATTAAAGTAGCTATCATCAGTCATGGAATTTGGCAGTAAGCCTTGTTTGAATGCCTTGTTTAAATCAATCGCAGCATCTTCGATGGTTTTCTTCGGCATAAAGCCTAGTTCGTCCTGAATTCGCTTTGAAGAAATATGATATGAACGATTGTCATCGGTTGTTGTTTTAATAATTTCAACATCGGAACCAACAACTTTTTGTACCATTAATGCAAGTTCATTAACCGTTTGATTTTCAAATCCAGCATTAAAAATGCGACCATTTACTTTATCATGAGGGGCGTTGAGTAGTAATATATAAGCATCAACCATATCATCAATATGGATATTGGGACGAAGTTGATCTCCACCAAAAACTTTAATTTGACGATTGTGATAAGCATGGTTGGTAAGAATATTTACGATTACATCAAGGCGCTGTCTTGGGGAATAACCACAAACTGTGGCCGGGCGGATTGTCGTTGCTGTCCAGCTATCATCAACATATTTATTGAGGATAACTTCACACTCAGCTTTAAATTTAGAGTAATCGGTTAATGGTTCAAGCTCCATGTCTTCAGTGACATTAGGAACATCTTTGACGCCATATACGCTAGAAGATGAGGCGTAAATAAAGCGCTTAACACCAGCTTCTTTAGATAATTTCACTAAAGGTTCAAATGCATCTAAATTAATAGACTTTCCAAGTTCAGGATTTAAGTCAAAGCTTGGATCATTTGAAATACAAGCAAGGTGAATAACAACATCAACACCATTTAGTGATTTTTTTAAAAGGTCCTGGTCTCGAATATCTCCCTTGATTAGTTCGAGTTTAGATTTATCACAGTCGCTATTTTCAAAAATATTATCACCATACATCATCAGATCTAATACTTTTACGTTATGTCCTAAGTTAACAAGTCGAGGTGTTAAAAGGGCGCCGACATAACCAGCTCCACCAGTAATTAATATATTTTGTGACATGTCTTTCTCCTCAACTTTCTTAGTAATTACAATCCAATTCAGCGATATTTATGATCTACCATGGTGTCAGGCCAATTGATCCCTAGGAAGGATAATTTCGCTGTACATTAGTAAATGGTTGTTTTTCGCACGAATTTATAACATTAAAGAGGCAATTTAATAATACTAAATTAATTTTTGCGGTGCGTGGATCATTTGCTTTTGAGGGGACTTATCAGACTCGAATCCGTCTAGAAATAGATTGGGTAGGTTAGTCGAATTCAAGAGGCTATCTTGGCATGCCTTTGTATAAAAGGTATTGTGGGCGCCAATTACCCAATGAGAAGTGCCTACCATTTTAGGAACAAAATGAGCTTTAAGCAAAATATTAAAAACCAGTCTACACTTCTTGGAACATGGCTGACTATCGCCTCGCCCTCAATTGCTGAAATGGCATGTTTGGCAGGTTTTGATTGGGTGGCGATTGATTTAGAACACAGTCCAATATCAATTGATCAAGCTCAAGAGCTCATTCGAGTCATTGATCTTATGGGTAAAACCCCATTCGTTCGATTATCTAATAACGACCCAGTATTAATTAAGAGAGTAATGGATTCTGGTGCTCATGGAGTTATAGTTCCCATGATAATTACTCTGGATGATGTAAAGGCTGCCCACTCAGCTATGCATTACCCACCAATAGGCACCAGAGGGGTTGGTTTGGCCCGTGCCCAAAAGTATGGCGCTGACTTTAATGGCTATTGGAATTGGGTAAAAGAAGAATCGGTTTTAATTATTCAAATTGAGCATAAAGACGCTCTTGATCATCTCGATGAAATTTTTTCTTCAGGTCTAATTGATGGCTATATCATCGGGCCATATGATTTATCTGCAAGTTTAGGTATTGCCGGTCAATTCGCTCATCCCGAAATGATAAGTACTTTAATTAAAATAGAGCAAAAAGCTGATCAATATAAGATCGCTAAAGGCATCCATTTGTTTGAAGCTATCGAGTCAGATTTGCAAAAGTACTATGCAGCAAAATACCAGATTATTGCTTATGGAGTAGACTTTAGAATGATTGATAAACACTTTAGACAAGCAAAAATCAGCTTTGATTTAATTAATGGTAAATCAGCATGAATAAAATTTTGCGAGTCGGAATTGCAGGTTATGGAATTGTAGGGGAGAGAAGGCGCCACTTTATAGACTTACATCCTCATTTAAAAACAGTAGCCGTTTGCGATAGAAAGTTTACCGAAAAAGGCGTGATGCCTGATGGTGTAAAGTACTTTCTAGA
>CAYGQW010000174.1:0-6589 GCA_964352175.1 uncultured Halobacteriovorax sp.
GATTAAATATCTCATTATTTTATTTCTTGCATCATGTTCCTCAGTCAAGATTATCGACAATAGTAGTAAAAAAGAGATAGCAAAACCTGAGAAAATTGTGAGTAAAGAACTTATTGTTAAACCTGGTGAAGTGGTTAAGGTTAGTTTTCTTAAAAACGAGCTAACAATGGGTGGAGTCTTAAAATGTGATCAAAAAGCTATTCCATTTTTCATTCATGAAAATGAATATCACGCATTTGTAGCGGAGACATATTTTTCAAAATTTGATCCAATTAAATGTATTCTAGAGAAAAATGGAAAGTCATATGAAGTGGCTCTAATTAAAGTTGAAGATAAAGAGTTTCCCTCTGAAAAGCTTAATGTAGATCAAAGGAGAGTTTCTCTTAACTCTAAAGATTTAAAACGAGTTCAAAAAGAGCAAGTATTCTTAAATAAAAACTATGCAAGCTCTCCAAGTCATCCATATTTCGATAATGCCTTTATGTTACCGATAGATTCTCTTGTAACGAGTATCTATGGCTCTAAACGAATATTTAATAATTCAAAGCAGACTCAGCATTTAGGAACGGACTTCAGGGCAGCTGTAGGGGAGCCTATAAAAGCTGCCAATTCGGGTAAAGTTGTGGTCGCGCGCGATTTATTTTTTACAGGCGGAACTGTGACGATCGATCATGGATTAGGAATTTTTACGATTTATGGACATTTATCACAAGTACAAGTTCAAGAGGGCGAGTTTGTTCCAAAAGGAACTCAAATCGGTTTGGCCGGTGCTACTGGTAGAGTTACTGGTCCTCATCTTCATTGGGGAGTTAAAGTGAACGGTCATTTCATTGAAGGTGAGTCATTAGTAAGGGAGTCAATTGATTGAGTGATCTTTTTGGCTCAAAAGAAATTTGTCGAACGTCGAAAATCTTCGTTACAAGAGATTTGCGTAATCAACCAATCTTTAAAGAATTAACTCAAAAAGGCTTTAACTTAACAGAATTAGATGACTCAAAAATATCTAATATTGAAAATTCTATTGTTGCGACATACCCTGGAAAGGGTCGAAGCTTAGATGAGAAATTATCTCCATCATGTTTTTTAATCATTTTTGATGCTGATGATGCGCTAGAGAGACTCATGTCGAAGAGATGTTTCTTCATGAGTTCTTCTGAAAATGCCAAGATACAGATTGATGTCTTTGAATCAATTGAAGATATATTATTAATGCGCGAGATTCAAATACTAGAGAATAAAAAAGCGAGAGAGTGGGATGAGAAAGTAAATGAATCTTTAGTCGGATTTGAGTACTTGATTAAAGCTTTACCCGGACACAAGCCAGGAGACATTAATCAAGATGAAGGCTTAGCCGATCTTATCGATTTCTTTGTTAGAGTTCTTGTCTTTAAAGAACGTTCTGTGGCAATCACTGTCGAAAAGCAGTTTTGGGATACATTAGAATCGACATTCTCAGACTTCATTTTTGACTTTCAGAGTCTATCAACGATTCCAATTGGTAAGAAACGCTGGAATGTCTCAGAAGTTACGGAGTCAAAATATAGCCTGCTAAAAAAAATGGGTTTGGCATTTTTAGTAAGTGAATTTTGTGATCAAATTGATATTATTGAAAAACAAAAACGTGAAGAACATTTATGGGAAGATATTTTATCAAGCCTACATTTTCCAGTTGCCTTAATTTCTACTGGTGCTGATTTAGTTGCTCAAAACCCAGCGTTTACCCAGCTTTCAATTTTTCCAGTAGACTGCTTAAAGCTAAGGTCTCAGCAAAAGGTTGAATTAAACAACTCAATTTTTAGGGTTGAGAGGTATAAGATTGAAAGATCTGGTCTCGATCAGGACGAGGAATTATTTGCTTTTATCTTTAGGGATGATTCTGGAAGAAAAGCCGTTCAGGGATCAGGCGAAGAGCTTGGAATTATTTCAAGCTCCATTGCGCATGAATTAAATAATCCACTCGCAGGCATTTTGGCTTCTCTTTCCCTGCTCGAATTAGAAGATGATTCAAGTGATGAGACAGTTCAGGCCATTAAAGATATGAAGGTTAGTGCAAAGCGATGTAAAGAGCTTGTCGAAATTTTTCTAGGTTTTTCTAGAGCGAATCCTAGAAAAGCAGAAAAATCCACTAATGAATTTGAGGCTATTGAGAAAGCTATTTCCCTTTCTCGTTTTAGAATGATCGAGAGTAATTTAAGAATTGATGTTAGTACCAATTTTATTTCAAACTTTCATCGTGATACTAACCCGTCTATTCTTTCGATGGTCTGGTATCTGATATTTAGTGAAATCCTAACTTCTGCTTCTCACCATAATCTGGTTACTGGGTCTTCGAGTACAAATTTAAAGGCAAAGTTTTACGAAAAAGAACAGGTCCTAGAGTTAACAGTAGACACTTCTTTTGACTGGGGAGATGTGATCCTTAAATCAAAGCTAATTAATCATCTTATTGAACTAGCAGGACTAAGTATGACTTATGAAGATAAAAAAATTATCCTTCAAGATTGGACACTGATTTAGTTTATGCTTAAATGAGCGATGCAGTTTAGATATAATTTCTTGGAAAGTTATACTTATTCGGATTATTTCTTAAAAAGTTTTCAAAGTCTTTAAAGAACCCTTCTTGTGTCATCGTGGTTGAACCAACCTTCTTCTTTTTGAAAAAATACATGCCATTTCTAGAAGCTTCAATTTCAAGTAAATAAGCTTCAAAGAAATCTTTTAATTGCGGATGAACAGGCTGTTTTTTCAATTTACCACCAGCTAACTTTGATGCTTTTGAATTGATATATTGTAAAAGCTTTTTCTTGTGTCCTGGATATCTAAAAACAAGCTCCTGTCTATGGCTGATAGCCGCTATGGGATAGATGATATATTGCTCTGGTACTAAGTGATTAACCACAAAGAAGTCACCTAATACTTTTTCTAACGGCTGGTCTTCTTTGCTCAAACGTGGATGCGGTTGTTGTTCGAATTTGGGTAAGTGGGTTTGCCATAAAAAGTTTAGAATCTTATGACGCATTTGAGTCTCTAATTTGGGAAAGAGACCGGCGAAATGAATTAATGTTTCTATTAATGGGCCATGTAGTTTAATTGTAGCATTCTCCCAGTCAAGCTCTTTAAGCAGCTCCATGGCCAAGGCGACTTCTGACTTAGATTTTGTCATAGGTAATGCAGTTAGGATGATTCCATTTTCTCCCTTTAGAGAAAAAAGAGCAGAGCTTGGGAGAATTTTTAGCTTTTCTTCAATCCTTGCAAGATCATCACCTTTTTTAAAATTAAGACGATCAAGCTCATATCTATTTCTAGGATAATAAAGATGATTTATTTTACTTATGCCTTTATCTAAGAAGATATTTAAATAGCGAATAAGCAGTTCAGCCGATGCTCTAGCATCATCAAGTGCACGGTGTGCTTTTTTATGTCTAATTTCAAAAATTTTACTCATATAATTTAAATTCGAATTCATAAGACTTGGGACTAAATATTTCGTCATTAAATTGGTGCAAATGCTGGGGTTTTTCATTTCAGGTTTTCCCAGTCTCGTGAGAACAGAATTGAAAAAAGGAACATCAAAAGATGTATTATGAGCCACTAAAATGGAATCTCCCATAAACTCTAAGACTTCATCGATGACTTCTTCAATCAGAGGACTCTTTGCAACATCTTTTTGAGAAATAGAAGTTAGTCTCTGGATAAACTCTGGAATCTTAATCCCAGGTTGAATTAAAAAATCTTTTTCAGCTAGAATCTTTTGATCCTTAACTTTCACCATACCAATTTCTATAATTTTATCAGACTGATGATTTCCACCAGTTGTTTCTAGATCAAAAACGCAGAACTCCATCTCTTGGAGTTGCTTTGCGACATCATCTGAACTTTCATTTAGAGCTTGATCTACTACAATAACAGATTTTTTCTTAGGCATTTTTCTCACCAGTCGAACATTCGCTCGATTGTATTGGTTAATTCTCTATCTTTTTTGATACTCATCCGGAGTAAAAGCTAAAGGAAGCAGCTCTTTTAGGCTAGTCACTTTCTCTTCACCCTGTTTATTACTTATAATAACTTCCATTTCTGGTAGTGCAAACTCACTCATTATTTGCCGACATATTCCACATGGTGGCCAGCCGGCATCTGTATAAACATAAACTCTTTTCAATCTTTTTTTGCCTTCTGATACGGCCTTAAAGATAGCTACCTGCTCTGCACAAGTAGTTCCACCAAAACTTGAGTTTTCCACATTGCAGCCACCGAACAGAGTTCCGTCCTCGGTCTCTATCGCTGCGCCAACTTTTGCATTTGAATAAGGGGAGTGAGCACGTTCAGCAGTCTTTTGGGCGAGCTCTCTTAATTTCGTATAATCACTCATTTCGAGGCTCCCATAACTTTAATCGATGAAACAACTAATGCACTAAATTTTTCCATCACTTTTAGAGCTTGGATTTTAATATCTTCATGCTTTAGTTCAACATTTTCAATTCCAGCAGCCATATTGGTGACACATGAAATTCCAGCAACATTTAATCCAAGGTGATTAGCTGCTATGGATTCAGGGACTGTGCTCATGCCAACTAGGTCTCCTCCAAGAACTCTTATCATTTTGACTTCTGAAGGTGTTTCATAGGTTGGACCTAATACTCCAGCGTAGATTCCTTGCTTGAGGTTAACTCCATTCGCTTTTGCTTGTTCAAGAATAATCTTCTGTAGTTTCTTATCGTAAGTATTTGTCATATCAGGAAAGCGCGGACCTAGTTCACTTATATTCGGACCAACAAGTGGGTTCATTCCAGAAAGATTAATATGATCTGTAATTAAAACGAGATCTCCGGCTTCATAGCTTTCATTCACTCCACCTGAAGCATTGGTTAAGATGATTGAATCAATTCCTAAACTTGCGAGCAAGCGTACTGGAAATACGACTTGGTCCATATCATGACCTTCATATGCATGATAACGACCTTGCATCACTGCGACTTCGACGCTCCCAATTTTACCTAAGATTAACTGTCCCTCATGTCCTTCGACAGTTGTTGCTTTGAAATTGGGGATATCAGCATAGGGAAGAGTTATTTTATCTTCGATTTGATCTACAAAAGCTCCTAAGCCTGAGCCTAAAACAACTCCGACTTTTGGTTTTACGTTTCTAATTTTTTTTATATAAGCTGATGATTGTTCTAACTTTTCAAATAAAGTCATAGCTAGTCCTATTTGCTTTTCTTAGGGAAATAGATTTTAACCTCACGGATTAATTCTGGTCCCTTTATTTTTGTTGTTGAGATTTTAACCACACCCTTTTTAAAGTCTTCTGCGATAGATTGGACTTGGGTTTCTTGGTTTGGGTTGTGATAAATTGTTGCAATCGCTTCACCTTTTTTGACTCTAGAGCCGATTTTTTTATTAAAAACAAAACCGACGCCAAAATCTATTTGGTCACTTGATTTACGTCTACCGCCACCTAATAGAACATTATGTATTCCAATTGCCTTGCAATCCATCGATGCAATATACCCATCTTTGTGAGCCAGAATTTGAGTTTTATTCTTGGCCATAGGAAGCAACGAGTAATCATCGATAACTCTATGGTCCCCACCTTGGGCCTTCAAGAGTTCTCTAAATTTTTCAAGTCCAGATCCGTCTTTCAGAGCTTTTTTAGCTTTAATTACACCTTGAGCTGGTGTTTTTGCCAGTCCGGCTAAATGAATCATTCCACCTGCTAACTGGACGGAAAGATCGGTTAAATCCTTTGGACCATTTCCTTTTAATGTCTCGATACTCTCAATGATTTCCAGGCTGTTTCCAACGGCATCCCCGAGTGGTTGAGACATATCAGAGACAACGGTCATCATGCTTTTGTTAAAACGAAGACCGGTATCAGCCAGTGATTTCGCCAGAGCACGAGCCTTTGGTAGTGTATTCATGAATGCGCCATTACCGGTTTTGATATCCATTACAATACCGGATGCACCTTCTGCTAATTTCTTACTCATGATAGATGCTGTAATTAAAGGGATTGATTCAACCGTCGCTGTAACATCTCTAAGCGCATAAATTTTCTTATCAGCAGGAGCAATCTCACCAGTTTGTCCGACGAGTACAACACCAACCTCTTTAAGAACTTTAGCGAACTCATCCATATTCAGAGCGACATTGTAGCCCTTGATCGATTCAATTTTATCAACCGTTCCACCGGTGTGACCAAGGCCTCGTCCTGCCATCATCGGAACTTCGACGCCGCAAGCAGCTGCCAGAGGTGCAAGAATAAAAGACGCTTTATCTCCGACTCCACCAGTAGAATGCTTATCAATCGCGCGTGGTCCATGAGAAAGGACTTTGCCTGAATATAGCATTGCATCAGTTAACGATGTCGTTTCATCTTTATCAAAGCCATTGAGATAAATGGCCATCAGCAAAGCGGACATTTGGTAATCACCAACGTCGCCATGAACAAGTCCGTCGATGAACCATTTTATTTCATCTTTAGTCAGTTTTTTCTTATCGCGTTTTTTTGCGATGATATTGTATGCGGAGTAGTCGCCTTGACTCATGATGAAAAACCAAGCATTGTTAAAGTTGTAAACTCTCTAAAAGA
>CAYGQW010000175.1:0-6582 GCA_964352175.1 uncultured Halobacteriovorax sp.
GCTCTTTATGAAGCTTTAAAATAAGTTAGGTACGACATGAGAAAAAGAATTCTAGATACAGTTTATGAAATGGCTAAAGAAAACCCGAATATCGTTTTTATTGGCTCTGACTTAGGGTTTGAAACTCTAAAAGAGTTTAAGAATGAAATCCCAGAACGCTTTTTCATGGAAGGAATATCAGAAGGACATATTGTCGGTATGTCTGCCGGTCTTGCAATGAGTGGAAAGACTGTTTACACCAACACTATTGCGACTTTTATTACAAGACGTTCATACGAACAAAATATTGTTAACCTTGGACTAACCAATGCCAACGTTAGACTAATCGGAAATGGCGGCGGACTGGTATACGCACCACTTGGCCCAACTCACTTAGCGTTTGAAGATATTGCTATCATGAGAGCAATTCCTAATATGACAATTATCGCACCATGTGATGCTGAAGAAATGGAGCGAGCGACTAGAGCGTCTGAGCACCATCAGGGTCCTATCTATTTTAGACTTGGTAAAGGGCATGACCCTGTCGTTTCCAAACCCGAAAATGGATTTCAAATTGGTAAAGCGATCGTTTACAAAGAGCCTGAAGATCTAGTCTTTATCACTACTGGTATTATGCTAGAGCGAACAATTAAGGCGTGTGATGCCCTGACTGAAAAGGGAATTAAAGCTGGCATTATTCATTGCCCTACGATCAAACCATTTGATGAAGCTTGTATTTTAAAATATTTAAATACTGTTAAAGCAGCCATAACTGTAGAAGAACATTCTGCAATTGGTGGTTTAGGATCAATAGTATCTGAACTTATCGCTGAGAAATTATCTAAAAAAATATTTTTCAAACGCGTATCGCTTCCTGATGTATTTCCTGAGAAGTATGGTTCACAGAACTCCCTAATAGAGTATTACAAGTGTGACACGAAAGATATTATTCAAACGGCACTACATCTTTTAGGGTGAGTCAGATGAATTTGAATGATTTTTTCACCGAAGCTGAACTAAGCATAAATCAAGATTTTTTAAAAAACGGCTACGTCATTTTCCCACTTAAACTTCAGCCTCATTCTGCTGTCGATGCACTCAGAAATAGTATTTTTAGCTATGCTCAAAAAAGTTTAAACCTAAAAGAGACAACTAACATTGATGACTTTTTTAATAATACCCAAAACTATGTACCGGTTGAGAAGCTTAATGAACTAAAGCTTGGCCTAATGTCTTTAACATCTAAAGACTTTGCCTTTCATCCATCAATCTATCATATGGCCAAAAGTCATCTTGATTGTATTGTTGGAAATGAAATCTGTATGCAGCGTTCACTCAACCTGAGTGTACAACTTCCAAATGACGAAAGCGCATTATTGCCTCTCCATACAGATGTATGGTCAGGAAACTCTCCTTATGAAGTCGTCTTATGGCTCCCCTTGGTAGACTGCTTCAAGACAAAATCTATGTATGTCTTACCTCTAGATAAATCACGCGAAGTTTTTCAAAACTTTTCAAAATATCAAAAAATGGATGCTGAAGAGCTTTTTAATTCACTGAAAAATGATCTCGTTTTTCTTGAAGTACCTAAAGGCCATGCTGTTCTATTTTCTCATTCAATACTGCATGGTAATATTGTCAATTCAGAGAAAGATACTCGCTGGACTTATAATATTCGCTTTAAATCTATTCTTAGTCCATTTGGCACTAAAGATCTCGGTGAAGCTTTTATACCTATAAGTCTTAGACCTGCGACACGAATAGGTTATGAAAATATAATCCCCGAGATACATCGTGAAAAATAGTATTTACAAGGGATATATTGCAAGTCGAAATATTGGAGAACTACAAATACCCCAACGAATTCAAAATATGGTTATTAGAAACTATGCTGAAAGACGAGATAAGGTATTTAGCCTTAGTGCAACTGAATATATAATGAATGATTGCTTTATGATTCTCCAATCTTTACTAAAAGATGCAAAGAACTTCGAGGCAATTGTTTGTTACTCATTATACATGCTGCCTACTAGTTTAAGCGAAAGATCTAAAATTTATACTAGCTGCTTAAAAGAAAACACGGAGCTGCATTTTGCATTTGAAGAATTATCAATCAAATCGAAAGATGACATTCAACTTATAGAAGATACTCTACTTGCAAAAGACCTAAGCCAAAAGACCAGGAATAACACATGGCCCTTCAAGAGTTTGTAACCCCACTACACGTTCGAAGTCACCGAGACTATCTAGAGCGAGTTAACTCACATGACAAAGCTCATTGTGCTGAGATCGCTAAGCAATATGGGTATGATTACTGGGATGGCGAAAGACAATATGGCTATGGTGGTTATCGCTATGATGGTCGATGGGAAGAAGTCGCTAAGAAAATGATTGCTCATTATAAGCTTGATAATAACTCGTCCATTTTAGATATTGGTTGTGGCAAAGGATACCTTCTAAGTGAATTTAAAAAGCTTTTACCTGGATGCAAAACGGCGGGCCTAGATATCTCCGAATATGCAATTGCTAATGCCAAAGAAGAAATTAAGGATGACTTAGTTCTTGGTCATGCAAAAAAACTTCCTTTTCAGGATAAAAGTTTCGATTTGATTATTTCAAATACGACATTTCATAATTTATTTATATTTGATCTTGTTAGTGCCATTAAGGAGGTTGCAAGAGTTGGGCGCGGTAAAAGCTGGATCTGTGTCGAGTCTTTTAGAAATGAAGCAGAAAAGGTTAATCTTCTTTACTGGCAACTTACTTGTGAATCTTTCTATTCTCCTGAGGAGTGGATCTGGCTTTATGAATCGAATGGTCTTCATGGAGACTACGAATTTATCTACTTTGAGTAATTATGAAAAAACGTATTGTAGTACTTGGATGTCGCGGTTTTATAGGTAAGTCACTTCTTGCGCATCTAAAAAATACACATTCCGAATATGAGATCATTGGCTTATCTAGCCTTGATTTAAATCTTGAAAATGATCATCAGCATGAAGTTTTTCAGTCCGAACATGATACTTATTTAATCATCTGTTCCGGTTTAAAAAGAAATCATGGTGAGACCATCGAAGTTCTAGGTAGAAATCTTAAAATTGCTGAGAATCTTTTTTTATTAACATCTAATGTATCTTTTAAAAAAGTTATTTATTTGAGCTCATGTGCTGTTTATGGTGAAGATGTTGCTCATAGTATAATCTCTGAAAGCATTCCCCTCACACCGACTTCATTCTACGGAATTGGAAAAGCCCAAACTGAATACCTACTACAAAAGAGTGCCGGTGATAAGCTTGTTATTTTAAGACCTCCAACCGTTTACGGCGAGAATTCGAACGATCAAAATTATGATCCTTATGGCTTTCTGAAGAAGATATTTAAAAGTGAGACTATTAACCTCTGGGGAGATGGCTCTGAAAAAAGAGAGTTCATTTACTTATCTGACTTAATAAAAATTATCAGCGAAAGTCTGCATTCTTCATTTACAGGCATTGTGAATACAATTTCCGGCAACTCATACACTTTCACAGACATAATCTGTGAAAGTGAAAAACTGACGGGAAATAAAGCTATCCTCGAACATCGAGAGCGAAGTAAAGATAAGGTTGATCATTTTTTTGATCCAAGCCTGATTAAATCGCATTTCCCTCAAGTTAATTTCACTTCACTTGCTGATGGCTTAAATGAAATTTTAAAAAGAGAGTTTTAATATGGCGAACTGCCAACTCTGCCAATCAGCAGAATTTATAAACAATATAGACTTCGGTGATCAGCCCGTATCACATCGTTTTTCAAATAATGAAAACGAAGATAACTACAAGCATCAAATCAAGATGGGGCAATGTAAAGATTGTGGTTTAGTTCAAATCACTACTCCTTTTCCGGTAAAAGAGCTGGTTCCCCGTTTTGATTGGCTAACATGCACTGAGCCTGAAGGTCACCTTGATCGACTTGTTGAAAAATTAACAAAACTAGATGGGATCGGTACTCAATCAAAGATTCTTGGCCTAACCTTTAAAGAAGACTCGACCCTCGATCGCTTCAATAAACTTGGCTACCCAAATACTTACCGCTTCGATATTCAAAAAGATTTTCTTATTACGAATCCTTTGGCCAATGTTGAAAGTGCTGTTGATGGCTTTAATGCTGAATTTGCGAAGCGCTTTGAACAAGTATACGGAAAAGCAGATATTTTCATCTGCCGACATGTTATCGAACATAGTATTAATATTCTTGAGTTTATTGAGGCGATTAAAATTCTAACTCATGAAAATTCATATATCGTTATTGAAATTCCTGAATGTGGTGCAGCCTTTGAGCTTTGTGATTACACTACAGTTTGGGAAGAACATAATCTCTACTTTACACCCGAACTCTTTAAAAGTTTTCTCATCAATTCAGGTCTAAATATCCACACCTATATCCAAGAGCCCTACCCGCTTGAAGATGCCTGCATTGCTATTGCGCAAAAGTCTTTAAAGCCTATCAAGATTGCGCCTCAACATTCTCATTTTGAAAATTTTGTTCAATCATTTTCTAATAAAAAAATAGAAGTTCGAGAGCGACTGATCGAATTTAAGAAGGATGGAAAGGTTGCACTTTTTGGTGCGGGACATATGAGTGTTGCTTTCGTAAATCTTATGGAGGTTGAGGATTTAATTGACTATGTCATAGATGATAATGTTCATAAGTCTCAATATTTTCTTCCTGGAACCCAAATAGCAATACATTCAAGTGAAGCATTAATTACAAATAATATTTCACATTGTCTTTTGTCTCTAGCTCCAGAGAGTGAGGTTAAGGTTGTTCAGAAAAATAGTAATTTTGTAGAATTAGGGGGTAAATTCCTCTCAATTTTTAGTAAGAACTCTAGCTATTTCTTAAAATGAAGGTGCTTAAGCAATTCATTTTTTTTGACTTATTAACATTTAAAAGGTTTTAAAATATTGAAAAACGTGAAGTGTGATATAGTAAATTCATACGTTTTCGATTTTACTATACCTCCATATGAAGAAGGGAATTGATGATTTTGAATTGTTTAGTTTTAGGAACTACTGAATTCACAAGAAGTTGTGTTGAAGGACTTATCGCATCTGAAGGAATTAATGTCATTGGGATTGTTTCACTACCGAAGGAGGATCTTCCTTTAAACTCACTATCATTGGAAACTTATTCAAAAGATAAGAATATTCATTACTTTGAGTTTGTGGATATTAACACCCCAGAGTTCTGTGATTTATTAGAGCAATATTCAATAGATATTCTGTTTTCAACTTGGCCCAAGATTTTAAAAGAAAAAACCTTGAGTAGCCCCAAGCTATGCACTATCGGTACTCACCCTACTGACTTGCCAACGGGAAGAGGAAGGCACCCAATTCATTGGTTAATCAACCTCGGTGCAAAATCTTCAATGCTCACATTTTTTAAAATGGATAAAAATATTGATTCGGGCAAGATAATTCATAAAGAAAATTTTTGCATTGATCCCTACAACCCAATTAAAGACAGTAACAGCAATATGTGTGAGGCTGCTTTGATTGGTATACCAAAGGTGATCAAGAATCTTCGAAAAAATATACTGTTTGATCAAGAAGGAGATGTCTCCCTTTGGAGGGCACGCACACTTCACGACTGCCTAATCGATCCGCGGATGAGTGGTGAATCAATTATTCAGTTGGTTAACTCTTTTTCACCACCTTATCCCTGTGCAAAGTTAGTTTATAAAGAAAGGGTATATAATATAGAGTCTGCAAAGACTCTATTGTTGAAATCAAGTGATCAATATAGGTATTCAATTGGAACCATTATTGATTGCTCTTTAAAAGAAATTTCAATTCGGTGTGGGGATGGATATATAACTCTCAGTTCTCGAGATGATTTGACATGTTTCGAAAAAAATAAAGATATTCATCCACCTTCATATTACTTAATGAAGAATTTTGATAAATTGAGAATGTTATTTTAATCTTTATACTCACGTGGACAAACACAGCACTGACGCGCCGCCGCCACATTGATCTTAAAGTATTGAAATGTATCGACATAAACTTTTTGAAGTGATTTCAATGGACTATCTTTTTGAAAACAGACAATCATTTCGTTTGCTACCTGCCTAGGCTTGGCCAGGAGTCTCTCGTATAAATGTACTTAATTGTTGCAAATTGCAATTAGGTTGTATTGGTTTTATTAGGTTTTATATTAAGTTCCCCCTTCTGTAACAGGCCATTAAGATTCCTCTTTCAAGCATTCTTTGATTAAGATGCCTTAGACAATAGACAACTTAAAAGCTAAGTTAAGGCAATGATTTCATTACTAAATACAGCCAGACAGCTAGCTCCTGGGCCAATCAAAAATCTTGTCAAAAGTGCGCTCGTTTTGAAGCGAAATCTTACTACATCTGTGCGAGTATTAATGTTTCCTTTTAATAAAAAGGTTTTAGTTTCATTAATAAAAGCTTTCCCCGAAAAAGCATGGCTTTATGAAGCCCTTCTTAATGAGTTTCATCGAAACCGCAAAAACTATCGCGATGCAATTGCTGAACATAAAGAGTTTTTATTCTTCTTTCATCAATACTTTAGGCTTCAACCAGAATCTATTATTAAG
>CAYGQW010000176.1:0-5617 GCA_964352175.1 uncultured Halobacteriovorax sp.
ATTATCTTGATCAATACTTGGATGCTGCGTGATCTAAGAACCCCTTTTGGCGGCATAAAGGAATCAGGTCGAGGCCGCGAGGGTGGAAAATATATTCTTGAATTTTTTAGCAATATGAAAAATATCTGTAAGGGTTAGTATGACTTCAATTGATTCTAATAAAGCGCCTGAACCTGTTGGTTTCTATCCTCACGCCAAACGAGTGGGTAATTTGCTGTTTCTATCTGGTGTAGGTCCAAGGGAGCGCGGTAAAAAAGAAATTCCAGGTGTGACTTTGAATAGTCAGGGAAGCATCGAAAGTTATGATATCGAAAAACAATGTCATAGTGTTTTTCAAAATGTCAGACATATATTAGAAGAAGCTGGTGCCAGTTGGGAGAGTCTAGTTGATGTCACGGTTTTTCTAACCAATATGAAAGATGATTTTCCAACCTATAATCGACTTTGGAAAGAATACTTTGCCAATAATCCGCCATGTCGTACTACTCTTGAAATAAATTGTTTACCAACTCCTATTGCCATCGAACTTAAGTGTATTGCGGTGATAGCATGAATCAACCCATGAACTTTCAAAAATGGATTGAAGAAAACCGCCATCTGCTTAAGCCACCGGTCTCTAACAAAGTTATTCATCAAGGCGAAAACTATATTGTTATGGCCGTCGGCGGCCCAAACTCAAGAACTGATTTTCACGTTAATCAGACGGAAGAGTGGTTTTATCAAATTGAGGGCTCAATCTTTCTTCGCATCGTTAACGAACAAGGTAAGTTTGAAGACATTCACTTAAATGCAGGGGATGTTTATCTTTTACCGGCCGGAGTTCCGCACTCACCACAACGAGGTGCCAATTCGATCGGTTTAGTCATTGAGACCGTTCGCCACGATAAGTATGAAGATAAGCTGCAGTGGTATTGTAAAAATTGTCAAACCAAGCTGTATGAAGAATCTTTTTATTTAAAAGACATTGAAAAAGATTTTGGTGCCGTTTTCGAGCGTTATTATAATTCAGACAGTGGTCACTGTAGTTGTGGCACCATTAACGGTAGGACGTGGGAATGAAAATTGATATTCACACTCATATTTTACCGCCTGAGATTCCAAAATTTAAAGAAAAGTTTGGCTACGGAGGATTCATCAATCTGAAACATAATCACGTCTGTGGCAAAAGCTGTAGCGCTGATATGGTTGATGATTCAGGAAAATTCTTCAGAACTGTAGCGCCTAATTGCTATGAACCCGAAGCACGTCAAACTGACACGATTCAAGTTTTATCGACAGTGCCTGTTATGTTTTGTTATTGGGCCAAAGCCAAAGATGGTGAGTATGTTGCTCAATTTTTAAATGATCATATCGCCAAAGTTGCCAGTGATAGGCCTGATAAATTTATCGCCCTTGGAACTTTACCAATGCAAGCTCCAGAGTTAGCGGTTAAAGAATTAAAGCGTTTGAAATCCATGGGGGTCAATGGCGTACAAATTGGATCCCACATCAATGATTGGAATCTTGAAAATACCGAGCTCTATCCGGTCTATGAAGCACTTGAAGACTTAGACATGTGCCTCTTCGTCCACCCATGGGAAATGATGGGACAAGAAAAAATGACTAAATACTGGCTGCCGTGGTTAGTGGGAATGCCGGCCGAAACAAGCCTAGCTATTTGTTCCATGATTTTTGGTGGCATCTTTGAAAAGTTTCCACGCTTACGTGTTGCTTTCGCTCATGGTGGCGGAAGTTTTCCCATGACGATTGGTCGAATTGAACATGGCTTTAATTGTCGTCCGGACTTAGTTGCGGTTGATAACCCTGTTAATCCGAAGGACTATTTGGGTAAGTTTTGGCTAGATTCTCTGGTTCATGATCCGGATGTTCTGAAGTTTATCGTAAAACTAGTAGGGGAGCATCGTGTTGCTCTTGGTTCCGATTATCCATTTCCTCTTGGCGAGACAACTCCAGGTGAGTTGATTGTAAAGAGTGATCTTTCAAAAGAAGTAAAAGAAAAATTATTATATAAAAATGCACTAGAATGGCTCGGTCTGAGCGAAGAAAGGTTTAGAGTATGAATTTGCAACTAAATGGAAAGAAAGCGTTAGTTCTGGGATCTTCAACTGGACTTGGCCGGGCCGTGGCCGAATCACTGATTGCAGAAGGTGTTGAGGTTTGCATCGTCTCTAGAAGTCTTGAAAATATTTCTAAGACAGCAAAAGAAATTGGTGCCACTCATTTTGAGACCGCCGATCTTTCACATAAAGGCGAAACCGCGAAACTAGTTGAACGTGTAATTGCCAAGATGGGACAGATTGATATTTTAGTTACTAATACCGGCGGACCTAAGAAAAATAATTTTTTAGACGTAAGCGTTGAGCAGTGGCAAGAAGATTTTCAGGCACTGTGGATGAGTCCGATTGAGGCGATGAAAGCGTTACTGCCAAGTATGAAAGAGCAAAATTTTGGTAGAATCTTGATGATTACATCTGTTGCTGCAAAAGAGCCATTGATCGGTCTTACTACTTCTAATGGATTTCGCGCAGGTCTTTCAGGCCTAGCAAAAACCATTGTTAACGAATATGCAGCGTTTGGAATTACCGTTAATCTCTTATTGCCAGGTTACACTAATACCGATCGACTAAAAGCACTCAACTTGTCTGAGCAAAAAGTAAAGGAAATGGTTCCAGCCGGACGTTTAGGTTATCCTCATGAGTTAGCTGATTTGGCGACATTTTTAGCCTCAGAAAAAGGCGCTTATATTAATGGGCAGAGTATTGCGGTTGACGGCGGAGTATTAAGGGGTCATTAAGAATCGAGTGCTATTCGAACAAAACTAGTGCAAAGTGTTTGCAATTTTTTTTATCTTCCGGTGGAAGAAAACATGTGGTGGGCTGAACAGTCTTAGTGATACGCCTCCACCAAGAGATTAATTATCTAAACCAAGCTCGATGGCCCTATCTCTAAGAGAACGAAAACGCTCTTTAGCTGCAGATAATGCATCTAGGGCTTCTAAGGAATTGTCACCTTTATGTTCCAGTAATGGTCTAAGAGCTTCATTGAATTGTTCATCCGTCGTATTTAAAAATTGTCTTCTAACTTGTGGATCAGATGGAAGAAGAGAAGAAATATCTTGAGCAGTTGAACTAGGTGTTATCACGCTATTTTGTTTTAAGAAGAAAGCATTTCCATGATCAATATGGACTATATCTCCATTTTCTCGCACCAGCCTATTGCCAGCATTTCCTACTCTATCAGTATTGCCAATAATATAATCAAAGAACTGCGTCGTCTGATCGATCGGTCCGTTATTTGATACATCGGGTATAAATTCTTGTAGCAGATTATCATTTTGGCTTTTAGCACTCACTGGAACTCTATTAATACCAAAAAGCCTATCTACGTTAAAGGCGGCTAGCTCTCTTCCTAGTTCTGCTGGTCTGTCCTCTAGAACTTTAAGTACAGTTGGAGTCGAGTCTATATTAATTTTAAAAACATCATTACTGGTTGAACCTTTTTCTGCAAGACGAGAACCCAATGCCTGTCTCAAACGAATACCGGAAGCATTTTCAAGATTACTGATACGTTGAGACTCACTGACAACTTGATTGCTTACACTGCTACTTACACTACTGGTGGTCCGAGCACCACCTAACGCCCCTCGAAGAGGTTTTAGAGCACCAACTGGCGCCAGAACAACTTCGCTCAATAGCATCGCTCCGTTAAATCGACGGTCACGAATAGCATCTCTGATACTTAGAAAGTCTTCATTGGCCAGGCCAGCAGCCTGTAGTCCGATAACTATTTCTTCATTAGCTGAGGACTGTTGAAAATTAGTAAAACTCTCGTAGGCGAGTATCCCGCTACCCGCAACTATAGAAATACCACCAAGAATGGCTGCAGATCCCGCTAGGTTTCCGGCCACAGGAATTAATTGAGCAGCGACGCCTACAGCGACAATTCCACCACCAACGATTGTTGTTGTCGATATGCCTGTCTCACGCGGATGTTCACGACTTAATTGGCAAAAGCCAACTTGCAGTTTTTGAAACTCTTCAGCAAAATTTTCTCTAGATAAGCCCTGAGACTTAAGTTTATTCAATTGAAAACTAACCAGTGCATCTGAATGGTGCAAGTTCTTATTTGAATCTTCATCACAAATATTGATGGCAGATCCTTTCAATTTCTCTAAGTGATTTTTAACAGCTTTTTCAGTTTCAACTAAAAGAGGTAGTCTTTTCTTTGATAATGTTTCCGCACTTGGCTTATGGCTAGAATCGGAGTTGATTGCATTTTGAATTTGCTCAATAGCACGGTTCTTGTTAGAGGGATCAAATTCAATATCTGCCAGGGAAGAACTATCAAAACTTTCAAGAAGTTTATTTTGATAATCTGATGGCGTTAGTTCAATAATTGGAATGATCTCACTACGATTGTATGTTTCAAAAAGCATAGGGTATTGCTGGAAAATAGCTGCAGTGATGTTCTCATACTCTTGTAGTTCAATGGAGAGTGCAGCGTTGATTGGATCTAGCTCAGTTTGTTCTCTTACAACACAGACTTGTTCATTAACACTATCTTCACGACATTTTTGTCTAACTTCTCTTACTTTATCACTTTTAATTGCTCTATATCTATCTCGCATTTTTTCTCTTTGCGAAAAGACAACTTTCGAAATTAAAGCGCCATTAATTTGATCTCCTAAAAGAAGATGCTTTTGTATATGAACTTCTTCATTACTCAAGGGGTTAGGTGGAAAGCTCTCGGTATACTTTTTACAAGATTGAAATTCAGGGTCGTCTTCAAACGATTTAAGATCGGGAAATACATTTAGATATTCGTTTTCATTTCTTTTTATGAGCTCTAAACTTGATGCCACTAAACTTTCTTGAAAAGTCTCAGCGTAAGGAGTCGCGATATTGGCCAAAAGGGTTTGATACTCTTCAATTTTTCTTTCTTCAATCGGTCCAACGACTTCGCCGTCATAACAAGTAGCTAATATTTCGGGAGGAATGTCGGGACAAGTTAATACCTGATCGCTGGCATAGATCGTATTAATAAGGCTCAAGAATATTAAGTATTTAAAGATCATCACCGTTCCTCTTTATCGTCTTAAGTATAAAACAATTTAAGAGATTTCTTATGGGTGACTATTCTAAGTTATTGAAATCATAAAAAGAAAGTAGATTTATGTTGAAAATGAGAGGGGCAAATAGTTGGCACTTAATCAGAATTTCAACGTAATTGTAGATGAGGAGTTAAGCGTCGACTTTGAAAGTCCGGCTCTTTTATTAATGTCCTTAAAAATACACTGATAGATTCTGAATTTCTAAAGTAATCTAACCGATAAGAACCTATGAAGACCTTCATCCTATGTCTGCTTAGTCTGTGCTCGTTTGCCTTAATGGCAACAGAGTCCTGCATCCACGACAAAGATACCTTTCGCTGTGTGAAGTATGTCCGAAATTACGACGCCGATACTATCACCTTTAACGTACCGGATGTTCATCCACTGATTGGTGAAAAAATAAATGTTCGAGTTAGTGGCGTTGATACTCCAGAAGTTAAAACCAAAGTCGCTTGTGAAAAACAAAAAGCACGCGACGCTAAACGCTTAGTTGAAAATCTTTTAAAG
>CAYGQW010000176.1:5627-6526 GCA_964352175.1 uncultured Halobacteriovorax sp.
ATCTTGTTCATGTCAGTCGCGATAAGTATTTCAGAATAAACGCCGACGTTTTGATCGATGGAAAATCTCTATCTAGCTATCTACTTAAAAATGGCTTAGCGTATTCTTATGACGGTGGTACCAAGAAGAAAGTTGATTGGTGCAAATCGAGTCGAGAGATTGCATCGGAAAATAAGTAACTAGAAAGTATAACCCAGCTTGTAAACTAGTGAGTAATACTCGGAATAGGTCTTATTCGGGGATTCTTGAAAGATAAAGTTTGCCCCGACATAGACACCCTTATAGACGTAGGCGGTATATCCAGCTTGGTAGCGAAATGTTGCCTCAACCGTAGAGGTATCAAAGTTGTCGTTATAGGTCTCAACATAAGAGGGACCAGCAGCAACGCTTAGATCGAAAGTACCGACAGGTGTGTGAAAATTAGTTCTTGCTCCAACAAAGGCCGAAATTCTTCTCATTTTAATATTGGCAACACTTGCCCTTAGAGCGGCGTCAGTCGTATAGAGCTCAGATTGCTCAAAAGAAATATCAGGAAAGAAATCATAATCAAAGGCAAAACCCTCGGGGAAAGGATTCCTTTTGGTAATCGACACACCATAACTTTCAGATTCATTAGACTTATAATCAATATCATTCACAGTGACGAAATGTTCGTCATAGGCCAGTTTTCCCTCAACTGAGTTGAAGTCTAAAAGAGAACAGCTGCTAAAAAGAAATAAGCCACAAAGAGCAAGAGTGATGTTTTTCATCCATAAACTGTAGCAGTCAAAACTTTGATCTCAAAGAAATAATTGCAAATTTGAACTAGTTCGTAATTTTATCCCAAAACCACTTATCAAATTCGATCGATAGCGTGATCTCTACTTTCGAGCCCTCTTGTAAGGACTCCTTCTTCCTTA
>CAYGQW010000177.1:0-6507 GCA_964352175.1 uncultured Halobacteriovorax sp.
TTATTAGATCGCTCATGCACTTCAAGTCCACCATCAACCTCTCTAACTAAAAGGCTTTTTCCATTTAAAGAGTGATCCGGTAAATAGAGATGACATTCAGATAATCTTCTTGATATCAAAATTTTAGGGAAGTAAAAATTATAAACACCAAGGCGTTCTGGATCTGGACAAGATTTTAATTCAAGACTAAACATAATATTATTTTAACTTTATTAGACAGTAGATACTACATGGTCATTTTGAGCCATTAATTTAACAATGGGATGACTTTTAAAGTCGTCTTTAACGCTCAACTTTTCAACATCATTTCTAGCAATTTCTAATAGAGGATAGTCTGTAATAATATTTGCAATTCTCCTAAATCCGCCACTACCTGATTGTGAAGTGCCAAAAATATCTCCTTCGCCACGAATTTTTAAATCTTCTTCAGCAATCTTAAATCCATCATCAGTACTTTCAATGACTCGCAACCTTTCAAATGCTTGCTGACTTGGAATTTTTTCACAAACTAAAAAACAGAACCCAGGTTTGGATCCACGACCGACCCGGCCTCGAAGTTGGTGAAGAGAAGATAAACCAAACCGTTCAGGATTGATAATCGCCATAATTGTTGCATTTTCAACATCAATTCCAACTTCAACAACACTTGTTGAAACGAGAATATCAATATTTCCTTCGTTAAAATCAATAAGGACTTTTTGCTTTTGCTCAGACTTTAGTTGACCATGCAAACCTTCTACTTTTAAGTTCGGAAAATATGCCTGGAATTTTTTATGAGCATCAATAAGATTTGCAGTGTCCATGTTTTCACTTTCTTCAATGGCCGGAACTACTACGTAAGCCTGTTCTCCCATAGAAATACGTGTCTTTAAGAAAGATAGAAACTTAGGATATGTATCAGGAGAGATAATTCTAGTTTTAAAACCCTTTCTATGACCTGGAAGAGTTTTAATGATTGAGATTTCTAAATCGCCATATTGAGTCAGTGATAGTGATCTTGGGATTGGCGTCGCTGTCATCAAGAGGCAATGGCAACCTGTAGTTTTACCAACAAGCTTTAGGCGTTGATTAACACCGAATTTATGTTGTTCATCGATGACAGCAAGTCCTAGTGATTTAAATTCGACTGAATCTTGAAAAAGACTATGGGTGCCTATGATAATCTTTATCTTTCCACTTTTTAAATTTACTAAAATATCCTTTTTGTCTGAGCTGGAAGTTGCTCCCAACAGTAGGGCAATTTCAATACCATCTTGAGGTATTATTTTTTTTAAATTTTTATAATGCTGAAGTGCTAGTGATTCAGTTGGGGCCATAATAGCCGTTTGATGACCAGAGCCAACCGTAGCGATTGCTGCTCCAAAGGCAACGGTTGTTTTGCCACAGCCTACATCACCCTGAATCATCCTCATCATAGGGCCAGGACCTAGAAAATCAGTAAAAACATCAATCAACGATTTTTTCTGATCTATAGTCAAGTTATAAGGGAAAAGATTTTGAACATGACTAAGCATTTCGTCATGATTAACATTCATAATGATAGCAGGAGAGAGGTGCAGTTTTTGTTTTCTAACCTTATGTTTAAGCTGTTCACAAAAAAACTCAAAATAAGCTAGTGATTCTCTGGCTTTTTCTTTTTTTTCTTCGCTCCAAGCTATTACTGAGTCTTTCCCATGCAAAACTCGCATTGACTGCATAAAACCTAAGAAGCGACTTGAGCTTGATAATTGTACTTCATCGATGTTCCATATTGATTCAGGTATTTTAGCTATTAGTTTTTTTAAATTACCCGAATTAATCCCATTAACTGTCGGGTATTGAATAATAAAATCATCTTCACCAGAACTATCTAATGGATCTGAACTAGTTTCGGGCGATATAATTTGTAAATTTCCTTGAAATGACTGAACAACTCCTGAGAAATATATCTTCTCCAACTCTTTAAGCTTACTTGTTACTGAGGGGTAGCAATTAAACCATTTGAGCTGGATCGTGGCTTGATCATTTAAATCCATTACCACGATTGTTAAATTGTTGAGAGGAACCCTGCCTTTGCCGTGAGCTTTAAAGTTGGGTCTAGATTGAAATGAAACAACTTTCCCAACACCTCTAAAATATTTACCTTCGAGAACCATCGAAATTGGTTGTATTGGAGGTAGTTTAAAGATTCTTAATGGGATAACCCATAAAAGATCAAAAATTGAATTGATCCCTACAGACTTAAGCGATTCCATTGTTTTGGTAGTTTTTTTACCAAGGCTAGTAATCGATGAATCTAAAGATATATTAGTCTTGTTCAATGTACTCTAAATCTTCAACTTCAAACTCTAAGTCACCCTTGGGGGCCTTAACAATGATAGTGTCACCGACTTCTTTTCCGATCAGTGCTTTACCTAAAGGGCTTTTAAAGGAAATTTTTTTTGTTTTAGAGTCTGACTCTTCTTCACCAACTATTTGATACTTAACGCTTTCTTGCTTGTTGCTATCGTAAAGAGTTACTGTGGCGCCAAAAACAATCTTATCAGTCTCAACTTTACTTAAATCGACAACTCTTGCAGCGGCAACAACAGCTTGAAGATGTGCTATTCGTCCTTCAACATGACTTTGTTTTTCTTTGGCCGCATGATATTCAGCATTTTCCTTAAGGTCACCCAACTCTCTTGCTTCCGCGATTGTTGTTTTCAATCCCTCTCTTTCAACTTTTATAAGATGAGAAAGTTCTTTCTCAACTTTTGCTAGTCCTGATTTTGTAATTGGATTTTCCGTTGCCATTTATGCCTCTATTATTTTTTAAAAAGTGCTTCAGCCGCACTTACTTGATTTTGAATATCTTTTTGATGATTTTTTGAACCAAACTCGAAAAAGCCGCAAAAGTTAGCTTTTTTCTTTTCGGCAACACGGTCTGCTTGAGTCTCTCTGCATTCATTATACGAATTAGGTTCATAGAACTTACACATTACACAACAACGAAGATCGCTGGAGCACAAAGGGCAGTCCGTTGTTCTGAACACGGCAGAACCAGCCTCTAGTCCTGTATCTTTGCCACAGTGATGGCAGTTTAAGCCGGGCATTAAAAACTCCAGTCTTTAACAATGGCCATGCCTAAACCGGGGCTTTGACCTGAGTCACTAGGCAGACCTTCAGGATAAAAGAATATCTTTGGCAAATTCCTCTTATTATATTCTTCAATAGCTTTGTTAAGGTTTTGTTCGTTATTAAATTCAAGAGTTCTTGCCATAAAAAAGTTAACGATAATCATAGCAGCTCCACCAATGAGCAGAGTTTTCTTTGTATCTGTTCCGTCACCAGCAAATAATCCACCAATAACGAGGCCACTTCCAAGAGTTCCAAGGGCGGCATTTTGCCATTTAATTTTTGTCCCTTCTTGATACTCGTCGAGGAAACTTTTCGCAACGCTATCTTTTTCTAAATAAAAGCGAAGCCCTTCACCTTTTTGAGTTGAGCTAGTATCAACCAAGATCTCTTGATAATTAATGATCGCAACTCGACTGCATACTTGAGAAGCTTGGGAGCTAAGCGATATAAGAAATAAGAGTAAAATTGTCAGCTTCTTCAAAATCCAACCTAGTAGTTAAAAAAAAGAGTCTAGCACGGTCAAAAACCACTTAAAAAGTCGAAAAGCGACATGAAAAGGCAGAATAATCCAGCCTTTTCGACTACTTAGGTTGCTTTACAATAGACTTAAGACAAAGGAAAAGCATGGACCCCATTAGAACCGGTATAAGGTTTGGAAAAACTATTAGAAACGTTTCTCGTTTACGTGAGATTGTGACTATTTTTGCAAGGCATGGTTTTGCTGAGTTTGTCGCTCATGGCGGTGTTCTTACCTATTTGCCTGACTTCGTTTTACCGTCTGGCAAAAAAACGATTAAACAAGAAATGAAGGAGCAAGGTGAGAAAGATTGGGGGCAAATTATTGGCTCGAGGCTCAGGCTTTGTTTTGAAGAACTGGGACCAGCCTTTATAAAGTTTGGACAATTGCTTTGTTCTCGTGAAGATATCTTTGACGAAGGTTTCATTTCTGAAATGAGACTACTTAGAGATCAAGTGAAGTCTATAAATTTCTCAGATCTTAAAGAGTCCGTTCAAGACAGTCTTGATAAGCCATTAGATGAAATTTTTAGTCAAATCGATGATAAACCTATCGGTACTGCATCAATTGGTGTTGTGTATAAAGCGAAACTTGTCAGCGGTGAAGATGTCATATTAAAAGTCAGAAGACCCGGCATTGAAAGAACCATGCAAACGGATTTTTCAATCATTCTATTTCTTACTCAGCAAGCAGAGCGCATCAGTGAAGAAATCCGATTTCTTGGTGTCACTAGGATGGTGAATGATTTTGCCTCAAGTTTGCAAAACGAATTGAATTTTAATGTTGAAGCTTTAAACTGTGATCGTCTTAAGCAAAACTGTGCCAAACATGACCCGAATGAAGCTTTTTATATTCCTAAAGTTTACCGTGACCTAACTAGAGAAAATCTGCTGGTTGCAGAATTTCTTAATGGCATTAAGTTTAGTAATCACGACGAAATGAATAAACAAAGAGATAAGGTTCTTCCTCTTTTAGATAAAGGCGTAGAAGTTTTCATTAAAACGTTTTTAGCTGATGGCTTTTTTCATGCAGATCTTCATGGTGGTAATCTTTTTTACTTAAATGAAGCCAATAAAATTGGAGTCGTAGACTTTGGTCTAGTTGGAAGTCTCGGTAAAAAAGGGAGACAGAGCTTTATTGCTATTGTTTATTCACTCGTCACCCATAATTATGAAAACCTCGTTTACGAGTTTTTAGATGTTGCTGAATATGATGATCCGCCGGATATGGATACGCTTGTTGGGGACGTTAGATCTGTTCTTACTCCATATGTTGGACTAACAATTCAGCAGACAAACTATAGTGAAGTCTTTCAGTTGATCTTGCATACTTTGAAAAAACATAGAATTTATCTTCCAAGAGAATGGTTTGTTGTCTTTAGGGCCTTAATGACTCTTGATGGGGTTGGGCAAGCTCTTGATTATGATCTTGATGTCTTTGCACTATTAGAAAAGGATATTGGCTCACTCGTTAAGCAGTCGATTTCCAAAGAAGAATTAATGGAAGAAGCCTTTTGGGCAGGGCGAGATATGATCGGGATGCTCAGGTTATTACCTAGGCATGCTAAGTGGTTTTTAAGATCCTTCGCCAAAGGTGGTTATGCCTTTGAATTAAAACATGTTGGAGTCGATGAATCAGTTTCAAAGTTAACAGCATCAATGGAATTTTTAGGTTTTAGTTTCTTGTCTGGCATCTTTACGTTCTCTGGTGCATTTCTTTTAGATACTTCTAGAATTCCAAGTATTCACGCAATTCCACCAATTGTATGGGTCTTTTGGCTACTAGGATTATCATGTTTAGCCAGGGCTTGGATGTCGACCAGAAGAACTTAAACTGAGTCAACTCCACCTATCATTATATCTAAAGAATTAAATTCTTCTTTAATCGACTTGAAATTCGAAGGCCATCGTTTACCTTGCCTTGCCATTGCCAACCAAAGCTTTTGCATATTTTTTTTATTTTTAATTGGTGACCATACATTACTTTTTTGAAACTCTGTTAAGAATTTATTTATATCTTCACAAGCATACTCGTGAATAATTCCACTTAAATCAAATCCTTTGTTTCTTATAAAATAGCCCTTTATATTTTCATTCTCGTTATCAATATAAACATCAATTGAACTCATATCGTTGAGTGCTCTCCAATGCTGATCAGTTCTTATTACTCTATTTGACCAACATTTTTCATACAATGACTTCATTTGTTCAAGTTGTTGAAAGTTGAGGTTTAAAACTTTTGTATAGGAAGATGTTATTTCTTCTTCTCCCCACTTATAAATATGACCACACTCATAAAACTCATATTTTTCATACATCTGATTTTCTGATGACCATAAAAGAAAACCAGCAACCTCGTTATTAAGATCTTCAATAACTTTATTCATCATTAACTTAAATAAGCCTTTACCTCTGTATTGCTCATCAATAGCAATTGCTCCAATAAAACAAAAAGGCAAAGTACTATTTTTAATAATGATATCCCTTAGGCAATAACCTAAGTGTCCAATGAGTTTTTCATTGTCATATAAACTGATTGAATGGGAGTTAAAGCGTGAATCAAATAAAGGAAGGAAGTCCTCCTTATAATGAAACTCATTAGTGTAGCCAAAACTCTTTTCGATCAAAGATAAGGCAGCTGCTTCATCACGAGTGTTTAAAATTTTGATATTTTGATGATTCATTGACTGTATTTTAGGCAATCAGCCGGAATAAAAATTCCCGACTAAAAAACTCTTTTTGCATTTTTCTTATAAAAACGGTGGTTTAGGCTGAAAAATATTGTCTATATTTTTGTCAGTTTTTCTAAAGCTATTAAAAAAAGAAGTCGATAGGAGTTATGAAGGGCCAAAGCATAACGCGAGAGCCACTAGGGGAAGGATTCCGCTAGAACCC
>CAYGQW010000178.1:0-6481 GCA_964352175.1 uncultured Halobacteriovorax sp.
TCTATGAGCGGCTTTTTTATTATCTAACAAAGCTCTAGTTTTATTCTAAACTGTTTGAATCACTTCCTTCCTCATTAAAAAAGCGAGGAAAGGCTGATTTGAAGTATCTCATGGTGATGATATTGAAGATATTTTCTTCTTTTCGATCACTGATATCACTCTCATTGTTTTCAAAGTCTGCTAAAGCATCACCTTGATTTAGCACTCCATCTGCCATGTTTGGAAAGTCAGTGCTACCTGTTCCTGAGCTGTCATCAGGAAAATCAAACTTAAACCCATCCAGCGGACTGGCTCCTTGTTGTGCAGATACAGGCGCCGCTGCAGCTTGAACACTGGCCACAAAGTCTTTTGGCTTAAGGTCTTTTGGATCACCTGTGGTTGCAGAACGAATGCCGCCGCCGCCTATGCCAAGTGATGATAAGGCAGAGCCTTTGCTACTTGATAGGGCGCGTTTGACGGTGGACTTGGCAATACCTTTAACTTCACCTTCAAGTGAATTTTCAAATTTATCTAAAGCTTTTGCGCGATTTTTGTCTAACTTATTATTTTTTGTACTAGCTAAGGCTTTAGATTGATTCTTGATTCTATCATTTAATTTTCTAAGATTTGCGGCATTTCTGGAGACTCCGGCAAACGAGCCGTTGGCTCCACTTAAATTACCGGAAAAGAGTGAATTGGCTCCTGATTGAAGCCCACTGGTGGCATCTCCAAAAAATCCAGGTAAGCCCTGTTGATCAAAACCAACTGAAGAGAAGTCGACTTTAGAACAACTATTATTTTGACGACAATTACAGCCTTCATCCACTCTTTGCTCACCTAGATTACCAACTAAACAAAGTGCTCCATCACGAGGTTGATTGGCGTTATCGCGAATGCCGGCAAATTGGCCGATTCTATTTCTTATAGCATTATCTATTCCACCCATATTGCCAAAGCGATCTGTTGAATCAAGTGCTCCAAGTCTGGTATAAAGTGCTTTATAAACCTTGGCCCTAGCTCTTAGAGTCCCTTCGGCACCATCAAGTTCGCCAACAGCTTTCCAAGCGAAGGCTGCAAGAAGAGTGAAATATAAACCTCTGATGAGTCCACTTGCCATTCTGGTTATGAGTGATGTTTTACTTAGCACATACCAAGCTAGGATACCGCCAAGTATAGCGCTTGGAATTCCAAGCCCACTTAAAATCCCGCCTTTAGCAGCCGTTGATTCACCTTTTTTAGCGTCATCAGCGGCATAAAGTGAATTGATAAATAGTGGGTTTAGAAGTTCATTAATTTGAGAAAATCTTTGTGCTATTGATGCCTTCTTGGCAGGAGTTGAATCATCTAGTGATTTAGGATTGGTGACAAAATTATGTAAATCAATGAGAGCATATTTTTGTGAGTCCTCAAGAGTCTGGGGTCCATATGGTTGGTTTAGGACCGGAAGAGGCGCAGCTGCAGCTGCACATGCAGCTCTGCCCTCATCACCTAAGGCTACAACTCCATGAGTACAAGGAGAAATGGAACAACCTTCAATTATTGCAGTTGTTTTAGTGCAAACAGGATCAAATGGAGTGAAGGCTGCTGTTGCTGCAGCAACACAAGAACCATAAGTTACTTTTGTTATTGCGTATTCAACAAAAGAAGCAATCGCCGCGGCAGTTACACCCATGGCCAAAATTTTAGTATTTCCGGATCTTTTGGCCACGGCATCTGCAGCCGAAAGCTCTAAACTTTCAGCAGCAACAAAGGCTGCTATTTGTTCGGCAACCACGACTTGATCATCAACCACTTCAGCGTACATCTCTTCCGTACTTGAAACTGCTTTCTTATACGAAGAATAGTTCATGATTTCCATGAGGAGGTAAATTGCAGACGATGCAGCGAAGATTTTACCAGATATTTGTGAGAAACAACCAATTCCAATGGTAGGACCTGAAAGTAGTATGAGCATAACCACAAGCTGATTCATAGAAAGGCTACCAGTCGTCATACTTTCATCACCGCGATAATCTAAAGTGCCAATCACTTCACCACCAGTTGAGTCTGGGTGAGGCGTGATGGCCGGTGCCGGAACTGTAGCTTGATTTGATGATCTGCTGTCACTATCGTCTTCTATAGGTGCCCTTCTGTTATCTTCTACAGAATCCGGCACTTGAGAATAAGCTTTTGAAAAAGCAATGGCTCTGCCTTCTAGATGAAGAGTGAAAAGTGCAAAGACTAAAGTTAGTGATGTCAGTGTTTTAAGAAACTTCATAATTATCATCCTATATGGTTAACTCTAGTATAAATGATAACGAGGTCTAAACACTTATCCTAGTCTTAATATAGGTAAATTATTGAATTTATTTAAAACATCAATGCCAATTGTTCTTGGCTAAATACTGTAAAACTAACTGATAAACATCACTTGGAGCTTGAAAAGAGCTTTTATGGCCACAGTCAGGAATAACTAAGGGATTTGGTAGTAATGCTAGGTACTTGTGATCATTTTCTCCTGCCAGAGTCACAATATCTGATTCCTGCAGCAGATGAGATAGGTCTGGCTGTTTGGATAGGCCATAGGTTTTAAGCGCTGAGGCGTAATCATGGGCAGAGTTATAATCGAGTTTGGTTAATTGCTCGATTTGTTCACCATTTAAAGCAAAAAGAGGGGATTGATACCAATCTTTTAAAAATTGAGAAAAGTTATCCATTTTGTTAATAACTTCATTTTCGAACTCACTTCGATCACGCCGTTCTTGCTCATTTTTAAGTCCAGGATGAGCTGCTTCAATAATGGCTTTTTTTACAAGTTTAGGATAGCGATCCATAAGGCCGAGTGTTAGACGTCCACCCATTGAATAGCCATAAAGCCAAAGATTATTAAAGCGCACTAAAAGACAGGCGAGTTCATCGATTACCTGATCCCAATTTTGATAATCATGATGAGTGTGATTGCCATGAAAAGGTAGATCAAGGCTCCAGATATTAAATTCTTCTTCAAAGTTTTTTGCTAGCTCGAGCATACTCGTCGAGTTACCTAGAAAACCGTGCAGAAAAACAAGGTTTTTTTTGTCTTTATGAAAACGATTATATTGTTTTAGATTCCATTTTGAAAAACTAGTGAGAACGTCATTTTTTAGTGATGACCTTGATTGCTTGAGAGCATGATCAGACTTATTGAATAAATGAATAAAGCGAACTTTTTCAAAAGAAGAAAGCTGCTGATTATGATTAATAATTTTATGAATTGTTGATTGAACGTTAGACGCAATTGAAAGAGCATTAACCATACCAAATTGCTGGTCAGATAAAGGGGAGATATAACACTCATCGATATTGCAGAAGGCTTGAATCTTTTTTTCTAACTCAGCGGGGTTAATGTTTTCGCCGCCCGATTGATAGACCTGATCAAGGCGCCCTTTGATAATGAGTCGATCACTCTCATCAAAGGAAGCTAGATCCTGAGAACGAAAAAAACCTTGCTCATCAAACGGAAATAAATCTTCACAGCCATTTTGATAGCCATAAAAACTAGCTTCACCTTTAAAACAAACCCGTCCCTCAATAACTTTAACGATGCGATTGGGGAGTATTATTCCAACATTGTTGTGAGTAAAATCACCAGGAGCGGTAGCACTAAGTTGTGCTATCGATTCGCTACTACCGTAACTGATACTTATTGGCAGTTTGGCCTTATGCGCTAATTGGAAAGTACTCTCATCAAGTGCTTGGGCACCAATAATGATCGACTTAAAATTAGCCCAATTAAATTCATTTTGAAGTAGAAATTTTAATTGAGAGGGAATTAAGGAGATCTGTGTCGCCAATGGATGACAAGCTTCAAGCCAATTTTGATTTAGAGGTAGGATAAGTTCGGCTTTTGAAGCCAGGGCGCGCCAAAAAGGCATGATGCCACCGATATGATGCAAGGGAAGCGGCGAGGAGATTTTATCCCCACTTTGGAGCTGGTAAAAATCAGACGAAGACTGAGCGCTAGCAATTAAGGCGGATGGTTTAATTAAGACAATTTTGGGAGTTCCTGAAGAACCGGAAGTGGCAATTGCGAGTAAGCCTTGTTCAGGTAAAATTTCGTCTGATAACTTAAGATCATGATTAAACGCAACTTCTTTGCTTAATTTTGCTTGGGGTAAGAATAATTTATCGAGATCATTTAAACTTGATTCTGATAATAATGGATTTTGAGAAAATGCACGTTTTCCTGCAATCAGGCAGGCGTAAAGGGCGGCCAGTTGATGGACGGGGTCTTTTAAGCACACACATATTCGCTCTACGTTAGGAAGACTCAAGCGGTAGTTCTCAATAAGAGCTTTAAACTGGTTTGGATTAAGTGAATAGGTTGTGGTGGTTAGTTTTATCATTAGATGGCTTGATTATAGTCGATATCAAGTTGTTTAGGCCCATCGTCGTAACTTAATCTGACTCCTAATCCTATTAAACGGATCGAAGTTGAGAATTTGTCTAGTAGCTCACTTAGCATGGTTGAGTAGTCCGCTAATGAAGGAACTTCTTTTAGATCTTCGGTCAATATCTTCTCAAGTGTGTGTTGCTTGAAATCATAGGTTTTAATTTTAACAAATGCCTTGTGACTTAAAGCATTTGTCTCTTTAAGCAAATATTTATTGAATCGCCTGGAAAGTTCTTGGTGAAGATCATCAATTTGCAATAAGCCTTCTTCGCAGTTTAGATCTTGCTCAAATGTTTCTTCGACACCTAGAGATTTTCTTTGCCAGTGTGTAATGACATCGTGATCGTCAAAACCGAAGGAGAGTTCATAGAGTCGATGGGCATAATTGCCAAGTTTTCGTCTGAGTGTAAATAAATCAGCCTTTTGAATATCAGAGCAAGACTTAAATCCTTTTCGCTCTAAAGAGATTGCTGTTTTTGCACCAATGCCTGGAAGTTTAGAAAGCGGTAAGGCGCTAATAAAGGAATCTATTTGATTTGGAGTTATAGTAAATTGACCATTGGGCTTATTCCATTCACTGGCCATCTTGGCTAAGAATTTATTTGGTGCCACACCGGCCGAGGCAGTTAGTCCAGTTGTCTCTTGTATTTCTTTTGGAATTTGATTTGCTAGTAAAGTGGCCGAGCCATTAAAAAAAATTGAATCGGTAACATCAAGATAGGCTTCATCAAGAGAAATTGGTTCAATTTGGTTGGTGTATTTTTTAAAAACTTCGTGAACTTTGATTGATGCTTCTTTGTAGACAGACATTCTTCCTGGAACAATCAAAAGTTCTGGGCAAAGTCGGATAGCATGAGAAGAAGGCATGGCAGAGCGAATACCAAATTTTCGAGCTTGATAGTTACATGTTGAAAGAACTCCTCTTTTTCCTGGAGGGCCTCCAACAGCGAGAGGAATATTGCGCCACTGGGGATGGTCTCTCATTTCGACTGATGCAAAAAATGAGTCCATATCAACATGAATAATTTTTCGACTTTGTGAAACAGCTTTTAAGCGAAGACTTTTCGCATCAAACATAGGATCTCATAAGGCCAACTAAGATACCTGCAATTCTAAAGTCCTGATCTGGGCCGACCAGAAAAGACTTCATCTTAGAGTTAGCTGGTATAAGTTCAATATGCTGCTTAGACTTTTGAATTGTTTTGAGGGTTGCTTCGCCGTCAACTAGAGCGATAACAACTTGACCATTATCGGCTGAGTTTTGTTGGCGACAGACAATAACATCACCATCAAGAATTCCAGCTTCAATCATGGATTCGCCAACGACGGATAAAGCAAAGTATTGTCCACTTTTTGAAATCATTGATTTTGGAACTTGGATGGTTTCACTTGGATTTTCAATTGCTTCGATTGGTATTCCAGCCGCAACATCACCAAGCCAGGGTATATCTTCGACTTCTTGTGTAACCTGCTTTGAGGCAGGAACTTGAGATTCACCTTGGTCTGCTAGGGTGATACCTCTTCTGGCGTTCCAGTCAGTCTCTAAATAACCAGCACTCATCAGGTACTTTAGATAGGCTTGGACTGATCCAAAAGACTTAAAGCCAAAATGGTCTTTAATTTCTCTTTGAGTGGGAGCATAGCCATTTTGACTTGAGTAGTCACAAATATAGTCGAAAACTTCTTTTTGTTTTTTTGTTATAGCCATACTTAAAGTTTAGCGTAAGTTTTGCGTAAGTCAATAGCGTTCACCAAAAAGATGATAAATTTCGACAGCTCTTTGAAAGTTAAAGCGGTAGTAGTTTTGCGGCACTTGGATTTTAATTTTATTGTCCCATGAAATTGAGGCGACAAATTTATCATCATTGATTATTCCAAGAGTTCCTTCAATTTGTACATGCCCTTGAACCATTGAGTGGAGGATGGCGAGAATATCGGGTGCGAATTTGCCATTGGAAACGTAAATACTTCTTCTTAAGAACTTCGACATCCTTTTCATTTTGCATTCACTATCTTCACAATTTGAAATACGCTTTAAATCGATACCCATAAACTTTAGTTTTTTGGCTAAACTTGTAAGCGGGTCTCTGC
>CAYGQW010000179.1:0-6356 GCA_964352175.1 uncultured Halobacteriovorax sp.
GAAGAGTTTAGCTCTAGAATATAGCTAAACATTTTGCTTTTTATGATTGGAGTATTTCGACGACTCATTTGCGGTAAACTCTCTTGAATATACCAAACTTGTGATCTTACTTTTAACTCCTTTACAGTTCCTCTCGCAGCAGTCGGCCCGATACCCCTTTTACTTTTAATGTCACTTTTGAAGCTATAAACTGGTTGATTCCAAACTTCCACATCCTCTTCAAGATCCATTGCAAAGGTTTGTTTCTCTCTGCCTACTCTATTTGCTAAAATAAGATGGAATGAGGCTGGATTTGTATCCCAACAATCTTCACCTCTCGATCCTTGGTTACAGCGCGCGCCAATGGAACTTCTTACGATTGGGTTATATTGGCTTGCTGCGAAGGCAATAAGGGCCTTAATGTCTGATGAGCTAAATGGAAGCTTTATACCATTTAAAATCTCAACTTCAATTTCAGACGGTTCTTCATGATTGATACTAACTGCTGTCCATCCTTCACAGATTCCATACCACAGAGGATGATTTGGTGAGGTTCTAGAGCGTTCATATTTAACGGTTGGGTAGTCAAATCGATTCATAAAAATGTCGTACTTCTCGGCAGGAGAAAGAGACATGATTTCTGTACGACTCATTTGAAGCAGTTCATTCTTAGTTTTTGTTTGGTAAGAATTAGGATTAGTTGATGCTTGTGGATACCTATAGTCTCTAGCATCTTGCCATCTAAATCCAATTCCACCAAAACGATGTGGCCAATAGTACCCAGACCATAGCTTTTTCTCAACTTGACCGCTATTTTGAAGCTGATTGATATTAGAGACGTAGTACGGGTTAAATAATCCTGGGTAATTCGTCGAATTCCAAGCACGTTTTTCAGATGCATAAGCAAGTGTAGATGATGCTAAAAGTAGTGAAATAATGATAATTTTCATTCTTATTCCTTTATATATTTTTGGACATTTAGCTTTAAAAATAGCGAAAAGAGTAGATGGACAAGCATTAAACTGTTTCTGACTATTTGAAACACCTGATTTCACATAAGCAATTATTTATAAATAGATGAACATGTGTAATAAGTTCAATGCCTTGGGATAAGTGTGTTTATTTTTCTATAGTATAAAAAACCACAATTTTTATAGAAGTGTGAAGTGAATTAAATGGAACTTTATCAAAACAATATTGGAGATATTCTTCAAAGAAAGCTAGAGGCGAGAAAAAGTATAAACTCTAGTTATTCATTAAGAGCATTTGCCCGAGACTTACAGCTTGGTCCAGGAACTGTTTCATCTATTATTAACGGAAAAAGAAAGATTTCTGAGACACTAGCCTCTGAGTTAGGAGAAAAACTTAAATTAAGTAAAGAAGAACTCCAGTTTGTCCTCGAGCCGTTTGCTATTCAAAAAGAGTTTAACCTAAAAAAAGAGTACTATGATTTAACAGAATCTGAATATGATGTTGTATCTTCTTGGATTTGTTATGCAATTTTAAGTCTTATTAATTGCTCAGACTTTAATTCCAGTACTGCAGACATTTCACAACGCTTGAGCGTTTGTGAAGATCAGGTTCAGTTATCTCTTAATTCATTGTTAAAGGTAGGACTTATTGAAATTGATTCAGAAGGACTAATTACAAGAAATGAAAAAAGAGTTACTTCAACAAATAATATACCTTCACATCAGTTACGAGATTCTCATAAGAGAAATCTTGAACTTGCCAAGAATAAAATTGACGATATATCAATAAACGACAGACATTTTCAGAGTATTACAATGGCCATCGATCCAGATAAAATTCCCCAAGCAAAAGAACTAATTGATAACTTTCTAGACGGGCTTAGCTCGCTAGTTGAATCTGGGAATCAGCGTGAGGTCTATCGTTTTAGTTGCCAGTTGTTTCCATTATCCGAACTAAATCATAGAGGTTTGATCCAATGAAGCTATTAGTAGTTATGAGTTTTGTTTGTGTTTCACTAAATGTTTTCTCCTCAGAAACTAGTGTTCTAAATATTAAACTTCCTACTTCTGAATCTAGAGTTCAAATTGAAAGCGTTAATTTTGATTCTAGGTCAGATTCTAATCTGGTCTTAAGCGAAATTAAAAATCTGGCCGATAAAATTGATACAGTGGCACGAGGGGATAAAGAAGGGAATGGAGGTCATTATCTTATTGCTCAATTTGCACAAGAACTCTTCATAAACGCAAACACCTTGAGTCCTGAATTACTACCTTATTTTTCATCGATAATAAAATCTACTTCGATTGTTAAGGCTCAAAATTTCTGTGTTGCACTTACAAGTGAGCTTATACTTGTCGATGAAAGCTGTCTTGATAGCTTAATTGCTATAAATCATATAGATGTTATTATTAATTTCATCATTGATAATCTTGGTATGTATTCCGTCTTAGCTTCATCTGACCTAGTAAAAACGACTTTTTGTAAAACTACTCAGTCTTCAATTTTAAAACTGCAATACCCCTCAGATTATTTGAGAATATATCTCTTAGATTTTTTGGGCTCAAGTAGATACTTTGAAACCAATTTCCATATTTCTAGTGTTGATCAGTACTTAAATCCCATAGTTTTAACAAAGTCTGTTCTAAGGGATTCTTTTGGGAAAGAAGTTTGTGCAAAATACACAGATAACTTTACCTATTACAACTCCAAATGTTGGGAGAGGGCCACAGGAGAGCAACGACTCATACTTGTATTTCATGAGATTTTACGAAGCTTTAAAATTGATGATGATGATTATTTTCAAACAATTTCCTTTCTTAATTATGCCAATTGTTCAAACTATTGGGGTGAATTTAGTTTTTTAGACAGATAGTGTTTTATTTTTTTTGAAACACAAATTTATTGTTCCATATTAATTAACTATACAGATATCACTCTAGTTCATTATAAATCGAATTAATCAATTACTTGTTAATTTTAATTCGGAGGAATAATGAATAAGTTTTTATCAGTTCTTTTATTTTTGTTTAGCTTCTCGCTTGTTGCGGCTGAATATCGAACCGAAGTAGGTATGTGTGAATTCAAAGTGAAAGAATCAGACATGTTTAATGCAACTGAAAGAGAATTACCTTTTAAGTTTCAGCTTCAGTACATTTTAAGTTTTGAGCGCAATACGAGCCGTTTTTTAGGTGCCAGGAAAAAAATTATTTCACAAATCAATTCAACCTCAGCTGTAAATGAGTATGAATTACAACAAATTGCGGATTCAATTGAATTCTACCAATCGCCTTCTCAAAATCCGATGACTATTCATATGAACTTGAATTCTGAAAGAGTTAGAACTCTTGTTACATATGCTGGTAGTTATCGTGCAATTCAAGGAAATGTAACTCTACCATCAATTAACACCAGACTATCTGGTGGATGTGGACGTGTACAATCTCACTTAGACCCAAGTGATAATGATGGCCTTTCTTATCATATTGAATGGTGTTGTGATGGTGCAACTACGACTCCTCCAGGTCAATCTAATGGTGGTGGAAGATGTACTCAAAATGGTAAGCCAGTACCTTGTCCGATCCCTGGAAATCCAGGACAAAACCCAGGACAAGGCTCTTCCGTTTGCTACCAGGCTGGTCGTCGTGTTCCATGTCCGGTTACAACACGTCCAACTTATCCAACAAATCAAAGTCGTGTTTGTATAAGCAATGGTGCTAGGGTTCCATGCCCAAGATATTAGTTTAAATTATTAAACCCTAAGACTTTTCTTAGGGTTATTTTTTGTATTGAAAAGATAATTACTCATTTTCCTGCTATATTATTTTTAAGCTGTGAGTATGAATAATGATTCTTGTTGATGAAGCTGGGAAGCTGGCTTGTGCTGCCTCAGGAAAACTTGTTCAACAATTTGGACCTCATCTTAAAAAAGAGCAAGCACAAGAAATTAAAAAACGCATCCTTGGATAATTTAGGAGAGTGTGCATGTCTTCACGCACCACTGAAGATTGCGACTTTTAGCGAACTCTCGAACTCTAATCAAGACGCATTGAAGTCGTTAAGGCTAAATTTCTAGGAAATAGACGTAATATCAATCGATTAGAGGAGTGTAATGTATACATGTCGATTGCGCAGTGCATATATTTTTGTTATTTTGAACTCCTCAGTTTAATGGAGTTTCTATGAAGTGTTTAATATTAGCATTGCTTGTTCTTTCGACCTCTCTATCTGTATTTGGGCAAAGCTCTTCTTATAGAATTGCCACAGATTTTTCATATGAGGGTGATGTTAATTTTAAAAAAATACACCAACCATTTTCAATAAGAATTAAAGTTTCACAAAATTTAAATGATTTAAGTAAGCTAGATTTAGAAAGTATTAAATTAGCTGTCCTTGAAGATACTTTTTCTAATAATAATTGGTCTATAGATGCTAGAGCAGCAACCTATCGATATGATCAAGTCTCTATAAGTGATGATGAGTTTTTTTCTCAAAATCAAATAGAAATACTACATGCAAAGATTTCAAGAATTGTCGTTTTTCCAAGTGGTTTTGAATTAGGACTAAGTTTTCAAATTGGAGCAGGGATTACGAAAGGTGAAATGTTAGATACTCAATCAAAGTATGGGCTGAGCGATGAAGAGTTTTCCTTAATTGAGCAAGCTAAATTATGTTCTAGCTGTCGTGCAGAAGGTTATGATCAAGACGGAATTGATATGGCTTTTACAAATGAGACAGGTATTGAGTTTAACCTAAAAAAAGGTGGTTTTTACCTAAATGGCTACGTAACAAGAAAAGGCGATAGCACGACTAGACTATTAGGAGCTGAGGTTCAAGAAGACTCTAATCATACGATGATAATGGAAGTAGAAACACAAAGAAGATTGACTATACTAGGTGTCGAAGTTGGATACACTCTACAAAAATTAAATGCAAGTATTTACGCAAAGGTCGAATCTCTCCGCTATGACTCCTCTGCTAACGTTGGAGTATCAGGTATTGAAAATAATGGATATACAAAAATCAATAGAGATACTCAAGAGCAAAATTTGTATGAAATTGGTTTGAGAATTCCGATTGAAAGAAAAAAAGATAAAAGATAAAAGATAAAAAATAGTTAAAAAATGATTGTTCTATAGAAAAGCAATAGCTGTTGTACCAGCTATGCTGATTGCCAGTGGGAGAATTATCTGCCTGACGAGGCCTGGGATTTTTGAACGCCATACTAAGAATAGCTTGCTGAGCACACTGCCAAGGCTGACTAAAACGTAAAGAAAGTAGATATTGCTTTGGTGCTCTTTTAATAGGATCGCTACAAAGACGGCATGTGCTTCAAAAAGTGAGGTTAATAATACCGCAAATGGCTCTGAGATTGGAGCATAGGTTGTTATAAGTTTCATCACACCAATGAGAGTTAGAATAAACAGAGCAAGTTTTAGCACACGCTTCCATATAATTGGATGATCAATATGAAAATGAATCTTAGTCTCTTTTGAAGACTCATGTTTACGCCATAATCGATAAATATAAACGGCGGTCACAACAATTTGAAAACCAATCATATAAAGAATTTTAGGACTGGCAGCCAGACCTAGCCCTATGATCAATGTCTCGATAAGCATGGCAAGAGTGGCAAATAGTAAGATGCTCGTGAGAGTATTTACAGAAAGCCTCGAGAAACGATGATCTTGGGTAATTTGCACAAAAACAGTTGTGCTTGAAGCAAAACCGCCAAGAAATCCCTGTAAATAGAGTCCATTTCGTTTATCAACAAAATGATAAGCAAGAAAGCTAATCATTTCCAGTGACGCTACAAGAGAAACTACTTTCAGAATTGTAGCAAGCGGAACTTTGTAAATGTGATCAGGCAAAAAGAAGACTGCTAACCATATAATCAATAACAAAAAACTATCCCACCAAAAATGTGGGTGTTTCCAAGTTATTGATGCATCTATATTATTATTTTTCACTGACTTATTATACAGTGATAATCCTTTAGTTTAATATCTAATTAAGTAAATATTAAGCAGTGATAATAGAGCATAGCTAGATAAATAAGGATGAGAGATGAGTCATTTTGATATTAGAGCAAACCAGTGGGATACACCCGAAAAAATACAGGCCACTTCTCACTTGGCCAATAATATTAAGAAAAAGTTAACTCTTAGTGATGAACTCGATATTTTAGATTTTGGCTGTGGCACAGGTCTTCTAGGCTTAGAGTTTCTTGATATGAGTAAGTCTTTGGTCGGTGTCGATACATCAAATGGTATGTTAGAGGTATTTCGCCTCAAAGTTAGTGACAATAAAAATATTGAACCGCTCTTTATTAATCTTGAGAATGAGAATTTAGATAGAACTTTTGATCTGATCATATCTGCCATGACTTTTCATCATTTAAATAACCC
>CAYGQW010000180.1:0-6343 GCA_964352175.1 uncultured Halobacteriovorax sp.
GCCGTCGGGTTTTTAAGGCCAAGGCCAGGGGGACTCATGCGACATCTATTACCAGTATTTATCTTCTTTTCATTTCTGATGGGAACTATTCCTAGTGGTGAAAACGATAATCTGAGTATTCACCGCTTTCCAGCTCAGCAAACTTCTGATGAAGACCAATCTGTAATTCTTAACGGTTCGTTGTCGCTTGAAAACCAAGAAGAAGTTGCTCGCGTTTTATTTAAATTATCTAGAAATATCAGTGATGATTTTGCTGTAGGAGACGGTCTTAGCATGGTGATGTATGTGCTTAGATTCATGGCAGAAATTGGTGAGTATGAATTCGTGCAAAAAGATCTTAAAGCATTGATCTCATCATTTGAGAACTTATTGGGTGAGCCATTCGACCCTGAAGTTTGGGTTGTTGTTGAGCAGATAAGAAAACTTCAGTTCATCAGACATAAAGGCAAGCTTGCGGTTAAATTGTTTGCTCTTGATGAAGAAAACGGTGTGACTGTCATGATGAATACTCCTGGTGAACCAGGGTCAGCGTTAAAAGAAATCGAGTTTGTGCGTCTAAAGCATGGCTCAAGAATTTCATTTCAAGATGCAGAAGGCTTAAAGGACTTTAATGAGGTTAAAAAATTAGTATCCGATCGATATAAAATTTTAGGTTTTATAGGCCTAGTTGAAGAGGATATGAATTTAATTCATCCACGTCTTGTTGATGCTATTGACCTACATTTGCGACGCGATAAAGATGACTTAATCAAGCCTCTCTTTATCAACTTTGATGATGCCTTTGTAAGAGTTCAGACCTCAACAATCCTTAAAACAATTGATTTTAAGTTTAAAGATGGTGTTTGTATTCCAGGTGTCAAAACCATTGAAGGTGTTTCGGCTCCATCATTTCTCATCACGGCCCAATCGGGATTGTTAAAGCTAAAAACGACGATAGACCAATAGTCTCGCTAGAGTTATTATCCCTGCTATGACAACTAAAAATATTCGTGTTCTTTTTTCAGATACTCACAATCCTTGGTTTAATTTAGCAACCGAGGATTGGATCTTTCGCGATATGGATCCCGAGACTGCGGTCTTATATCTTTGGCGTAATCAAGAAACAGTAGTGATTGGGCGTTTTCAAAATCCATGGATCGAGTGCAATACCAAAAAGATGGAAGAAGATAATATTATATTGAGTCGTAGACAAAGCGGAGGAGGTGCTGTTTATCATGATCTGGGAAATACCAACTTCACTTTTATGAATGGTAAAGATGTGTACGATAAACAAGTTAATAACAAGATTATTACCAATGCCATCAAAAGCTTTGATATTAATGCCTACGCCAGTGGTCGTAATGATATTTTAGTTGATCTCGCGGATGGACCCAGAAAAATTTCAGGTTCAGCATTTAAAGAAGCAAAAGACAGAAGCTTTCACCATGGCACTCTCTTGATTGATGCCAACTTAGGAAAACTAGCAAACTATTTAAACCCTGATGAGAAAAAATTGGTGAGTAAAGGAGTTAAGTCAGTTAGGGCCAGAGTTGCCAACCTGACAGAATTTAACCCTAAACTTAATCATGAAGATTTATGTCAAAGGATCGTTCAAGAGTTTTTTGATCATTACCAGCAAGAATGTGAAATCGAACATCTTGATGATGCTTGGTTAAAAACGATTGCGCCGCTAAATGCTTATTACGAAAGTCTAAAAGATTGGAAATGGCGCTTCGGTGAAACTCCCAAGTTCAACCATCAACTTAGTGCTCGTTTTGGTTGGGGTGGTATGGATATTCACTTAGACGTACATAAAGGCATTATTTTAGGAGCCACTATCTTCTCAGATTCCTTACACCCTGAAATGATTGAATCACTTAGTAATGCTTTTAATGGCATAGAATATACAGCTAAAGATGTATCGTTGATGATTGATCGTGTCGCCCAAGATTTACCAATGATTACTGACTATTTATTTGAGCTTCGTGACTGGATTACTACTCAGATCTCATAGCCATACTCATCTAGCTTAGCTAACATTATGCTCTATGGCCGCCGATGGAGAAGCACCACATTCAACCTTAGATTCTGATAATCCCGAATGGTTTTTTGAACCTAATAAAGAAAAAAGAAAAGCAGCTTATGCATTTTGGCGCCGATTTGTATCTAAACGCTGGCTTATGTATGTGCTCGGTCTAATATCAGTTATTATCACCAACTTGATGCAAGTTCTTAGTTCTAGGAGTATTGGCTGGTCTTTAGATTTTTTTACTAAAGATCCTCTACCTCATTGGTTAGAAGGAACAAGTACAGAATCAACATTTTCTCGACTTATTATTTTTCTACTCATTATTCGCATTTTGGTTTTTTTTGGTCGATGGGGCTGGCGTATGACCTTCGCCAGGCAAACCCATTTTGCCTCAGCGGAACTTAAAAGAAAAATTTGGCGTCATGCTAAATACTTTGGTGAACATGACCTACAGACTCTTTTTACTAAGGGTCCAATGATGAACGCTTCAACCAGCGATGTTTCTTCAGCGAGGTTCATCTTTGGCTTCACTATGGTTGCCGTAACAGATGTACTATTCTTAGGTATCTTTACAGTTTGGGCCATGCTTGAAATTCATGTTGAGCTAACTCTGGTTGCACTCGGTACTTTGTTGTTTTTACCTCCGGCGATTAAATGGTTATCGGAACGAGAAATCTCTCGCTACATCAAAGCACAGGACTTTCTCTCCGTATTTAACGACCTATCTTCACAAGTTATTTCAACAATTCGTTTGCAAAGAATGACACAAACTGGAGACTTCTGGAAAAGAAAGCTAGAAGATGCTGCTGATACTTATAAGGGATTAAGACTGCACGCAGTTAAGACTTCATTACTTTTTATTCCTGCTTTTGGATTCACTTCGCTGGTTTCATACGCCGTACTTTTTACTCTAGGATTAAAGTACTACTTTGATGGAGTTCTATCTCTTGGTGACTTCTTGGCCATGCAATCTTTGATTTTTCTGATTCAAGATCCACTTTTTGAATTAGGTTTTATTATTTCTGAATGGCGTAAAGGGGTGGCTTCTTTACAACGTCTTATGACGGTTTATATGCATGATCAAGAGGAGCATCTGATTAAAGACGGTGAAAGTTTACCTCAAGAATTTAGTAAAACAGTCATTTCTCTTAAGAATTTATCTTTTAGCTATCCAAAGTCGACACATTCAATAATTCAAAACTTTGACCTTGATTTAAAACTTGGAGAGAAACTTGGTATTGTCGGTCCAATTGGAACAGGTAAGACAACTCTAGTTAATATTATGTCAGGACTAGAACGAAATATTCAATCAGGCGAAGTTAAAATTCTTGATCATAACTATAGTTATTTCGATCATAGTAATTTGAGAAATTCAATCGCTGTTGTTCCACAAAAACCTTTTCTTTTTGCTGAAACAATCGGCCAGAACATAAAAATGGATATTGAACTTAGTGATAAAGAACTATGGCATGTGCTTTGGGTTGCAGGTCTAGATGAAGATATTCGTGGCTTTGAAAAGCAACTTGAGACTCCTCTTGGAGAGTGGGGGATTAACCTTTCTGGCGGACAAAAGCAGAGACTCACACTAGCTAGAGCATTAGCTAGAAAACCAAGAGTTCTCTTTATGGATGATTGTTTATCGGCTGTTGATACTGTGACAGAAGAGAAGATCTTAACTCGTTTAAATCAAGAACTCAAAGGGCTTACCGCCGTTTGGGTTGCCCATAGAGAATCTACGCTCAAATATTGTGATCGAATTATCCATTTAAATGAGGTTTCTTCATGAGTTATTTGAAGGCCGATGAGCAAGATGAAAGTAATTTAAAAAAAGCTGGGGTTAGCGATCTAAAGTCTTTAATTTTTCTCTTAGGCTACTCAAAAGAACAGCGAATACGTTATTTCTTAGCTTTTTTTCTCGTTTTCCTTTCCTCTTTGGTCGCTATTATTTCTGCAAGGTGGACCGGTTATTTTGTTGAAGAAGGGCTATTACCAAAAGATTGGGACAAAGCTTCTTTTTGGGCGCTTGGAATTTTCTTGCTTGAAACTTTAAGTGTTGTAACAAGCTGGTGGGGTAGAACTACTTTGGCAAATTGTGCTGCTAAAACCGTTTTATCAATTAGACAAAGTCTTTTTGATCACCTTCAATTATTGCCTGTTAGTTATTATGATCGACAGCCACAAGGTCGAATCATGACCAGAGTTACCCATGACGTTGAGGCGATTGAAGATTTTTTCTCTGCTGTGCTAGGTCGCTTGTTTGCAGCTGTTATGCTCGCGGGAATTGCTGCGGCCGGTATGATTATCTCAAATTGGAAGCTTGGGATCGTTTCACTTCTTGCCATGGTTCCAGCTATCGTTCTTGTATTTATGACAAGAAATAAAGTTCGTGTTGTGAATCGTGATATGTCTCGACTATCGGCCATGCTCAATGCCAGGCTCGCAGAGTTTTTAAGCGGCGTTCCTGTGATTAGATCCTTTGGCCTAGAAAAATGGAGTCAGCATCGTTACGATGAATCAGTTGATCAGTATCTTGGTGCTCACTTAAAAGCGAATCGATTGTACTCATGGTCTAGACCTTTGATCTCATTCTTTTGTTCACTGCCTTTTGTAGCCTTGGTTTGGTATGCAGGTAATCAAATTTTAGCGGGTGTTTTGGGTGTAGGCGTTTTTACGGCTTTTATTCGATATGCCGACCGTTTCTTTAACCCAATGCAAATGCTCGCTAGGGAAATCCATCTTATCCAACAAGCACTGACCAACTCAGAGCGAGTATCAGTTTTTTTACAAGAAGCAACTGAAACAAAAACCCTTGGTGCCGATGGTGACCTTTCCGATGTCGATATCAAAGGAGAGGTAGAGTTCAATAATGTTTTCATGGCCTATGCTAAAGAAAATTGGGTATTAAAAGATGTCTCCTTTAACTTGCAGCCTGGTGAATGCGTTGGACTGGTCGGCACAACCGGCTCAGGTAAAACGACAACAGTTTCTCTACTGTCGAGACTTTATAACTATCAAAAAGGTTCTATTACTCTAGACGGCCATCCTTTGGAAAAATATAATCGCTCTTTCTTAAGGCGCTCAATTGGCTTTGTTTCGCAAGAAACAATCCTTTTTAGATCCTCACTTAAAACGAATCTAACTCTTGAAGAAGATTTTAGTGATGAAGTAATTAATCGTGCTGTGAATCTAACGGGTTTAAGCAAAGTGATGAAGTCGGCAGGGCTTACTTTAAATTCACTGATTTTAGATAACGGAGCTAATCTTTCGACTGGAGAGAAACAGCTTGTATCATTAACGAGGATTTTACTTAGAGACCCAGCTCTATTAGTGCTGGACGAGGCAACGGCAAATGTTGACCCTGCCTATGAAAGGATTATTCAAGATGCGCTTAAAGTAGTGATGCAGGGGAGGACTTGTCTTATTATCGCCCACAGACTTCACACCCTTGAAATTTGTGACAGGATTCTTGTATTTAAAAATGGTGAGTTGGTTGAGCAGGGGAAAAAGTCCACTTTAGAACGAGCAGGCGGTGCTTTTCAAAAATTGGTTGAAGCCGCTGAGCGCAGCTCTGATTATCTTACATAAATTATAAATTTATTTTGCTTTAGCGGCGATAGCAGTTGGGCGATACATAAATGCACTCCCTCTGACTTCAGAGATCGTTTCTTCAATATCTTTCTTAGACTTTGATTTTTTCTTAGCATTTTGCATTTTTAAGATTGCTTGTCCGATAGCCTTACCGAGTAAGGGAGGAACGGCATTACCGATCTGTCTCCATTGTGATGACAATGGTCCAAAGAAGACAAAGTCGTTGGGAAAGCTCTGAAGTCTAGCTGCTTCTCGTTGAGTCAGGTAGCGTATTTCTTTAGGATGATAATAACTATGTCTATGAGTCATAATTGTTGGACTTGGCTTTTTTCCATCAAGTCTAAAGTACTTAGTCTGGCGAAAGCGTCCCTCGCGAAGATTATCCCAATCAACACCAAGTCTTAAGGCTTTGGTAAGATATTTTACTTCATCTTTTTGATAACGAATTCCACAGCCTTCTGGGATTCGGGCTAAGCGTTTTTCATCAATTTTGGTCGGCAACATGGCACTTTCAAGATCATGGTTATAGAGCATACCTTTTTTATCTTTTATATCTTTAAGTGCCTGGGCCACAGTAACAACTGGTTTCTTGCTTGTGCCATGAGTGACAACGGGAAAAACAATATCAGAACCAATTTTATTGCCGATCAGTATCGTTCTTCGACGCATTTCTGGTACGCCGTATTCTTGCGCCGACAAAACGCGAACGTCCATCTGATAGCCCATTTTGTTAAAGCACTTTAGGAT
>CAYGQW010000181.1:0-6312 GCA_964352175.1 uncultured Halobacteriovorax sp.
AATAACACGGTCTTGATTGGTGAGGTCATAGGTTTGTATATTGTCATCTTCTGCATCGACGCCAAAGCCACCAGCTCCACCACCTTCATCTAGGAGGTCATCTGTATCGCCATCGTTAACAGCATTTAATAGGGCGTCGACTTCGTCTTGACTTAGTACCTGGGCCATACTCATCCCCTCCTGGGATCTCAAGCCACTCTGTCTCTTCCTGAGAACAGAGCTTAATTAATTTGGAAGTTAACGTAAAAAACGTCAACTACGCGACCATCTACCAAAAAGGCATTGATCGCACTTCTAATCTCTTCTTTCAAAAAAGCTTTCCCTTCAAGTTGCAGTAAATCTTCAGGGCGCTTTGAATTTAAAGTGCTGATAATTGTGTCTCGAATTTGAGGCTTTCTCGCTTGAAATTCTTTTTCACTACTATCTTTGCTAAATTTTAAAACTGTATTAAGTCGAACAAATCTTCTTGGTCCATCACCTTGCGCTAAGTTAGCCGTAAAGCCTTCTAGTGGAAAAAGAATTCCATCTTCTTCTACTGCTTGTCCTTGTAAGGCTTGACCATCTTCACCCATGGTTTTTTTCATTTCTGCCGAGACAATATCTTGCACACTTGGCGTGCTATTTATTTTTTGATGAGTTTCCCATTGAAAATAACCAACAGCTAAAACCAATACTGTATTAAGTAAAACCAAAATGGTTAATAAAGGATTTTTTGATGATTGACTCGAGGGCTTTGCTGCGAGTTCTTCGGCTTCTGCCATATTATTCCACCATCCATGGTTGGTTAAAGACGTGTAGAGATTTTTTTTCCGCCCCTACGTCAAAAATTATACATTCCATATGCGGCGCCTTCAAGAGGGTGGTAATAAATGTGGTACTTTCTTCCTAAATATATTGCAAAATCGGCATCTTCTACCACCTGACAAATGCTTACCGTCAAAATCTAGACACTTTGGCACCATCTATAAGTAAATCTATCAAGTACAAATCCGAATTTAGCCAAAAAAAACCCTGACCTAGGTCAGGGCTTCACCCATCATCCTTGATGGTTAAGAATTACATTAATTCTTTCCAAGCCTTCCCTGGGCGGAACTTTGGCAAAGTTTTCGCTTTGATTTTAATCTTCTCGCCAGTTGAAGGATTAACGCCCATACGTGCAGCGCGCTTGGCTTTTGTGAAAGTACCAAAACCAACTAGAGATACGTCTTCACCTTTTTTAACAGTCTTCTTGATTGTTTCAATTAGTGATGCAACGAAGTTATCAGCATCTTTTTTAGTAAGATGTGAAAGGTTTTTGTCGCTTAGTACGCTTTCGATAAGGTCTTTACGGTTCATGTGTCTCTCCATGAAAAATGTGTGAATGGTTAACTAGAATGGTTGCGCATTTTTTGCGGCCTGACAAGGCCTAATTGATAAAAAAACCCTTCTGAAAAGAAGGGCTTTTAGTTTTTTAATTTTGGGCCTTGCGTCTTAGATATCTAATTTTCCGCGCTTTTTGAGTTCAGAGATGATTCTTTCAAATTCATCGACTGGGTATGCACCTTTTACTGGGACACCATTGATAACAAAACCAGGAGTTCCTTGAATTCCAAATTGAGCTGCCTCGGCTTGATCTTCAGCAATACGTTTTTGCACAACTTCACTTTTAATATCTTTTGCAAGCTTATTCATATCTGCACCAACTTGCTTAGCAAGCTCTTTTAAAAACTTCTCACCCTTTCTTAGTGACTGTTGATTATCAAAAATCTTGTCATGAAAGGCAAAAGCTAGCTTATCACTTTGAAGTTTTAAAGCTTCAAAGTATTGAGCTGCTGGTAAAGCTTGTGCATGAAATGATAATGGAAGGTGTTTATAGACAAATTTAATCTTCCCCTCATAGCGCTCTAAAAGTTGATTTACTGTATCATAACCTTTTTTACAATAAGGGCATTCAAAGTCACTATATTCAACTAAGACAATTGGAGCATCATCACTGCCAATTGAAGCCATCGATTTATTAATCTCTGGCTTAAGTGGGTTTTCGAAAAACTCTTCAAATTGCTTTTGTTCTTCCTCAGCTTTTCTCTTGGCCATCGTTGATTGAGCATCTTTAATTGCTTTTTGCAGACTTGTTACAAACTTATCTGGATTTTTCTCAATGGCTTCGGTTAGTACTTCTGGATTTTCAGCTAAGACCTTAGCCATCTTATCCTTAAGTTGACCGTCTGACATACATCCAGTTAAAAGAACTGAAGTAGTGAGTAATGATAAAATTTTCAAACGCATGAGAGAAATCCTTTGTTTCTTAGGCACAATATATTTTGTCCATGATAACCCGTATCGGTCGTTTCTATGTGTATTTTTTCTGCAGCCACGTCAAATATCTGTTAATTTTTCGACATTCTGGCCTCAAGTAGTAGTGACCAATCAAATGTATCCGAGCATCATAGTTGCCTTTTAAAAAACCTCTGAACGTAGCAAAGATACCAAATGCGGGTGCAGCAACCTTATTATACAGGTGGAAACAGAACATAAGATGCAAAATAAAGTGAGCCACTAGAATTCCTGTCATAATATCGAAAAGTGTATTTTCTTGACGCTCTAGAAAATATGTAATTGCAGGCGTCATATCAATTGTCTTTTCAGCAAGCGAGAAAATCTGACTGTGAATATCAACAGTTGCAACAAAAACAGCTGTTCCTGTTGCAATAGAAGTAATCACAATAAATAAAGAAAACTGAAGAAAAAATGATTTTTCAAATACTGGTTGATGAATTTTAGAGTATTTAACAGGAATATCTACACTTTCCAACTTATCACTTTTAGTCATATTTTGAATCATGACGAAGAAATAGTCTGAAAATCTTGTTAGTAGCCTTAATTCAGAGAAAAACTCTGGGTCATAAGTAGAAGTTCGCCCTTCAACGATATCCTCACAATAATTACCTATCGTTCTAAAAGGTCTCAGAACCATATTAGATATATAAAGTCCTAAAAATAAGGTTCCAGCGATAAATGACAATAAAAGCGGAGTGTGTCCGATAATCGTCGATAGAATATAATCATAATAAGTCTCTTGAAAATTACCAACATCACTTATGTTGTAAGCTTCGAAGAAAAACAAATCCATCTTAAGAAAAGTCCAAAAAAAGCCCAAGGCTATCAGCAAGGTAATACAAGGAAGCATCATAAGCTTCAATGCTATCCCTAGGCGAAACTTAACCTGTTCATCCTTAAAAGCTGCCATCAAAATCGTCTTGAATTTATTCACTAGATGATTTGAATTGTTTAAAGAAGATACAGCCTTGCTTTCATTATCCTGTGATGATGCTCCAGACATGGAGTCTCCTCTATAAAAATTAGTTTGTTGATTCAATTATAACCTAAGAATATCAATCGCTTAGAGAGGGTCAAGAAATGCCGATCTTCTCTCCTTTTCTGTCTAATGATTAGACACATGCTCAAACACTCCACTTAAATTGATCTGGCAGCTCTTAACCATTGGCTCTAACACACTGATATCACACTATTTTACAACCCACCCCCTCGTTGTGCATCTTGGCATTGTTCATGCATTAACTAAGGCAAACCCTTTTTAGGACTTTATTTCATCGAGGAGGAGAGAAGATGAAAACGAAACAGGCAATTCATTTATTATCCGTACTGGCCATTGGCTTAAGCTTAGCTAGCTGCGGAAAAGACAACAAAGCTGGTAATAATATTACCGGTGTTTCATCATCGGGCTTTAATAATATTGGTAACCCGCAGGCTGCGACTCAGGTTAACAATCTTAGAGCTCAAGCGCCTTGTCGCTATGGTGCTCCAAGCATCGCAAACCTTACTATTAATAATGGTCAGGTGACTCAAGGTGGTGGATTTCAAGGATCTGGTTCATATTATGTAGGGCTTCAAAACTCTGCAGAATATCCAGATATCATTGTAATCGAAAGAGTAAATCAACAGATTTACAATCTTCAGGTTTCAATCTGTCCGCTTAATAACGGTCAGCAGTTAAACATTGGTCAAGTTACTTATGTTGGCGTTGTACCAACAGTTAATGGTGCCGCTGGTAACTTAGACTTTATTTCAGCTCCATTTGGTACGCAAGAACGCTCAACGTTCGCTGCTGCCGGAACTTACTAAGACATACCTATTATCCTGCGCTCAATTAAAAGAGCGCGGGATAAATTTATAATGTTTTCCCTCCTCCAAGAGGAAAGGGATTGGTGTGTCTAAAAAGCAAACCTCCCCTTTCCTTTTTGAAAGAGAAAGTATTACTAAAATAGTGAAACAGAAGGCTTTAAACGAGTCTTGATATAATCCCGCACACCATCAGCTATCGCCTTGGCATATTCATCTTGAAAACTCTTCGTCGACATCTTTTTTAACTCATTCTCATTTGACATAAAACCAGCTTCGAGTAAAACCGCTGGACGCTTTGAAAGTGCCAGAACGTAAAATAGTCCAGGCCTGATTCCTCTGTCTGTTAGCTTGAACTTCTTTGGCAAAGTCTTAGAAAGTTGACTATGGATAGAATTGGCTAATGCCTTTGAGCTAGTAACAGTACGAGATACAACCAGGTCTGTTAAGATCTGCCTGATAATCATTTCTTCACCTTCTCCACCTGACATTTTATTTTCGACTTCCTCTACTTTCCTTACGGCTGCATCGTCATGATTATCCAAGTAGTATGTTTCAAAGCCATGGGCACCAGCTTTTCGACTTGAATTAACATGAATCGATATGAACAAATCTGCTTTAATAGTTTCAGCGACCTCTGCTCTTTTTTCCAGCGTCAATGTCTTGTCATAGCTTCTTGTCAGGTAGGCATGACAATGGGGTGCGAGTAGATCCTTAACTTTTTTAGCTATCGCAAGTGTTAAGTCCTTTTCTTTTACTGACAAACTTTTCTTTCCTGTCGAGTACTTTCCTTTGGCGCCATGATCATCACCGCCATGTCCGGGATCTATTAATACCGTCACTCCCCATAAAGGGAGTGAAATCGACAGCAAAATAAACAAAGCTAGTTTTTTCAGCATTTATTGATAGACCTTAACCAGTTTCATTTGTGGGAAATAATAAGAAAGAATTTTTTTATGATCATATCCCCTAGAAGCCATTTCTAATGCTCCCATTTGGCATAGCCCGACACCATGGCCATGACCATTTCCTTCAAGAACAAGATCCCCTGTTGTTGCATATCTTAGATGAAAGTTATTGGAGCGAAGCTCGACACGTCCAAAATACCTGCGAAGAGCTGACTTCTCCATAAGGGTACTGACATTACCGTAGCTTATTCTAACTCTATTTGCTCCCCACCTATCATCCGTCATTTTAATTTGTTCACCATCTAGGACAGGTCTCTTCGGATGGAAATATCCCTTATTGGTTGCCCATAAAACAAATTTTTGCAAGCGTTCAGTTGATATTTCTGTTCTCCATCCTGGTCTTCCGTGATCTTTGCAAAATGGACAATCAACCGACTCATAACCCTTAACTGGATTTTGCCAAACTTGCTCAGGAAGTCTCGTACGACCACCACATTTGGCATGAAAGAAAACAGGAGCCAAATCGCCAGATTCATTAACTAAGACTTCACCGGCAGTCGATACGGCAGCCAATCTTGTTTTTGGTGTTTCGTCTGAAAATTTGCCACTGACTTGATGTTTTTCGGAGCTTTCGAGATCAAAAGGAACTTCTGAGCCAAATACTTTTGAAACTTCTTTTGAATAAATTTTATGAAGTGCATAGGTTCTGGCAGCTACGGCCTGAGCCTTGAGGGCCTCTACTGGCCACTTAGAATTCATCTCTTTGGCTAAAAGGGTTGAAAGATAGCTTTCCATATCAATTTCGTTAATAACATCACAGCGGCGCTGATCCGTAGAGGTTGATATATGAATCTTGCCTAAGTATTTTCCAAAATCTCCATCTTTATCAACTGATAAAAGCCCTGTTGGTGAACCCAAAGAAGCGAGCAACAAAGGTGAAGTCTGTGCATTTCGGGCAACATTTGCGCACTCAAATTTAATCGTTTTCTTACCAGCATAGCTTTTAGAATTTCTGGTGATATGCAAAGTTCTAGCTAAATCAGTTCCACTTACCTGAATAGCTTTCAACGCCCTAGCGACGCGAACTCGAAGCTTAGGAGTTCCAGAAGTAAGTTTAATTTTTTCGGCAATTTCAGTGAAACTAATGGCGGCAGGTGCGCTAAATGAATAGCAAACAATGACCATTAAAAACGATAAATGTTTTCTACTCCACACCATGAACTACCCCGTGGGGTTCCGGTGGTCTCACAAAGTGAGATCCATGAGCTGTGTCGTTCCCGTCATG
>CAYGQW010000182.1:0-6278 GCA_964352175.1 uncultured Halobacteriovorax sp.
TTTACTGTAGTGATTTGGTTGCAATAAACGAAAGTGTTAATATGATAACTATATAATAGACATTTTTTTTCATTAGATATTAAATTTATTGTTTACAATATCGACAGCATCACTTATTTTTATTTCTGTTTTTTTACCCTCTGAATCAATATGTGTTGTAACAGACTCAGCTCTTTCGATTATAATTTCTGGTCTAGGTGTATATGTCTCGAATGATGGATAATCATCTAAATCAAAAGCTAGAATTATTGCTTGTATTTTATTAAAGCTAGCTATGTTTCCATATAAACAGGAGTCACTAATAACTCCTTTAGAATTATTCATAAAAAGCATATCAGTTCTTGCAAATGCTTTTTCTATAAGAAAAAGTTTTTCAGATTTTTTAGATCTTAAAGTTTCGATGGCTTCGGTTGTATCTATATCTTGATCAATAACAACAACAAAGTTCACTTCATCCAATTCGTTTATTACATCTTGCCAAATTTTTCCATGACGCTTCCACTCGCTTGCTCTAACGGCTAGAAAAATATAGTTACCCAGCATATCCAACTGTTGTCGCTCTTTTTCGTTGGGATCTTTAGCTTTCGAACCTAAAATTGCTGGTGGCTCATTATCTATTATTAATGATACAAGTTTTAAACATGCTGTATCGCTAAACTCACTCTTTTCTTCTTGAGAATAAGAATGTGTTAGCATTGGCTTTGTCAGTACCGTTGAATATGCTATTCTTCTCATTGCTTTAAGAGCTATGCCCATTGTAGCTGCAGCTGACCCACCATGCATATCAATAAATGTGTCCACTCCAAATAGATTTGAATTATTATGAATCCATGGAAAAACACCAAGTACACTGTCTTTTTTCTGCTCGATTAAATGAATCTTATCAACATCTCCACTGTAATCGTAAACGTTCTTGAATTCACTCGTACAGATGACTTCAATATTTACTTCAGGTAATTCAGCTTTTAAAAATCTTATCGCTCCAAAAGTCGCTATCTGATCAGGAACTAAATCAGGTGTTCGAATTACAATTTTACGTATCTCTTTATTCTGCATATTGAGAAATCGCTTTTTGTCCATTTGTATATAAAACAGTAAAATAAACAACAGCAAATGGCAGTAAGAATAAGTTCAGTACTGGTACTGCTATGAGAAATAAGAACCCCAATCCACCAAGACCGTAAGACAAAAAGTTAGCCCTGACATTTGAAATACATTGAGAAAGATTTAACTCATGACGTGACCAAGAGTAATCCAAAAAACCCACGGCAAGTAATATTGATGATATTAAAACGCTTAATGGAACCAAAAAAGGAATAAATGAAAATAGAAAGCCCAAAAAAGATAGAGTAATTATAAAGACGATCTTTTTAGATTCATTCCAGAGAATTCTTAAAATCCTGCCAAACATTTGGCCAAAACTGTCTCCGATATCCTGCTGACTTTGCCCTTTAATAGCTCTCTCTACTCTGGAGCTAATCACATCGTTAAAAGGTGAGGCGATAATGGAAATAATTAAAACAAAGGTCCAACTGATAACGAAATATAGTACGACCGTCATCACAATACCAACAAGCCAAGTAATCACATTACCCCAAGTATCATTTGCAATAGCTTCTTTTACCCAAGCGTTTCCCCAAGCCAATACATCTCCATACATCCATGCTCCTAACCAATAATATAAGCCGGCACCAATGAGGACTGGTATCGTTGATAAGAGCACAACCCATTTATCATTTTTCATAACCGAGAGTGCTTGAGAAAATGCTTTGATAAAATTCATACTATCCTTCTCTTAAAATCTAAACTTCGACAGCTTATTAAAATCTTTAAGCTGTGGATCCTTTGGAATATCTCGAATTAATTCCTTAAAGTGTAACCACGAAAGACTATTGTAAAGGAGGGGGGTTTCTACGTGAAGCTGTTCAATTTTTTCTAGCTTTTCTTTGGCTCGTCTTATTTGTCCCTTCGCACCATTAAGATTGTCATCACTCCAATGAAACAACGCAGTAGCCACTTGAATAACAGTCCAATAGACGTAGCGCGCATTATCACCATTATCTTCTAACCAATGGTCTTCAAGTTCTTCATGGCACTCCCAATAGTACTTGCCATTATACAACCTTAAGCCTTTTTGCATCTTATCTAGGTGTTCCTGGTTAAATTGACCATAAATGTCTTTAATATCGTTAGTCATGAATCACTTTTTGCCTTGCGGCATTTTTCCGCTTTTACTTGTTATATGCTAAAAACTCCCAAATTATAGCCATACTGGAAAGCCAATGCCCGTCAATCCATCAGAAATTTCTAAAAGTCTTGTCCCTGACTCCATTCGCAACTTGAAGGTCTATCAAGCTGGTAAACCGATAGACGAATTAGCGCGTGAAAAAGGATTGACCAAAATTTCTAAGCTTGCCAGTAACGAAAATCCTTTAGGGCAGTCTCCTTTTGCTATTCGTGAAATGACTAAAGGTCTGTGGGATGTTCATCGCTATCCCGACATGCATGCCTACGCATTAAAACGAGCCCTAGCTGATCTTTATAACCTAAAGCTCGAAAATATTGTGCTGGGAAGTGGTTCTGAAGGAATCATGGGCTATATCGCTAGAACTTTTCTAAGCCCAGGCTTGGAAGTTCTGACGAGCGAGAAAACATTTATCGGTTTTACTATTCTTGCCCGAAGTGCAGGCGCCGTCATCAATACAGTTCCTCAAACTGCAGATCACCGCTATGATGTTGAGGCAATGGCCAAAGCGATTACCGAAAAAACAAAAGTGATCTATATTGCTAATCCCAATAATCCTACCGGAACTTATATTACAAAAACTGAGTTTGATCACCTCATGTCCCATGTACCTGGTCACGTTTTAGTCCTTTTAGACGAAGCCTATTTTGAATTTGCTCGTAATCAAGAAGATTACCCTGATTCGATGACCTATCGTTATGACAACGTCATTACCCTTAGAACTTTCTCTAAAGCTTATGGTCTATCAGGTGTACGTGTTGGTTACGGCTTTGGTCATGAAGATCTAATGAGTAATTTAAACAAAGCCAAACTCCCCTTTGAGCCTAATCTTATTGCTCAACTTGGAGCTGTTGGTGCGCTTGAAGATGTTCCACATCTAGAAAGAACACTACTCAATAATACAATTCAGTACGTTCGAACTTTTGAATTTTTAAAGAAGCACGGCTTCTCTCCTGTCGCTTCAGTAACAAATTTCATCACTGTTCCAATGGGGAGCTCACAGGCTAGCGATGCTCTTTATAATTTATTACTAAATGAAGGTGTTATTATTCGTCCATTAAAAGCCAATGAGATGCCCGACTATGTTCGTGTCTCTCTAGGTACTCACGCAGAGATGGACCATTTCTTTACTGCCATGGAAAAAATCCTACCAATATTTCAAAAAGAGTATGGGAATTCATTATGAAAATTTGTCGTTATATCGTGAACAATGATCCTTTTAAGCAGCCTCGTATGGGAATCATTCTCGATGATGAGGATGTTGTCATTGATCCACAAACGGTATGGGCTTGTGACTATGAAAGAGAAGGCTTTGCTAGACCTTGGGAACGAGCAACAAGACAAATGCCTAACTCATTACACTATCTTCTTAATCACTTTGATGATCCACACGATGCTTTAGAAGAGTCGTATGGACTTTATCTCTTTCTGCAAAAAGTGGGAGACCTTACACTTAAAAATGGTGTTAGTGTTTTTCACAAGCTCAGCGATATCACCCTCGTTAATCCAATGGATAGAATTAGTACCTATCGTGATTTCTATGCACATGAGAAACATGTAGCAGCTGGATTTAAAAAACGTAACGAGCCAATTCCTCCGGCGTGGTACGAGATTCCTGCTTATTATAAAGGCGCTACCGAAGGATTTATTGGTGACGGCGAAGAAATTCTTTGGCCTAGCTATACTGATGTGCTCGATTATGAACTAGAGCTTGCGATGATTGTTGGCCGTGATGGAAAAAACATCAAAGAAGACGAAGCAAGCTCTCATATTTTTGGTTACGCAGTTCTTAACGATATTTCAGCTCGAGATATTCAAAAGAAAGAAATGGCTGTTCGTTTGGGACCTGCCAAGGGCAAAGACTTTTGCACCATTCTAGGCCCAGTTATTGTGACGGCAGATGAGTTTGAATACCTAGAACCAAACCTTCTTATGACAGCTAAAGTTAACGGCAATGAGTGGTCACGCGGACAATCCGGTGACATTCATTACAGCTGGGCGCAAATGCTTTCTCACGTCTCTAAGGACGAATGGGTTATGCCCGGAGATGTTTTTGGTTCTGGCACAGTCGGAACTGGATGCGGGCTTGAGTTCGATAAATGGATTCAACCAGGTGATAAATTAGAATTAACAATTGAAGGTATTGGAACTCTAACCAATATTGTTGGTCAAAAGGTGAAAGGCTAATGGAAAGTTTTAAAGCTTCGGGCACTCACACTAAGCAAGCCCATGTTGATATTCCCAAAGGAACTTTTGAGGAAGAGCATGGGCGTAAAGGTTTTTTTGGAAGAGTATCTCAGCTCTATCACGAAAATCCTCCAGTCAGCTGGACCAAAATTGAAGGAGACTTAAAGCCTCGGTGTCTTCCGCCATTGTTTGGGAAAAATCTAAAGCATAATAATTTTATGGCGATTCTTAAAAATAATGATGTCACCATATCTGCCGGCAACTATGAGATGAGCTTTTCTAGGTTTTATCGTAATGCCGATTTTGATGAACTCTATTTTATTCATGATGGTAAAGGCCGACTTGAAACAAGTTATGGCCATGTGCCTTACGTAAAGGGAGATTATATCGTCATCCCACGAGGCACAACATATAAGCTCTTCGTTGATCAACCAACTAAAATGTTAAAAATTGAAAGTGCATCCGAGTTTGAGCAACCAACTCGCGGAATTCTTGGCCCCAACGCTCTATATGATCAAACGTCTATCTTCACTCCTACAGCAGAGCTAGGAAGTGATAAAGCAGAAGAGTATGTAGTTGAGATCAAACGTCTTGGAAAAATTACCGCTGTGACCTACCCTTTTAACCCTCTCGATGTTCAAGGCTGGAAAGGTTCTTTATATCCATGGAAGATTTCTATTTATGATATTTGTCCTGTGATGAGCCATCGCTACCATATACCACCAAGTGGGCACACCACTTTCGTGGCAAAAAACTTTGTTGTCTGCAGTTTTGTAGAAAGACCTCTTGAAGATGCCAAGCATAAAGTTTTAAAAGTTCCTTTTTATCACAGTAATATTGATTACGATGAAGTGCTCTTTTATCATCAAGGCAATTTCTTTTCACGCGACAATATTGATGCTGGCGCCATGACTTTCCATCCTCAGGGAATTAATCACGGCCCTCATCCTAAAGCTTTTGCCAACGTCGATGACAAAACGTGGACAGATGAATTTGCCGTAATGATTGATACTCGCTATCCGCTCGAGCCTACAACGTGGTTTTCTGAAAATGAGATTAAAGACTACTGGAAATCTTGGATGGATCAATAATGAAGATGCAAAGCTTTAACACTGACGGTGATTTTTCAGCCAATTATAAGTTCGTTATTGGTTCTATTTTACCGAGACCAATTGCCTGGGTTTCAACTGTAAATGAAGATGGGTCCAATAATCTAGCACCATTTTCATTTTTTACTGCAGTAAGTGCTAAGCCGATGATTGTTGCTTTCTCTCCCATGATTCGCTCATCGACTGGAGAAATGAAAGATACAGCTAAAAATATTTTAGAACGCAAATACTTCGTAGTTAATTTTGTTACTGAAGAACTGGCTGAAAAAGCCAATGCGACCAGCTCAGAACTTGCTTACGGCGAAGATGAGTTCATCCATGCAGGCCTTACTCCAATCGATTCTGATAGTGTTAAGGCGAAGCGAGTAAAAGAGAGTCCTGTCCAGTTTGAATGCATCTATCGCGACCATTTATCTTATGGGGACCAGCCAGGAGCTGGAATGGTCATTACTGGTGAAGTGGTAAAAATTCATATCGATGAATCAATACTAGATGGAGATAAGATCAACACTCAAAGGTTTAAGCCCGTAGGTCGAGGCGCAGGCAATGATTGGTTTAAGTGTGATTCTACCTTCCAAATGGAACGCTTGATGAAGGCACAAATCCAAAAGTAAGTAAGATATACTGTTATTTTTACAGTCGTTCTTTCGCCCAAAGCTGCAATGCGCTATATTCTCACCTTAGGGGGATATATGTCTAAGTATTTAATATTATTATCTACTTTATTTACACTTCAA
>CAYGQW010000183.1:0-6263 GCA_964352175.1 uncultured Halobacteriovorax sp.
TTAGTTTTATAACTGAACTTTTCACTCTGTTTAACAACCAAATTCAACAAGATAGACCAGCAGATAAAGCGATAAAGATCACCACCATGACTAGTGAGCAAATCAAAAAGTACCGGACAGTCGGAGTCAAGAATGGCGCCAAGGATTTTAATACTCAAATAAAAAAACCAAAGCCTGCGCCGACGACCGATACCAAAAACGAATCGATCAAGCTTGGCCAACTTGGTGGCGTCGATACATCAAAAGTTCCAGTGCCAGCACCCAAGCCCAAGTTTCAAGCAAAAGAAAGTGAGCCGCGCCCAGAAGACTTTCAAATTATGAGTGACTCTAATGCTTCTGTTGAAGTTAAAACAGTTAGGACTCAAGATCGTTACAATCGTCTTAAAAATATGGGCGTCGCTGAAAGTGATGCACAAAAACTTTCTAAAACAGATTTTGATGTTAATTTCATTCCACCTGAAGGAGTTTCTGAAGACGAACTTAATAGTGCTGAAAAAATTTTTTACAGCTTTCAAAAAAGAACTTTTGAAACCTACGTCTCTTCTTTTTTAAGCACCTATAATGATCTGGTTAGATCAATGCCTAGACTGCGTGACCCTCTTATCCAACAAAAACATTTTTTAACAGCTAGAGTCGTCTTTGATGAAGAAGGAAATATCATGACGATTAGGATTTTAAAGTCCTCTCCCAATGATGATATTCACCAGCTTTTTGAAAAGACTCTTAGAAATATTAGAAAACTTCCAAACCCACCAAAAGATCTTTTGACCAAAGATAAAACGATGACAATTTATTATCAATTAAAGGTGAATTAACGAGAGGCCCAAAAAGCCCAAGTAAGAATGACGACACCGGCAACAGTGAAAACAAAACCTGGCTTAATCATTGTTCTAAATAAATCCAAACCTACAGCCGTACTACCTCGACCAACTTTCCTGGCATTATATTTCATTGATTTTTTGTTTTCAGGCAAAACCTGCTTCAACATTTTAGGCAAACGATCTTCGAATTCTCTTTGCATTTCCCTCGGAATCGTTCCTTCTGGAATAAAAGCTAACCAAGCATGTCTTTTCTTTTTTGCTGAGCTATAACTCTCAGTACAAGTTTGACAAGACTGCATATGCCTTACCAAGAAATCATCGCTAAATCGATCCACATCTAATGCAGCTAAAGCCTCTGCTTTCATTGAGTGGCGGCAATCAGATTTTTCAGACTCGACTAATAAACCAGGAGCTTCACGTTCAAGTAGTTCACGACGAGCTCGTTCTAACAGCGCAACTGCATCCGCATTCGAAATTTGCAGAAGTCTGGCAATGTCCTCTAAATCAAGCGGAGTTCTAGCGCGAAGAAAAAGCGCAATACGCTCACTCATTCCTAGTGCATAAAAACCTGAAGCTGATTGTGAATGATCTTTTTCTCTTTTGAGCACTTCCCATAATTGTTCCATCAATTCTAGGCGATGCTTTGGAGTCCATTCACTTAACTCATCAATAGATAAGGTCCATGGATGCTCGCCGTACTCTAATTCATGGTGATGGAGAGCGTACGCTGACAAAGCTCTTTCGACTAAACTCTGAGCAGTCTCGTGGTTACCGACAATACAGAAAGCCAGAGCGTGAAGCTCGGGATTAAAGAAAGGTAGCCTGGAAGATGTCGAAAATGCGTCCATGACACCATCATAACAGGCCATTTGCTTTGATTCAATAAGAGATCTTTGGTCAATCTTAAAGGTTTTCGACCATTTAACCGATAAAATACTAGAATAGGATGAAATAAGGTGAATTTATGATGCCTACAAAGACCAAAACAATTCTGATGATTTTAGCTGTAGCTCTCTTTACGAGTAGCTGTTTGACTAAAAAAACAAATACAAAGTCTTCTACTGGAAGCAATACTTTTGTTAATGGAACTGGCAACACCACCACTAATCCAACTCCAACTCCTTATGTTGACCCAACTCAAAATCCTCCACCTCCAGGTGAACATGCTGATTTAAGTGGAACTGATAGTGTTAGTGCAGACTGTACTATTATTAAACCAGGCGGGCTTTCAGTTTATTGTAAAACAATTCCAAGAGTGGTGACTAAAGGTTGTGGCAATATTGGAAATGGAAATACATGTCCAACACCGCAGGCTTGGAATTCTTTCACTTGGCCTGGTAACGGGGATCTTAATACTGATGCTGAACTTAATGTTCGTGTCATTCCAAGAGCAGCACCGGGACAAGGAACTTCGACTACAAATGGTGGTGGTACATGTGGATATACTGGGATGGGTTACACACTTCTATCCATGACAGTCGATATTAAAGCAAGTAATACCGGTGGAACTTATGGTTCATTTAATTTTGAAAAAATTCCGGTCAATAAGCCTTCTTATCCTTATCGTTTCTCTGTACCTGCAGGGCTAAGCGGTCCGGTTATTCTTCAGGTTCGTGATATGAAATGGGATTGCCCAGTGGCAGGAAACTGCGGCACAGATCCAACTCGTCCAATGGAATCTGTTTGGTACACTGAATGCGTATCGTTTGATCTTCAGTTTTCAACTGATAATACTCGCTCTTGGAACCGTCCGATCATTAACTAATATACTTAGCTAAATTTTCGCCCATGGCCTTACTAACTTCAACCAGTAAGCCCGGGCAAGTAATATTCACTTCAGAAATATTATTTCCAAGAATATCAAAAGCAATCCAATCAACACCATCTTTGGCTAGATCATGACAAATGGCTTCGCATTCTTTTTTTAATTCACTTGATAGTTCATGACGAGCAAAGCTTGCGCCTTGAGCGATATTAGCAAGAAATTGACCTTCTGGTGGAACCTTAAGAATTGTTCCAAGCTCTTTTCCTTTCCAATAGCTTGAGCGAATCTCACCCTTTAAAACAGCACTATCAAAAGGTTGAGCGACTAGTGCCCCTCCGGCTTCTTTTACCTTTCTTTTAAAAGCATTAGTGGCCTCACTCATGGCAATTTTCTCAACGCCGTAACCTTGATAAAGATCAAGTGGTTTTAAGATAAGCTGTTCGACACCATTTGCTTTAAGTTCCCCTAAGTAAGTTTCAAAACCACTAACTGAAGCTCCTACAAAGCTGTGTAGCGATTTTTCACGGGCATAGGCGGCTAATTTTTCATTATGAAGTGCAATGCCTCTTGGATCATTAACAACTTTTACTTTTGATTGATCTTGCCAGGCAATTAACATCCACAGCACGCGCAGATATCTAGCATCAAATGGAGGATCTAAACGCATATGAACAATATCTTTATTAGTTAGTTCGCACTCGATTTTTTCACTCAAACTAAAAGTTTTAATATAACTAGTTTCAGAGTCAATTTCTCCAATGATTTTTGTCGCTTGAACGCGAGTTTTGGAGCGATTGTTATAGGAAAAGTCACTTTCAAAAAAAACATAAACCTCATGTCCGGCTTCTTGCAAAGTCAGTCCTAAAAGTAGACTTGAGTCTTTTTTGGTGACAAGTTTTTCGATGGGATCAATTAAGAGAAAATGACGGGTCAAGATTCACCTCTATTTATTTTCTCCCATCTTATCTGAAAAGAGAAAGGCGGTGAAATCCTTTTCGTCACTTGAGTGAAAATCCTTTTCGCGTTTTTTAATAAAATCAAGCATTGAGACGAGATTGTCACTATGAGTCTTAAATAGTTCATTAAACTTTGGCGCAGCTTTTTCATAAGTTAATGTTGCTGCAAAGCGAGCATTATTCCACTCACCTTTGCTGGCGCTACATTTTTTCAAACCTAACTTCTCACATTCTTGATCAATTTTTGGTCTAAAAGTTTCACTGACATAGTGATCAAGAATGATTTCGGCTGCAGCTTGATCCGTAGGCTTTTGTGTTTGGTAAATTTGATGAAGCTCTTTGGCATGATGACTTACCTGCTGACGAATAACAGAAGAGGCTTTAAGTCGTTTTTTCCAGTCTAAATAGCCAGAATCATTGCGATTTCTAAAGAACTCTTTAGCCATCTCTTCGCCGTAAAAATTAGCCAGATTTTCGTTAAATTCAACATTATCTTTTAAGAAATAAAGAACATGAAAAAGTTCATGAAAAACAAGTTCAGCCAATTCGTATTGATCATATTCAAAAAATGAAGAAAGGATACGATCCTCAAAGTAGCCTAGTGTTGAGTAGGCATAAACTGGTCGCATCCATACTTGTAGACCTTCTTCTTTTTTATTTTCCATCCATTTCATAGCACTTTTTTTACTAAAGAAGCCTAAATAGGGAAAACAGCCAGTAAAAGGAAAACATTCTTTTAATGCTTTAACTTCATTCCAATGAGAAGTGATCACCAGCCAAGTCACTGCCTCATTTTCAAGCATGGTTGTTTTTGAATAGATTCCACCAAGCTCGACTTTCCAATATTCGTAAAAGTATTTTTTATAATCTTCAATAAGAATCACTTTGTTTTTTATGTCATCTGAAACAGCAGTGTCTTTTAATAATTCTTCATTCTCTCTACCATTCCACTGGAGAGACAACTGACCTTTTGTTTGTTCTGCAATATAAATTGCCTTGGCACAGCTTGATATAAATATTGATAGTAAGAGAAACTTTAGAATATCCAAGAAAATCCTGCGGTATATTTTAAATCATCCGTGATTCGATCAAGTTCGAATGCTGGAAAAACACTTTGAACTGAACCTTTAATCGAGAAAAGTTGTGTTAGTTGAAACTGCATTGCAAAACTCATAAAAATTGAGTCTAGACGAGCTTTATTGATCGGATCAGAAAAACGATCGGTCACTCCAGAGCTATCATCTCTAAAAGTAAAGGTGGTGCGGTCTCGGATGACTTGATTGGCATAACCAATCGATAAAAAAGGCCTTATAAGGGCACCACGAGCAGCAAAAGCTTGCCTTAGTCCAATTCCGAAAGTGTCGCTGGTAACATTGGTTGATAAAGAAATCACTGAAACATTGGTTCCTGAGACCGGAATGACATTATTTTCCAATGTTTCTTCTTCAGAATGGCTGGCATTAATTTCGATGGCTGTATATTTAAACAAATAAAAGGCGACACTGGCCTGATAGCTTCTAGAAGTTTGTTTATTTTGTTTAAGGCTACCATAAACTTGCTTGTCGTAGCCAAAATCAAATGAAAGTTCAGTAAAAGCAAAGCTTTTTAAAGAAAAGAAGGCCAAAACGAAAAATGAGAGTAAAAACCTTAAGTTCATACTCTCATTTTACACTTTTTTAAAAATTTATTGCATAGACGGAGCTTTTTTACCCCAATCAGCAACAAGCTTGCCTTGTAGCGACCAAGCTGTAGCTGACACGATTTCCACATCAACCCAATGCCATTGGTAATCTTTTTCATCATTTTCAGGTAAGAAATGCACTAATCTCATACAATTTGTTCTTCCTTTCCATTTTTTGATGCCACCCATAGCACCATGACCTTCAACAAAAACTCTAAAAGTCTCACCAACAAGGCCTTGGCGAATCTTTTCTTGAATTTTTTGCTGATGACCTTGAAGATAGCGAAGTCTTTCGCCGCGAACATCATCCGTTAAGAAATCTTCCATCTTAGCGGCACGAGTTTTTGGTCTTTCTGAGTAAGTGTATGAATAAATCGAATCATATTGAGCGATATCCAACATATCCAACGTCATCTGGAACTCTTCATCTGTCTCATTCACGAAACCGACAATAATATCTGTCGTTAAAACCATATCCGGACGAGCCTTTCTTAGTTTTTCTAAAAGACCTAGATAATGTTCAACCGAGTACTCGCGGTGCATACGCTTTAAAACGGCGTCTGAGCCACTTTGAACTGGAAGATGTAAATGTCGTGATAATTTCTTTGCAGCACCGTGAACGGCTATTAATTCATCGCTAACGTCATATGGATGGCTAGTTGTATAGCGGACAAGCTCTAATCCATTAATATCTTCTAAGGCCATGAGCAATCCAGCTAGATTCTCACCATTTTCTTTTCCATATGAGTTCACATTTTGGCCAAGAAGCGTGACCTCTTGAATTCCGGAATGCTCGACTAGTCTTCTGATATCTTGAACTACTTCATGTTGGCGACGTGAGATCTCTTTGCCGCGAGTATATGGAACAATACAGTAGGTGCAATATTTATTGCAGCCCTTGATAATATTGACGAATGCTTGAGGAGATCCATGAGTAACTTTTGTCTCGATCGAGAAATTATTTGATCTGTCCCAAGCATTAACTGAGAATTTTGATTCACCGGCATAGGTTCTATAAACCATATCGTTAATCTGATCGA
>CAYGQW010000184.1:0-6241 GCA_964352175.1 uncultured Halobacteriovorax sp.
TTGGTGGATAGATATAAGTATTTCTCACCATGAATTCTTTAAGAATATCGTTTTGAATCGTGCCGGATAGTTTATCTTTTGAAACACCTTGCTCTTCTGCGGCAACGATATAATTGGCAAGAATTGGAAGAACAGCTCCGTTCATCGTCATTGAAACAGAAACTTTTTCTAGCGGAATTCCATCAAAAAGAACTTTCATATCTTCGACGGAATCGATCGCCACACCCGCTTTACCAACATCACCCTTAACACGAGGATGATCCGAGTCGTAACCACGATGCGTAGCTAAATCAAAAGCAACAGAGACGCCTTGGCCTCCGGCTGATAGAGCACGACGATAAAAAGCATTTGATTCTTCGGCAGTTGAAAAGCCTGCATATTGGCGAATCGTCCATGGACGACCTGAATACATTGTAGCTTTTGGTCCACGAACAAAAGGCTCAAAACCAGGAAGAGTATTAGCGAACTTTAAGTCTTTGGTATCTTCACTAGTGTAAAGAGGTTTGATCTCAATACCTTCAGGAGTTTTTTTAGCACTTGGAGCTTTGCCTTTAGCTTCCTTAGTTGCAAGTTCTTGCCAATCAGAAAGTGTTTTAACTGGTGGATGATATTCGTTGTTCGACAAATGGTGCTCCTTATATGTGCCTGATATTTTTAGCAAAAACGTAGAGTTATGACCATGGATCTCGGTGCGACAATGGCCCTATTGAGCAGCAAAATTCTTATAAATACTCTCTGTAAGTGTAAGAAATCATGCATTTTTAGGGTGTTAGCATGGGAAAGACTTTCCTCAAATGTTAGGAAGCTGGAGTTGTACGCTACAATATATGTAGTGAAACCCTCAGGAGGAAGAGAGGAAATGACCAAGGATTCAACTTCAGGCCAAGAATTAATCTTAGAAACTAGTCTTCAAACATTTTTCTTTGATGAACTCACCCAAGTCAATCAAAAGAGTTCAAGACCTCTTCCACGAGAAACTGTTCACTACTCCAGCATCGTGCTTGATCAGTATGGTGAATCAGGAAAATATTTTGAAACTGTTGAAGGTAAAGTTCGAGATAAAGTTTTAGGTCTTAAGTTACTTGAAACGTGTCATATGAGCAGATCAAAACAAGTGCGAGCTCTTCGAGATATTGGCGACACAGCACTTTTTCTTTGTGGATTTTTTTCTGATTCACTTAATAGTAAAATTATCGATACAAGTTATTATCAGCAAGTCGGTTGTTCTGCTTATCGAAAGCTGAATCATCTAGTGCCTGAGTTTTATGAAACGCCTTCATTTTATGAACAGCTTTCAAAATCATTTTCAGGTGTGACGATGCTGATGAATATTGTCGCCGAGAAAATGACAAAGCCCGATCAATTCGAGGGAATGCTTCTTTTCATCGGCGATAGAAATATTAAAGCTTCTTAGCTTTCGTATTCACGACCAACGACTACAGTCGTCCACTTTTTTGAAAATGCTTTCTTAAGTTTTTTATTGAAATCGTCAAATTCTATTGAATCGATTGCAATCAGATTCTTATGATACCAATCAAGATCGCGACCTTGAAGAACAGGTACAGAGTAAACACCTGCCCAGTCTTCATTGGTTTGAACATTAATTTGCGCCTGTCCCTTAATCATTTCTTTAACACGATTGAAGTCATCTTTTGAAAGACCTTCATCTTTGAGACGATCGATAATACCTCTAATTGCAGCAATGGCCGGCTTTACCTTGTCATGGCCACTGGCCATATAGATACCCCAATATCCTCCCTCGAGAGCGGAGAAGTGAATTGGTTGAGCGGTATAACAAAGACCTTGACGATCACGTACTTCAACAAAGAGTTCAGAAGATTGTCCACCAAGATGGGCCGAGATAATCTTAAGTGCATTGTGTTCAGCCTCATCCATCCCGCCAATTGGGAAAGCTGTGAAAATCTGAGTTTGCTCTCTTTCAAATGGGATAAAAGTTAAATCACTTTGATTCGGCTTATATTTTTTAGGAACATGTTTTTTCCACTTTCTAGCTTTGAGAGTTTTGAATGATTCTTGAAACTTCGTATAAATTTCATCAAAAGTCTGGTCACCACAATACGTAATCAGCATCTCTTTATTTTTAATATTCTTGGTGTGAAGTCTCTTAAAGTCTTCAACTTTAAAGCTCTTGATACTTTTCGTGTTACCAAGAGCGTTCATGCTATAAGGGTGTTTATCAAAAAGAAATTTTGAAGCAGCTTGAAAGCAAACTTTAATTGGGTCTTCTTTTTGATTATCAAGGTGTCTTAGGGCAATCTTCTTTTCATGGGCCAAAAACTTTGGTGGCAGGGTTGGATTTGTAAGCGTACCGCTGAAGTGTTTAAGAAGAATATCAAAGTGTTCACTTTGTCCGTGCAGAGTTAATCCATAGGCGTTCTTACCAGAGAATGCGGATAGTGAGGCAGACATGTCTTCAAGTTCATCTTTTAAGTCTTCGTATCTAATTCCTTTGTATCCCTTAGTTAGAAGTCCTGCCAGCATATGGTGAATACCATTATTTTTTTCAGTTTCTTCAGCCAGTGCTCCACGAATATAGGAATGCATTACAAAAGTAGGGTTCATAGGATTGAGTCGATGGACCAGTTTTACTCCAGGAACGATTTCAGCTAAACGTACCTGCATGTCATACTTTGAAGTCTTTACACCTTTAATTTTACTTGCTGATGTTTTCTTAGAGAGTTTTTCAAGACTTACTTGAAACTTTTTAAGTTGAGCTTGGCACTTTTTTGTATCAGTTCCTTTTGGCACTTGTAGGGAAAAGTGAAGAGGGCGTGACAAGATACTTACTAGTGCTTTATCAACTTGAGACTTTGTTACTTGCTTAATCCGACGAATGAATTCTTCTTCACTGCCAATATCTCCAAATTGAGCATGACCATGTCCAAGTGAGAAAGCGTAGCTTTCAAGAGATTCCATGTCGTAGACTTTAGAAGCAATATATTGGTTTTTTATTTTTCTAAGTTCTTTTTCATCGAACCCATTTTCTACTGCGTGGCTAAATGTTTTAACCACTTTGTCACTTGCTTTTGCGATGTTTTTAACTGGGAGGCTTAAACGCATAAAGTGAACGCCACCATCATTCATAAACATGGTCGAACAGCTACTAGAGTTGGCCAGACTTTGATCAACCACGACGTTTCTATATAGTCTTGAACTTTCACCGTGACCAAGGCAATTCATCACTAAATCTTCAGCAGGTGAAGATGGATCAGTGATATTGGGAGCCTGTATTGTCACTGTAAGCGTCGCAATACGCGTTTCTTTTTCATGAATTTCAATACTTGATTTGCTGGCTAACTCAAATTTAGGAAAAGCTGAAGCAGGACCTTCTGGAAGGTTAAAACCCTCAATAATTTTACTAACCTTGTCTTGACCACCAATTGAATTGATATCTCCAGCAACGACCAGCATAGAGTTGGTAAGATTGTAGTAGTTTTTTCTAAAGTTTTTAAGTTGGTCTTGTGTGAAGTTCTTAATAGTATCTTCTTCGCCAAGAATTTGGTGAGCATAACCGCCGGTAAACGAATTTTTTTGAATTTGAGAAAAGGCGTATTGATTAGGAGAATCTATTGAGCGTCTAAACTCTTCAAAGACCACGTCGCGCTCAGGCTCAAGATCTTCTTGTTTAAACATTGGATTTGAAACCATATCCATTAAAATCTTAATCGTGTTATCTAATTTAGGATTAGGACAATTAATATAATAACAAGTGTAATCAAAAGACGTGAAGGCATTGATCTCTCCACCAAAGCTTTCAACATCGTGAGCGATCATAGCACCTGGTCTTTTAGGCGTGCCTTTAAAAAACATATGTTCAAGAAAATGGGCGATGCCAAGATCTTTTCCAGTTTCTAAAGCACTGCCAGCTCTGAACCAGATTTGAGCACTAGCACTTGTACTGCCGGGCATATCGATAAATAGAGTCTTGAGTTTATTATTGAGGGTCTTTAATTGATGTTGCATGCACTTCCATGGCCAAGGGGTTTTTAAGACATTATAGTCAGGTTCAAGGCAGGCGACAAAGTAGAAACTATGATTTCCTCATATGAAATAAAATCTCTCTATTTACATTTTCCGCATTGCCGGCACTTATGCAACTATTGCGATTTTTTTAAGTCGGTACCGGCTGATTTTGATGAAGCGCGTGACGTTTTTCAATTTCGTCTTGAAAATCAATGGGAACAACAAGAACATTGGTTTGAATCCCTCGGTTATAAGTTTGCGCCATTGGAAACTTTATATTTTGGTGGTGGAACTCCATCTTTGTGGAGCAGCGAAGGTGCCGATTGGTTTTCTTTTTTGATGCCAGAAAAAATCACTTTGGCCGATAATTATGAATGGACCATGGAAGTTAACCCTGGTGCGTGGAAAGAAAATGATTTACGCGCCTGGGAGGACTTAGGCGTTAACCGCTTCTCTATGGGTATTCAGTCTTATAACGAACATTATCTTAAAATCCTTGACCGCTTTCACAACCTTTCAGATGTCGACCAACTTTTAGCACGAATGAAAGATCGACATTTCAGTGTCGATTTAATGCTCGGACTTCCGTTTACTAATTCTTGGAAACGCGACCTTAGAGGCGAAATTCTAAAGTTAATTGATAGTGGTGCAGAGCATTTCAGCGTTTATATTTTAACTGTTAAAGAGAACTATAAGCACTTTAAAGATTTACCTAGTGAAGAATTGATCGAGGAAGAATACCTATTAACCAGTGAGTTGCTTAGAGCGAATGGTTTCGATCACTATGAAGTATCAAATTTCGCTAAACCTGGAGCTAGAGCCAGGCATAATTTAAAATACTGGCAAGCCGAATCAGTCGCAGCAGTTGGCCCCTCCGCAGTAGGTTATTTAGCTGACACTGGCCATCGTTATAAGTGGAAACCTAATCAAGACTTTTTTGAAATCGAAGAGCTCGATCAGACAGCAATTGATTTAGAGCGCGCATATCTTCAATTACGTATAGATTCGGGCTTAATTGAATTTAATAAGACCTTAAATTCAGCTGATAATATTGAGCTTGAAAAACTGATGGCGAACTGGAGTGCGCAGGGTTGGCTCAAATCCGAATCGACTCCATCTCAGATTATATTGACGCCGAAAGGCTACCTAATGATGGATAGCGTTACGGGTGATCTTTTAAAGACTGGCCTAATTAAGTAATTTCAGTAAATTAAACGCCTTAAAAGATTAATTTTAACTACAAGCATTGACACTAGTCAGTTTGCTCCCATCTTAGAGGAGTGAACGTGATTAAAGTTGAGGACGAAAAATGAGCGAAAATACAGAGCCAACGGCAAATGAAGAAGAGCTAAAAGCAGCAGCTGAAAATGCTGAAGAAGTAGAGGCTAATGCTGAGTCTGCTGAAGATAATGTGTCTGAACTAAAGTCAGAACAAGAAGATTTTAAAGCTAAGTTTTACTATCTTGCTGCTGATATGGATAACCTCAGAAAACGTCATGAACGTGAACGTGAGCAATTAATAAAGTTCGGTAATGAGAAAGTATTATCAGGGCTATTAGACGTTATTGATAATCTTGAGCGCACAACAGATGCGATTAAAGATGATGAAGATGAGAAAGTTAAAAACATCTTTGTTGGTATTGATATGGTTCAAAAACAGTTTATCGATTGTTTGAAAAATAACGGTCTTGAGACGATTGAATCTGTAGGTAAAGAATTTGATCCTAATTTTCACGAAGCTTTGGCGCAACAGCCAGCAGAGGGAAAAAAGGATGGAGAGATTATACAAGAGTACCAAAAGGGCTATGTGCTCAATGGTAGACTCTTGAGAGCAGCAAAAGTAGTAGTAGCAAAAAACGATTAATTTAAGTTTCTAAATAGAAGGAGAATATTATGGGTAAAATTATTGGTATCGACCTTGGGACAACCAACTCATGCGTCGCAGTTCTTGAAAACGGTAAATATAAAATCATTCCTAATAGTGAAGGTCATAATACAACTCCTTCAGTAATCGGTTTTGCTAACAATGGCGATACTCTTGTTGGACAAGTGGCTAAGCGCCAAGCTGTTACAAATCCATCAAAAACACTTCACGGTGTTAAGCGTTTGATCGGTCGTAAGTTTGAAACTCCAGAAGCAAAGAAATTTGCCGGTGTAGCTCCTTTTGATATCTTCGCTAACAAAAACGGTGATGCTTGGGTACGTGTTGATGGCCGTGAAATGTCACCACAAGAAATCTCAGCTAAAGTTCTTGAGA
>CAYGQW010000185.1:0-6229 GCA_964352175.1 uncultured Halobacteriovorax sp.
AACTTTTCACGACCATCTGCTATCTATAAAAGAGCTTTAAGAAAGGAACATAAAAAAATTACAGAATTGTTTATTAAAACTTTTGATAAAAACTACGAATCACCAACAATTGTAAGAACTTTACTAGAAGATAATAATTTATTAGATCTTGAGATTTATCATACAATTAAAAAGAATATTACGAAATAGCAAAGTATAATCAGGCTCAAAAGTTTCGATCAATCTTTAAGACAAGAGAAATTAATTCTGAAAGAAGAGATGAAAATGAATTTTGTAAGAGTCCAAGTCAGAGAAATGAAATTATAAATAAAAATAAAAGAATATTAGAAAGAAATGGAATTCATGATAAAGCCTCAGTCGAGGCATTTAGTAAAGAGGAAATCAATAATCTAGTAGAAAGTAAGAGGCACTGGATTCATTGCTGGACTTTAAAAAGACCAAAACTAAAAGAAGATGAATGTTTAATTACTAAATCATTGTTAGAAATTTGTGATCAACTCCAGAGTACTTCAATGGAAGGTGAATTTTTAATTGGTCCAGTTAATTATGATGACAATAATCCATCGCACAATCTAGAGGATAATGTCTTTAATAAACTACTAGAGTTTAAAAATGAAAATGAGATAAGAATTTTATTCAAACCTAATCCGCAATTTGAAAAAAAATTATTAAGAGAAATTGAGATTGATAACTTAAATCAATTTGAAGGAACTAGAGAGTTCCTTGACATCCCTTTTAAGCTTTAAATGCAAGAAATATATTGTAGAACGCTAGGTTTGATCACGTAGCCAGGTAGCCTTTCCATCCTTAAACAGAAGTAATTCTTCAAACTTAGCACCAAAGTTTTCCCCTCTTAAGTGAGGTTCAATTGCCCAAATTCCTTCTTTAGGTTTGTCATTGATTCCTTTAGCAATAAGAGGGCTAGGCTGCATGAGGTAGAGATAAGCTTGAATAGAGAATCGAGCGATGTTTGGAGAAGGGATTGTGGCCAAGGGGAGTTTGCCAATTCGGTGACCTAAAACGCCCTTAGGGTATAGCGAGTGAATATTGGTGTAATTATTCCGTGAAATAATCTTATCTACTTCGATGTAAATTTCATTAATGGTTAAATCACGCTCAAACAGAGAAGGGATAATCATTCTTAAATCATCTAGAACATGTTGTACTTCTAGCATTGGAGGAAAGTCTCCAAAGGCAAAGCTATGGCCGATATCTACTGTTGCATCTTTAGTTACAGGTGCTACGTCTAAGATAACTGGCATGTTTATTTCAAGTTTAACGTCTGGGCGTGGAAAAAACTCTTTACCTAAATGTAAGCCTTTTTTGTCGACTGAGAGTGGACGTGAAAAATCCATGAAGCCAGTTCTCTTTCCAAACCATGCAAATGGACGATGGAAAAATTTTGATATTCCACGCTTTTGAAATGATTGCTCTAGCATGTTAGATGCATCTTCTTCGGAGAGGCCACATTTCAGCTGGCCTTGAACTTCTCTAACAACTTCAAAGGCAAGGTTTTGTAGGGAGCGATGACTTTCAATATTATCGATAAATGTCATGCTGTGGTCCATTGATGAAGATTGAAGATATTATGAGCTAAATCGTCAATGTCTTCATCTCCGGGATGAAATTGAGGATTCAAATAACGTAGGAAAATTTTAGACGATCTATAAAAAAGCTTCTCTTTCACAAAAAACAAATCAAAAGCATCTCTAAATGTTTTGTTCTTTAAGAATTCACCGTCTTTGATAAGTAGGTAGCTAGTAATTCCCGTAGTAAGTGCTGCTAAGATCATGTTGCCATAAATTAGTGCAAGGATTCTGGCAGGATAGTTGCCACTAATTTCTTGAAAAATATCAAAGGCGACGCTTCGATGCTCAATTTCTTCTGCTGCATGCCAGTCATAAAGAGCTCTTAACTGAACAGGCGCATCAGCTAAAAAATCATTATCCAAAGAGATTTCTGAGATTAAAGCGGTTAAATGCTCAAGCCCCGCAGTTAACGCCATATTAAAATCATTAGAATTTATAGGTTCTAGTATTTTCGAGACAATGGTATCTACAATTTTGAATAGTAGATCGGGGTTGTAACCTTGCTTTCTAAGAACTGTGAAAAAACGTTGATGTTCTAAGGCGTGCTGAGCTTCTTGCTTTATAAAGTTTAAGGCATCAGTTTTAGTTTCTTCATTTGTAATTCTCTTTAAACAAGATCGAACACTACGAATGAAATACTTTTCCCCGCTAGGAAATATGATGGTTAGGCTATTGAGAAAATGTGTTTTAAATGGACTAGAGCCAAGCCAGTGTTTTTCAATATTTTCACTAAAGTGAAAATTGGGCTTTCGATGAATTATTGATGATTTCTTTCTCATACTCATGAATTAATTGTAGCATGTTAAGACGGAGATAAACTTGGAAAAAATTGATCATAACTTTATCTTACATCGCTGTGAAAACATAAATGCGAAAACCCTCGTATTTATTCACGGATTTCCAGATAATTACCATGTCTGGAATAAGCAAATTGAATACTTTAAGGATAAATACCATCTTCTCTTAATTGCAATGCCGGGAACTCTCGATGAACCCATTGATAAAGATAGCTATAAGTTGAATATTTTTTGTAACAGAATTGTAAAAGCTATAGATCAATGTCCTTCGAATGAGCTGATCATCATTGGTCATGATATGGGAGGAGCATATGCGTGTTTTCTAACCTATAAGTTAAATCACAAGAAAATTAAACTTGTTCTTGTGGATACAATGTCAATTGGGCTTTTTAGAAAAGCTTTATCTAATCCCAAGCAACTTATAAGATCAAGCTATATGCTCTTGTTTCAACTTCCAGTTGAAACATTGGTTAGAAGAATATTTCTCCCTAAAATAGTCACTGATCCTAAAAGACCAAGGGAGTCGATTGACTTCAATTTAGCTAGCTTAGGAAGTTATAGGACACTGATCAAAGGATTACACGATGATGATCAATCAATGTATGATGACGTTAAATTGTTAGTTATTTGGGGGAGTAAGGACCAATTTGTCCTCCCGTTAAAAGAATCAAATTGGCATCAGGTATCCGAAAAAATAGAGTTCAAGTTTTTAGACTGTGGACATTGGCCCATGTTTGAAGCCGCAGAAGACTTTAATGAAGCTCTGGAGGAATTTTGTGAAAACAATTCTAATTAGTGGAGTTTGTGGTGGTCTTGGCTCAATCATGGCGCATGAATTTTTAAAATTAGGTCATAAGGTTATCGGCCTAGATATTAAAGATAATATAGCAAATGGAAAGATAGAGTTCTATCAGTGTGATGCCAGTGATAGAGAAAAGCTGATAGGAACTTTTGATAAAATTATTAGTGACCATGGTGTACCAGATATAATTGTAAATAACCTCGGTATTTCTCATATAGGCTTATTTACTGAGATGAACTATGAAGACTTTCAAAAAATTATCGATATAAATTTAATGTCGGTGATTAGTGCTACTCACTATTGGCTATCAAAGATGGAAACTAAAGGAAGTGGTAATATATCTACGGTCTCAAGTGTTGCAGGTTATTCACCAAGTGCACTACTTAGCGCCTATTGCACTAGTAAATTTGCATTAGTTGGTTTTATCGAATCATTGCGACTAGAACTAGCAGCAAACAAATCTCCAGTTCGTCTCACTTTGATTTCTCCGGGTTTCGTAAAAACACCTTTAGTTAAACTTGGTCAAAATAATGGATTTCCTAAAGAATTAGATTTTCTGCTTGGAGATCCGACAATTGTTGGAAAGGAAATGGCTCTTTCTATATTGAAGGGAAAATCTTCCTTTACTCCAACCTTCAACGGTAAAACGATGAAGTTTATGAATAGATTTTTCCCATCCGTACTAAGTCGAGCAAACTTAAAACTTGCAAAAAAAATGTTAAGTAAAGATAGCTCGAAATAAATCTGTGGCTTCTAGTTTATAAGAACATCGTGCAAGCGCTGTTGCATTTCTTTTAGCGTGATGCCTTCTTTTTCTAGAAAAATAGACATGTCCATATGATCTTTTTGATACTCGATCTTGCCTTCCTCATTAAAGTGAATTTCAGCAAAGCCGGTTGTTATTTTTTTAATTTCTTGGCCAGTTCTGATTGAAACCGCCCACATATCCCAATGGACAAATAGAACCTTGCCTTTTTGAGTTGTATAATAGGCATTTGTTTCAGTTGGATTTGAGACTCTAAATTCAACAGCTAGGCCTTGCGCCGAGTATTTATAGTAAATTCCAAGCCAATATTTCTTAAGAAGCCCAAGATTCTTAGCTTCTTTAGGAAATAATTCGGCGTTATCTAGAAATGGGTCAATATAATTTACGTCTTGTGCGTAAATTTCTCCAAGATTTTCAAAAGCTTCAGGTGATTTAAGTCCCATCCAGATACTTTTAATTTTTTGAATTTTAGGTTTGGTGCCACCTTCGAAGAAACGAGCCTGTGTTTGTAGAGAAACAAATAATGACAATAAAACAATTGAAAACTTCATTTCATACCCTAAGTTTATAAGTAATTGGCGCTAAAATACTCCCTTGGTATAAACTTACAAGGGAGAATAGCTATATTGTAGAAAATACAGATTGAGGGTTATTGTGGCTTTCTATTTATTCGATCCCAGAAACTACGTTTGAGAATGAATTTCCCCAGTAAGCAGGTGTGAAGCTAATTTCATCGGCAAAGTTTTTAAAGTCACCAGTTAGATCAAATTGATCTTGGGTGGCATCGAATGGCACTTGGTCGATTTCTTTGAAAATTCTCATTACGGTGTAAGCAAAGTCAGCTGTCGGAGTAATAAGATCGATAGCCTGCTCTCTTACAACTTCACTAAAGTTGTCGCGAATCTTCCATGACATAATCAATGTAGAATTATTTTCTGTTAAAAGATTTAGCCTTTTATCTGTTTTAGAAACCTTATAGTTTATGCGTTTTGCCTTCTTTTTTGGATATCCCCATACTTGTCTACCGATTTCGACGGCTAAATCAGCTTTTGGAGATAAATACATATCATGCATATAAGTGCCGAGACGTTGTTGCCCATCGACCTCCCAAAATAGAGGGACAAGAAAACTAAGTTCCAAGTAATTACCAACATCTGAACTTATAACATCTGATAGTGAAAACGCGGCAAGGCAAAGAGATGGTGCTTGTGGGTGAGCTATTAATTGTCCGGTTATATTCATAAGTGCTTGCAGGTTTTCACAAGGTGCAAAACCAAACAAGTGTAGTTGCTCTGCACTTTCATCATACAAAGGTAAATAAACATCTTTATTACCTATAGTTACAGGCTGTGTATTTTTGGGAAATCTATTAAAAAATCTAACTTCCTCGATATTTTGACAGCTAGTAACTAAAAAAGAAAAAAGTAAAACCACCACAAAATTTAAAGTCTTCACTACTTCTCCTGAAAGATCTCTTCGAGTTATGCGGTTTATTAACACAATATTTTTACTATAGTTATATTAATTTCTAGATAGCCAACTATAAATCCGAGCTAAAAGTATCAAATCCATCTTATAAGTCATTGGAATTAATAAATTGCAAAAAATACACAAGGCCTGTCGAGCTGGCTTACATCAATTATGTTTGGTGAAACTTAAATTGGGGAATTATGATTAAAACAATCTCGCTAGTACTAGCTTTAATAACTCTGAGTTTCGCACCAATTATGGCCCAAGAGGCTCCAGCTTCTTCACAGTCGGTTGTGCCTGAGCAGTCGTGTCATCAAGACTACGTTAAAAGAAGAAAGCATTTAGTCATTCGTGCTCTGGCCACACCAGTTGTTGGTGCTGCTGTAGCAACACTTGGAATAGTTATTGGTGCTAACTTAGGAGCAGAAGGTAACGGCGGTTGGGATTCATTAGTGTATGCCATTCTTGGTGGTTATATTGGTGTCGTTGCAACAGTTGTAAGTGAGCTTAGAACAATTTATGAATTAATTAAGGCACATTCACTCGTCAAAATCATTGAAGAGGCTCACTTAATGGCGGGAAAAAGAATTGAAGTCTTAAAAAGATATGCTACGAGAAAGCTTGATCGTGAAGTGACTCTTAATGAAGTTTCAAATGCTCTGACAAAAGCTGATATGAGTGGAATTCTTTGTGACGGATCAATGAGGGGAAAGTCACCCGATTCAAAACTTAGAAAGCGTCTTGCTCGAAGAAAAGAGATTAAGGCTTATCTGTTAAGAGCTCTAAGATAATTATTCAATAATGC
>CAYGQW010000186.1:0-6221 GCA_964352175.1 uncultured Halobacteriovorax sp.
GTAATCCACCGGTTCCTAGATTTTCAATAAAGGCCATCCAAGAAAGTCCAAGGCGCTGATAGGGCCTAAGCTCACCTGAAAACTTTTTTGGCGTAACAAGTAGTTTTAATCCGCCTGAAGCTTTAAAAGTATTAACGACCTTTTTGTATTCCTCATCAACTTCAAGATCACTATCGACAAAAAGATTTTCTAAAACCAAGGCCTGAGCAGTAGGAAAGCGCATGCCAGGACCTTTAGGGTGACCGAGCTCTGCTAGTACCTTAGCTTTTTTAAGCCATTTTTCAGGCATCAGGCCAAGCTTACCGTCAGCGAGAGTCACGAAATGTTTATGCTCATCGCTTCTGTGTAAAATATCGGGAGGGTTTAGAATTTCCTCTCCAAATTTAATTGGAGCATCAAGATCAAACCAATCTTTATTGGTGCGTAAAGTCGCTTTCATCGCTGTGGCAGCGACAACAGATTTTCCAAAAGCTCGAACCAAAATATTATTCGACTCTAGCCAATGAACACTGTCATTAAAAAGTGCTTCATCAAACACCACGTGATGGGGTTCTCTAAATCGAGTGTATTCGCTATCTCGAATTAAATCGATGATACGCTCTTCATGCTTAAAGTTCTTGCTTCTAATTTCGTAGGGATCAGGCTGGGCGAGTGGTCCATCTTCAAAGGGGGTATGCGGCTGATCGCCGTACATAAACATCAAGCGGCCATGAATAACAAAGTGATCATCCTGTTTAACCACATCGACTTCAATGACAGGCCTTCCCTCTGTGGCGACTTCTCTAAGCGGAAAGCTTTCAGGCAGTTTCATCGAAACACTGCCCTTAAATGCTCTGACAATTCGAACTAAATCTTTTTCTCCACTCATGGGAATATCAAGGCGATCGCGACGTCTAAACGTATCTGCCAGATAAGCAGGAAGCGGTCTTTCTATTGGGTGTAACTCTTGACCATGAACAATTAAGCCAGAATCGGCAAAGACATGTATTTTATCTTTATCGAGTCTTTCGCCAGCCAGTTCAAAGCGGTGTTGGAAAACATATTTATCACCGGCGTGATTAAGCTCGAGAATTTCTCTAATAATTCGTTCGCGACGCCACGATAGTGTCACCACATCGCCATCAATCCAGCCCATATCTTGTTTGATACCAAGCTTTCCCGTACTAGAAAGTAGATCAAGTACCAGGGGTGCTAAGTCTTTTGGCATAACTGTTTCATTAGCCCCTTCAAAATGACTGGCAAATCCACCTTGAAGAATTCGAAGCGCGCGTCTTTCGTTCGGATCTTGTAGTGCTTGAATTTTGAGATCATTAAGCCTTGTATCTTGAGCTTTACCCCAGCCACCTTTTTGTAAGCGACGTCTGCGCATAAACCGCAGCATCATTTCGCCACTTGGACTGATATGTCTCGGATCAACCACATACCACAGATCATCTTGTGATAGCTCAGTTGGAGCATCATCACGCAAACGTCTTGGTATTCGCATGGCCAAGCGTTGCAGTTCTTGTTTCCAATCTTGATCACTCTCAATTTCGCGCTCTTCTCGTTCAATGTCACAAAAGCGAGCGATATTAAGCCCAATGCCCAGGCCCGTCTTTTCTGCTTCTAAGGCGAGTGCATAAAGATGCTTACAAGGAGCGCCTTGGATGAAAGCGTTGCAGTCACAGCGGATACGAATGGTTTCAACCTTGCCATCTTCTTCGATCAAACTAAAGCGTGTGATATTGGTCGAAGTGGATAGAACCTTAGCTTCAATAACTCTGGCATCAACATGGGTAATGGTGACAGCACCACTATCAAAGAGGCTTTTACCTCGTTTTTCACTGAGGTCATCAAAAATGGGTTTAATAGCGCTTAAAAATGCGGACATCCTAGCGGTATCTCATAAATGCTATTAAAAGATCAAGAAAATCAATAGCTTATCTCAATAATATCTAGGAGTTATAAATATGTTATAATAAGTTATAACTTTGATTCTGGAGCTAATTTTGAGCTTAAAACTAAGAGCAATCGGAAATTCTATGGGCTTTAGTCTGCCAAAAGCAGCACTCACTGAAGCCGGCTTTGACCAAGATGGGGAATATGAACTTCTAGTAAGTGAGGGCGCCATCAGTATTGTTAGAAAAGGTCCTTCGAGCTCCACTTGGAAGTTCACTGATGCTCCACTTAGTGATGAACACCGTGAATGGATCGAGCGCGAACTTGAATAAAATTGAATTTGGACAAGTTTGGAAGATTCAGGTTGAAGGCGGTTATCGCTACGGCTTAGTGGTCTCTCCCGATTCGATGAATATGCAGCTTGATAAAATCATTGTGGTGGCAATTACAGCGCGAAAAAAATCATGGCCTACCAGAATTGGATTTCGTCTTCAAAATAAAGCCAGACAATTTTGTCTTGAAGATATTGCCAGTGTTTCAAAAGATTCTTTTCAAGAAAAGATACAGGCTTTGTCGTTGCCAGAGCTTTCAAGAGTAAAAATAACGTTAAGTCAGATGCTTACTGTTTTTTGAGAACGAAATTAATACAAGTCCTATCATTGGTACTGTCAAAGTCACTATCTTGGAAGTAGATCTTTTCAATTTTTCCATTACTAGATAGCAATGCATATATAGACCTGGATTGATCACCATTTGTATGTTCACCAGAGGCACATCCGTCAAAGGTTTTCCCTTCGTAATCACTGCAGTCAACTCTCGGACCCTTGCTTAGAACCGTCATTCTATATTCAGCTCTTCGACTGGTAAGATAATCACCGTCGTAAGAAATTTCTATCTTACATTTTCCATTAGTTTTTACATCAACACCTTGATAGACGCCATCTTTAAGGCTGATGGCAAATAAGGATGAAGAGAAGATCATCATCAATACAAAAGTCATATTTTTCATAAAAGTATCCATCTTCATAATTTATATTTGCCTCTAATTATAAAGCATTTAATAACTTTATCTGCAAAGGCTGTACTTAATACAGGGGGTGTTATTTTTCTAACAGCTAGATATTATTTCGGAGACTTAGCATATTGATGAGACTGGTTTAACTTGGTATTTTTTATTCTTTAAACTCAAGATAATTATCCCAATTCGAAATGAGTGAGCCAGTAAAGAGCACGACATAAGTTACCATATTGGTAATAGCGATATGCTTAGGTTTGAGCCAAGCAGGAAGATTTTTAATTCTAAGAAGTGCCAAGAGTCCAATAATCATTGCAAAGTAAAAAGAAGGGTAGATATAGCGACTGGCCGTACGATTAAACAATGAAAAGAAAACAACATAAGGCACAACTACACAAAGGCAAGTTTGCCAAATAGGCTTATCGCTCGCTTTAAACTTCTTAATAGCAAAAATACCAAGGGTCCAAGGAAGAGCGTAACTTAGAATTCGACTTGAATAATACCCCAGACTTTTTAGCATAACGACAAAGAATGAAACTTGTTTAACACCTTCTACTGAGCGACCCATGATTTGAGTTGCGATGTATTTTTCAAAAAATGAATAACCGGTGACTGAGAAAAACCATTGTTCATAAGCGTAAGAAATACCTGCAACGATGAAGATGGTGAAAGCAAAACGAATCGACGGCCAAAGAATCTTGCGTTCATGCCATAATGTTTCTAGTGCAAGGATGCCGGCAAGAATGAGTCCCGGAAGTCCTTTAGTTAGATAGGAGCCAACGCAGGCCAGAATCGCTAGACCATAGCGTTTTGAATTATTTGCCCAAATACCAAAAACCATAAAAAGTAATAATAAGGCTTCGTGATTAGCCCGAAGAGTATAATTCATGCTCTGTGGGTTAAGTTGCAGACCTAAAACAATGAGTCCTGCAATTTCACTTGAAACATAGAGTCTAAGCCATAAAAAAAAGAAGAAAAGTGTAAGTGTTTTATAAAGGAGTGAGCAGATATAGGTCACTTGCATTCCATTGAAGCCAATTTTTGCTAGAATCGTTGGAAGAAAAAAAATACCAACGAGATGGTCTCTAAAATAAGGCGTTTCTTTTTCCGCGTAAAAAGTAGCTCCGTTCCACTTTGGAGCGATAAATTCTGACCAAGGTCTTTGAGCCTGATCATTTACAATACGCGCGTAAAGTCTTGAGTCATTTTCACGTGCAATATATGGACTTGAAAGTAAGACTGAAGAGCAGATGGCGGTAAGAAGCAATGAAAGAAGAAAAATTTTTTGCATTTAAAAATTATAGAGGGCTGACAAGAATAAGTCAGCCCAATTTCGATTATTCTTGATCTAGAACTTCAGATTCCTGTTCCATTGAATTTTCTTGCATTTTCTCAGCCTTTTTCTTTTTCATGGCTTTCTTCTTTTCTTTGCGAGCTTTTCTTTGCTCCCTAACTTCACCGCGAGCTTCTTTTCTCTCTTTCTTATACTTCTTCTTAGCTTTACGTTTTTCTTTTTTTGTATCTGCAGATTTCATGTCTGAGTGTAGAGCTTTCTTGTCAGCTCTTTTATCTTTTCTGAATTCTTGCTTTGTAACTCGAGTAGTGTCTTCTTCTGCATGAATGATAGTAAAGAATGGGAGAATTAGTGCAACTATTAAGACCTTAAGCATAACTCCTCCTGGAGTAAAATTGGTTTAGATAATCCTGCGCCTGAGTTGAAAAAACCTAAAGACTCACCATACCAAGAACTTTTTGGTAGACCATTTCCGGAGTAAATTGATTTAGACAAATCATACTGTCACATATTGAAAGGCCACAATAGTGGGCTGTTCTTGTCCGACACTCTAGCCCTTCCTTGAAAAAAAATGGATGCTTTTGGTTATCGTAAGGATGCCATTCAGACGGATTCTCTGGTCCAAAGAATGTTAAGGTCGGTAAACCTACGGCGACGGCCAGATGTTTAATACCGGTATCGTTTCCAATATAGAGCGCAGATTCTGAAAAGACTATTGGAAGTTCTTTTAGAGAAATATTAGTGATGGGAAACTCTTTAAATGCCTTAGCCATTGATTGATCTGCAGGACCGAGCGGAATAATAACTTCAAAGCCTTTAAGTTCAAGCATACGACACAGATCTTTATAGAAACCAAGCGGCCACATTTTAGTTTCTCGAGTAGCTACAACTCCTAAAATAATTTTCTTCTGCTTGTTGTTAGGCTTAGTAATGATTCTGGGTTCAAAATCCAGAAAATGTGGATATTCTCCTGATCGATAAAAGGCGGCTATCCCATCGAGATCTCTTTGAATAGCAGCTTTTGGCATTCCTTGATCTTTTACTGATGAAGATGCTTTGGAGTGGTGATTGTGAAAGGTATATGGAATATTTTTTATCTTTGAATAAAAAGAAAGAAGTTTTCCGGTTGATCCACTTTGGTGCATTTCATGAATAGCATCAGGTTTTAATTCTAAAAGTTTAGAGAAAAAATCGAGAGAATTTTTAATTGGTATAATCTGATCGGCTGCCGTTTGAACATCTTGATATAATGGCGTCATCCAAGCCGGTATAGCATAGGTAATTTTTAAGTTGGGGTTAAGCTTTTTAAGATACTGAAGTGCTGAGAGTCCCATGATGGAATCACCTAGAGCTCTTTTTTTTACAATTAACAGATGACTCAAGACTTGTCCTTGTTCTCTATAATCTCTTTTAGCTTATCAATTGTATCATTAAAATCCTTTGTAAGATCAGTCTTTTCAGCCAGAGTAATTTTATAGATAGATTTTAGTCTTACTAAAAGATTACGAATATCGTGAAGTTCATTGGACATAAGTATGATCTCTATTTGATTTCCAGTCATTATGTATTCTGTAGTACATCGATTTTGAAAGTTGAAGCTCCCGTGTGATCTCGTTAACTTTTCCACCTGTTTGATCCCAGGCCTCAGCAAAAATTTCGTCCTCTAATGCTTTTACCAGATTTGGCAAACCATGTTCTTTAACAAAGCTTCTAATTTTTTGCGTGAGTAAGCCAGAGTCGATGAGGTTTTGCTCTGGAGCATTGTTACCTAGTATTCTTCGAGGCAGATTATTGGCTTCGATCAATCCTGTCGCATTGGCTAAGACTTCTTTTACAAAGCCTTCGATCTCTCTTACATTACCAGGCCAATCATACTGCTTAAGTAAATCTTGTGCCTCACTTGAAAATGCAATCTTCTTAGAATTTTTGGCAACAAAGAAATTCACCAAAGGAATAATGTCGCCGCGTCTCGACTTGAGAGGCGAAAGATTAATTTCTATTCCTTTGATTCTAAAATAGAAGTCGACTCTGAAT
>CAYGQW010000187.1:0-6161 GCA_964352175.1 uncultured Halobacteriovorax sp.
CAGACCTAGATCCTTTTCTCAAATAATCAACGCTCCTCTCTGCTCTTGCGAGCATGCGTCACAAGCCTCAAACACTTCTTCTAAATCAATTAGATCGGCCGCCATAGGCTTTTTTCCAAAACTAAATATTTGTCTACCCGCCCCAAATCGAGCAAGAGCACTTCGAATTTGATCTTGAAATAAAATGACTAGAATAATGAAGAAGGAATCAAAAAAATGAGATAGGACCCAATTCAACGCATATAATCTAAAACTAACTGCGATCCAAAACAATGCGAGTAAAGTTCCAATGCCAAACAACATTTGCGAGGCCCTAGTACCCTTAATGATGAGTAGGAGTTGATAAAAAAGAAAAGATACAACAAGAACGTCAAAAACATCTTTTGCTTTAAAATAAGACCATAATATTTCTAAGGTCTGCACGGCCTTTGTTCCTTCGATAATTATTCGTATAAGATATACTAACTTATCGGAATATCAGAAAGTTTACTTAGATTACGAGGTTAAGATGGCGATAAAAAGAGTTGAAATACAAACATTAAAAGAAGGCTTTTGCGATATAACAGACAAAATAAGATCACTAATACCAATTGGCGAAAGCGGTATACTCCATCTTCAAAATACTCATACAAGTTGTGGTCTTGTCATCAATGAGGCCTTTGACCCTTTGGCAAGAAAAGATATGGAAAATTTTTTAAAATATATTGCTCCAGACAATTTGAAGTTTATTGAACATATAGATGAAGGACCAGACGACTCGCCTTCACATATGAAATCCATCTTAGTTCAACAAACAATGAGTATTCTAGTTGAAAATGGACAATTACAATTAGGCCAATGGCAAGGAGTCTATTTGTGTGAATTCCGACGAAGCCCTAAGCTTCGCCGGATATTAACAAAATTTGTAAGTGATTAAGCTGCTTCTTTATCTGTTGTATCAGGTGTCTTAATATCTTCAATCTGATGAAGAACGTCATCGCTGATAATCAACTTTTTTCGAAGTGCTTCTCTAGAAATCCCCATTTCTTTAGCGGCTTTTGATTTGTTACCATTACAACGTTTAATTTCTTGTAAAATCATTTCACGTTCAACTAAAGCAACACGATCTTTAAGCGGGATATGGTGATCATGAGAATGAGGTATCTCTCCAAACATACGCTGTTTTGCCGTAGAGTCGACCAAAGGAGAAGCTGTGTTCTCAAATGGAACTTCACTAATGACATGAGCCTTAGGGTTATACATCACGGCACGTTCGACGCAAATTTTGAGTTCGCGGATATTGGCCGGCCAGTCATAATCCTTAAGCTTATCCAGTGCTTTTGGAGAGAAGCTCTTAAGTAACAATCCCTGCTGTTTACATTCAAATTTAAAGAAGTAATCAGCAAGCATTTCGATATCATCGAGTCTGCGACGAAGCGGTTCAATATGAATAAATGCTTTTGATAAATACTCTTGAAGTTCTTTATCAAATTCACCTTCATCAACCATTTGCCCTAAATCAGCGGTCGTAGTCGCAATAATTCTAGCGTCTACTGAAACTCTAGAGCCAGGAAGGCCATGCTCTTTAACAACTTGGGCAAGTCGTTTTTGGAACATAAGAGGTAGTTTTGATACTTCTTTCAAAAGAACAGTACCACCCTGACAGCGAGTAAAGACACTTTCAGATTCGCCTGGGCCAAACAGTTCACGCTCAAGTGTCGCCTTATCTTTAGTGGCACAATTCACCGTTTCAAAACCTTTGAGTCCACGTTGTCCTTCATGATGAATGATATTGGCATAAAGATTTTTACCAACTCCTGGTTCACCATAAATAAGAACAGGACTTTCAATATCCTTAATTTTCACGATTGTATTTCTAAGAGAGCCCATATGCGGAGTCTTACCAATAAGCGCGTTCTTTCTATCAAAAGGCATTGAAAAACGACGAATTTTAGAGCTTTCAGAAATTGGATTGAATTTATGAAAAACACTTGAGAAAACAAGTGCCAGCACTTTCATCGTTTTTTCATCTTCAACAGTGAAACGATCTTCATTGCGTTTATTAATAACTTCAATAACACCAATAATTTTATCCTCTCTATTGTGAATAGGATGACAAACAATAGATTTGGTTTCAAATTCAAGCTTCTTATCAAAGTCAATATTGAATCTTGTATTTGGCTCACTGGTATCTATATTAAGCGCCACACCAGTAGTAAACACGCTACCCGCGATACCTAAACGATAATCAAATTTAAGACTATTCTTTTCAACTCCAAGAGCTGCAACGGCCTCTAGCTCGTTACTTTCAGGGTTAATTAAAAAGATAGATGCTCTTTGTGCATTCATAATACGCACAACTTCCTCAAGCATATTCTCCATAAAGTTTTCTTTATCACCGAAGTGTGTAATATCTTTAAAGAGTGATAGAAGTAGAGAGAACATCTCAAACCCATCAGAAGCTTTTGTATACTTTTCTTTAAGAGCACTATCAACAAGACACTCTTTCAAACGATCAACACTAAAGCTTAGAATATAATGTTCTAAAAGTTTTCTTAAAGCCGGTTCGTCTTCGATTTCGAGACCGTAAATGATTTGCTCATCTTCAATGGCATTAGTAAATGCACGAACAACTTTACCCGTAAGATCAATATGATGTTTCTTAAATTGAAGTGATACTGTTAGGAGTGTTCCAACAGAAACTCTTTCAATTGTTGAAAAACCAAGGCCTGTAACAGAGATATCAACTAAAGTCGCATCGCTTATGTAACGAGGCTTACCAACTTCATCATCCATTTCAATTAGAAATCGAAGATTGTCGGCTTTCTCAACCGGAATACGAAAGGATTGATAGAACTTAAACTCTGAAAAACTGGTGAGCATGCGCCCTCCTAAAATTTTTAGGACCTATTAAAATCTCAAGGACTAATCGGATTAAAAGTGTTGAAAGTTAAGGAAATTGCCCAGAAAAAATGGCGCTTTCTTACAAATTCGGCACGTTAGGCTTTTAAGAATCTAATTTAAGCCAGCTTCTTCATCAATATCAGCTTCTGTTGCCACTCCATAATCGACATGAAGTTCTTGGACCATGGCCGCTCTAATAGCACCTTTAAACTGGTTCCAATATTCTTTATGACGACGGTTATCTGAACTAGGAAGCTCAAGTGTGAAAGTAGGTATCCCTCTTTCATTACCTGCATAATTGCCAAGACTACCAGGAAAGAATGGATAATTTTTAATTCTATAGCCTTTTGCTTTCTTACTCATCTGAATCAAAAGCTGACTGGCTTTATTTCCAATTTCACCACCAGTTTGAAAATCCTCCGGACCATCATAATCGAGCATGGTTAGTGGTGAATGGACACTTATAATCTTTCCTGGAGAGAATTGATTAATTAAATTAACTTGAAAAACTGTTTCACTTTCACTAGCTGCAGAAGGTCCTGGATAGCGCCTTTTATCTTTACCATATCGGTGCACCCAAAGACGATGAGCATCCTCTTTCCAGTCTTTCGTAGGAAAGTTTCGATTAATATCAACACCTTTAGCATTTGTTCTTGATGGATATCTTTTAAAATAAGAATCTGGACTTACCAAAGGGGCAACGACCACTTGCTTGTTTCTAAAGCTCTCACGAAACTTTGGATCAGACTTAGAAATATCTTCGAGCATCGTAATAACATCAAAACAAAACTTAATCGGAGTTATTTCATCTCCGTGGACACCACACATAATGATAGTCGTCGTGATTGGTTTTTTAGGGTTAGGCTTTGTATCATGCCAAATGCCGTAAATTAGAGGGTCTCCATCACTAGAGGTTTCCTGCCACTCCCAATAAATATCAGTACATTTACTTTTACCCCAGCCGTAGCGATCAAAGCTCTGATCTAACTTCTGACAATAATCAGTAATTTCTTTAGCTTTCTTTGGGTTTAATAAAAGATGACTATTTTTTTGATTGAAAAGAACATCGCCTTGTATCCAGACATTTTTATCTTCTCTAATAACTTCAACTTGTTCTAGTTGATGAGAACAACCTGATAAATATAATAAAACGAGAATACTTAAAATTCGCATGAACACCCTAACTAATATAGTTTATTGAATTATACCTACATGAGTTAGAGTGTGCCAATTTTTTACAAAAGTCCTTGAAGTAAAAGGCTTGGGAACTTTAGCGCGTAGAATCCAATTTTCTTGAACAGCCCCACTCTTTCGAAGCGGTGCTCTTTAAAAGACTCAACATCATCAAGATAATACGATTGTGCCATGCGTGCTTCTATATCGCTACGCAAATGCTGGGCTAAGCCTGGGTTTTCATCACAAAAGTAAGCTAACTCTAGGCTATAAACATTTGATCTTGGATCAAAATTATATGAACCAATCATGATTGCATCGTCATCAAATACAAAGGATTTAGAATGTGTACCCCATCTAGATTCTTTTACTCCATCATCAACAGTCGGGTAAAAAGATAGAGCGTCTCCTTGGTAAATATGTGGTTTTAACCCTAGGCCAAGCCAGCGCTTAAAGTAATGATAAAATACAGTTGCCACGTAGATAGCATCTGTCGAATAGACGCCGTTAGTGAGGATTTCAACTTTTTTACCAGCTTCTAACAATGTATCTAGAAGTGGACGACTATCACTGTCTGAAATGAAGTATGGAGTATCTATTAAAACTTTTTCTTTAACATTTTCAATTCTCGAAAATATTTCATGCTTAAGCAGTCTTCCTTCTCGACGATGGCTACGCCCATGGCCAGGCTTGTCTGAAAAAAAGCTACTTTTATTACAAGTGTCTATATGTTCATTTTCAAGCAATCCCTTACCAAGTGTTCTTACTCTTTCTAAGATGGCTTTATCCTCTTGTGTTGCTATTAAAAAGTTCTTTGCCTCTTGAACATTTTTATTCCATCTTCTTAAATCTATATTAAAGCGTGCCCTGGCAGAAGCGCGGCCGCCAGACTTCACATGACGAAGATACTTTGCATCATTAGCACGTGGCATACGCTTGCGATCAACTTTAATGACATAATCGGAATTCCAAACATCATTAAAACTTTGTGAAATTGCATTAACAATTTCACCTTCGATTGTTAGGTCTCTATCAATAAAATTATATTCATCTGAAAGGTCAAAATACTCATCAGCAATATTACGACCACCGATAATTGCGATTTTCCCATCTACAACTAAGCTCTTACGATGATTTCTATATTGTGCTTTAGCCCTTAAAAGTGATGTTTTATTGTAAAAGCGGACATCAATACCTTGGGCCTCTAGTTCATGGGCGTGAAAAGGCGATATTGTTGAGCCGATCATAAAGTGATCGAAAAGCAGACGAACTTTTACTCCCTGCTTTGCTTTTTCAACAAGTGCATGAGTAAACATACGACCGGCTTTATCCGTATTATAAATAAACATTTCCAGATCAATTGATTCTTTAGCTTGTTCAACTAATTCCAGTCTGCTTTCCATGGCCGCAAGCCCAGAATTTAAAACTTGCAGTTTATGAGGAGCTTCACTTCTGACTTGAAAAGGATCGATAAAAGAATCTGATCCCCCTTGAGCAAAAGCTATATTAAACGATAGTAAGATTGCGGCAGTTAATGTGAATAAACGCACTCGAAGCTCCATTTTAAAAGTGATTAAATTTATCACTCAAAAACTAATGCGTCGAATCAAAACATTATATAAGGTAGTAAAGTAATGGTCTAAACCATTGAAATATCAATCAACGTGTTGATATTGAGGTAAGCGAGAAATCATCCAGATTGGAATTAACAAGAAGGCAGCTCCTACAAAATAAGGAACGGCTGAACCGTACTTCCAATAAATTAATGAAGCCGCAATTGGTCCAATAACTCTGGCCAGAGCTCCAAGACTTCTAAAAATTCCCACACTTCTACCTTGCTCATTGGCAGGACTGTAGAGCGAAACTAAAGAAGTTAAGCAAGGAATTGACATGGCCGAACCAACCGCTAAGAAAAAGAGGCCAAAATAGATCATAAAAGAACTTTGTGCTAACCCAATCAAAATCAAGCCGGGTAAAACACTAACTAGTCCCATCAGCGCCATTTTCTTTTCACCTACTTGGGAGGCTTTTCTTCTCACAACTCCACCCTGAACCATGGCGAGCACAAAACCAATAAAAATAAACATATAGGCGTTGTCCATTGG
>CAYGQW010000188.1:0-6142 GCA_964352175.1 uncultured Halobacteriovorax sp.
GTAAGTTAAGATTTAAGGCGGCTTTTGAAGAAGTGGATACACGCTTTCAAAAAGTTTTCCCAATCATCTTTGGTGGTGGTAACGCTCGTCTACAAGTCGTTGGTAATCTTGAAGATTCTGAGTGCGGTGTTGACATTATTGCTCAGCCACCTGGCAAGAAAATGCAGAATATTAACCTAATGTCTGGTGGTGAAAAAGCTATGACTGCGGTTAGTTTGATTTTCTCAATCTTCCTTGTAAAGCCTTCTCCATTCTGTCTTCTGGACGAAGTTGACGCTCCTCTTGATGATGCCAACGTAGGTCGCTTTAACGAATTATTACGTGAGATGAGTCAGGAGAGTCAGTTTATTCTTATTACCCATAATAAGAAGACGATGGAACTTAACGACACTCTTTATGGCGTGACCATGCAAGAGCCAGGAGTTTCTAATGCTGTCAGTGTTCAGCTTCACTAAAAAAAATATCTTTATAATTCTGCTATTGGTACTTTGGGTACCAGTAGCAGAAGCTTTTTTACCTTCGGCTTTTCGTTGTCAGTTCACCCAAGAAGAAAAGAGTCTAGTTTCTGGAAAAATTAATAAAAGTGAAGGCCAAATAGAATATAGAAAGCCTGGTCGAATTCGTTTTGAAATTAAAAAACCAAATCAATTAGTATTTGTCGGTAATCCCAAAAGAGCTTGGTACTACACAGCTCCACCATTTGAAGGTGAACCTGGAGAAGTTATTATTTCAAAGGGTGCTCAACACCCAATATTGAAATTCTTTGATATTTTAGCTTCTGGCTTTGAAAAAAATAAATCTTACGAAATTAGTAAGAATGAGGGCGTCGTTACTTTGAGCTTTACAAAAAAAGCTCAAGAAGAATTTGATCTTAAGAGCGCTGTTTTGAATATGGGAAAGGATTACACCTTTCCATCTCTTACAAAAATAACGGTTACTTTAAATGATGGAAAAACAATTCAGCTTCACCTTACTGAGTTAACTCCAAATGTCGCCTTGCCTGAATCTAGATTTATTTTTCAAATCCCTGAGAACACAAGACAAACACGTCAGTGAAGATCGTTTAGGTCTAAATTGAAATTAGCGGTCTTTTCAAGTTGCTGATAGATTATCCAGTTTCTAAGCACAAGCTTTACATAATTCCTGGTTTCTTCATAAGCTATACCTTCAATAAACTCGAAGACATCTTTTCGACTTCTATTTTTGTACCAATTGAAGATAGGGCCAGTTCCTGCGTTATAGGCTGCAATCACACCGACTTTGCGTTTAGTCATTCTCTCATCTAGTTCGCTTAAATAGGCTGCTCCAAGAGTGACGTTTTTAGCAGGATCATAAAGATCATCAAAGTTTGAGTAGTCGACTTTATGTTGCTTACTAAGTCTTTTGGCCAACTCTGGAATGAGCTGCATTAAACCAAAGGCATCCGCTGGACTTCTGGCTTCTGGATTAAAGGCTGACTCTTGTCTGATAATTGATTGCATCAGATAGGCATCAATTGAGAAGCGATCAGCTGCTTTAAAAACATCATTCTTAAAAGAAAGAGGAAAGAGTGCAGCTAAGTTTTCTGTCATAAATGAGCTGTCTGAAGCTTTAGAGTGGGAATAGTATAGTCTTATTGCGCCAGCAGCATGATGACATTTAACAAAGCTAGCTAGCCATTCCTTTTTGGCTTGGTCACTTCGGCGAGATTGACGCCAATCTTCTAGATAATCCTTACAAAGATCGAACTGTTTGAGACTCGCCAACCACTCGACTTCGCTTGATCGAGGAGTTTCATCAAGGCTTACAGCGATCGAGTTAAAAGATGCACCACTTGAGGCATGTGCCATCAGTCCGTAGTAGTTATAAGGACTTTTCTTATAAAGTTCAGACCAGATATCTAGCGCGGCTTTAATATTTCTTTGTTTGTAATGAGCTTTTCCAAGCCAGAACGTAAGCTTCTCATCAAGATCTTCACTTAGTTTTGAATGAACCTCATTAACAAAGTCGATAAACTCAGCATAGTCTTTATCAAGATACATGGTCCAAGCTAAATTCCAAGAAGCATCGTCCATAACTTTTTTATTACTAGGTTCTAGATCAATTGCTTCTCTAAATAGCTTCTTTGCTTCAATATGGTTTTTAGCTTCAAGAGAGATCATCCCGCGAATCCAAGAAATTAAGGCCTTCATATTGGAGCTCATTGTTGGCAAAAACTCTTGTGCTTTCTTTAATATGGAGTCTGCGCGCGTTCTTCTATTTTGTGTCCACTCTGCTCTTGCTTCATCAACCATAATTTCAGCCAGGGCATCAACCGTTTTATCACTGCGATCTTTTTTAACGAGTTTTTCAAGATGCTTTTTTAGGGTGTTGGTTTCTTTTAGATAAGTGTCCTTATCACGCATATTCTTAAAAAGTTGGCGATATCGTTTAGCAGCAGAAAACCAACGGTCGAAATCCTTTAAAGGATCCTCCTTAAGGATTTTCTTGTACCATGTAATTGCTTTGGTGAAGTCTCTTGCTCGCTCATAGTCTCGTGCGATATCAGGGTAGATAGCTTGAAAAGGCTTATTATGAAAACGAGGTGAGAATTTAAAAAGTGCTGCCTCTGCTTGAGCTTTTAATTCAGAACTTGATTCTTTCTTGAAAGCCTTTAGTAAAAGTGCTTCCTTTTCAGAGCGAAGACTTTTTTCTCTAGCTAGCTTCAATGCATATTCAACAATTGTATCTGGTTCTGCGTAGAGATCTGCTAAATCATAAGTAACTTGAAAAAATTCTTTTTTAAAACCAGTAGGGAAATTGCTCTCTAACTTTTTTATTCTATCTAATGGAAAAGTTTTTGAATGACGTGAACATGAATCGATAGCGTAGAGATTTGCGAGTGAGGTCAATGGAAACTCACTATCACTATCAAAGAACTCAAACAGTTCGCATGCCCCTTTGAAGTCTTGATCTGGTCTTAAATCGAGACCTTTTGAATAACGATCAAACCAAACCTCTTCAATCTTAAGTGGGCGGTTCAAACTGTCATCTAGCAGCTTTTGAGCTGTTTCTTGGTCTGGCGGTAAGCTATCAATGCTTGAACAGCCTACTAGATAAAGTAAAAGAATTAATAATTTCACAGTTTCTCTTGGTTAAGTTATTGAAATAATAGCATTTATTGACTTAAACCCCTATAGAGCAAATAAGCGGAAAAAACTTCATGATACTTGGAAAAGCACTCTTTTCTGCGATACACAGCTGCATCTAGATTATTAAGGGATTTTGCATGCAAACGACAGAAAATGAACAACCAGCCGTAGGCCGTCGCACTAAAATGTTTTTAAACAAAACAGTGCATTTCACGAGTTTGGGTTGCTCCAAAAACTTGGTTGATTCACAGGTTATGCTTGGCCACTTAGGGCTTGATGGTTTTAGCGTCACCGCTGAACCATCTGAAGCAGAAGTGATCATCGTTAATACATGCTCTTTTATTGAAGCTGCAAAACAAGAGTCTATTGATACAATTTTAGATCTCGCCGATTTTAAGGACGAGAATAATGGTATTTGTGAAGCACTCGTTGTTTCAGGTTGTATGGCGCAAAGATACTCTGAGCAACTTGAAGCAGAACTCCCTGAAGTTGATCTTATTATTGGAACAGGTGAGTATCATAAAATAGTTAAACTTCTAAAGGCTTATGAAGATGGAAAACTAGAAGCTAAGAGCTTTGTAGAAATTCCAAAGTTTATTCATACTGAATATGACCCAAGACTTAATACATCTCCTTTCTACATGGCTTGGCTAAAGGTTAGTGAAGGTTGTAATCGAAATTGTACTTTCTGCATTATTCCAACTCTTCGTGGAAAACTTCGTTCTCGCTCAATTGAGTCTTTAGTTTCTGAGTCTAATCAGTTAACTGAGAGTGGAGTAAGAGAGCTGAATGTTATCTCTCAGGATTTATCGGATTATGGAAGTGATTTACCTGAAGATCAGAATTTAGCTGAGCTTATAAGAAATCTTGACCAGATTGAAAGTGCTGACTGGGTTAGATTATTTTATTACTATCCAGATGAATTAACAGATGAAGTCATTGATATCATGGCTAACGCCAAGAGAATCTGTAAGTATCTTGATAGCCCGGTTCAACATTTTTCAACTAATGTCTTGAAGCGCATGAATCGTAAAATCACAGGTGAAATTATCTTAGAGCGTATCCAAAAACTAAGAGCTAAGATTCCGGATATCGTTCTTAGAACATCCATTATTGTCGGCTTTCCCGGTGAGACGGATGAAGACTTTGAGCAACTCCTAGAAGGTATTAAAAAGGTACGATTTAATCACCTTGGAATCTTCCGTTACTCAGACGAAGAAGGAACTCCAGCATATCGACTTAAAGATAAAGTCCCTCAAGAAATTATAGAAGAGCGCTTTGATCGCTTGTTTGAAGCACAAAGAGAAATTGCGAGAGAGCTTAATCAGCAGTTTGTCGGTAAAACAGTAGACGTTCTCATAGAAGGCGAACACGAAGACACAGAGCTTTTAGTTGTTGGTCGCCACCAAGGTCAAGCTCCAGACATCGACGGTAAAGTTATTATTAATGATCTTAACGATGTTAAACTTAAAATTGGTGAGATGGTCAAAGTCGAGATCACAGAAGTATTAGACTATGATCTCGTCGGTCGAGTTGTAACGCTGAATTAAAACTCAGCGTTAGTTAAAATCTCATCTAGTTTAATGCGTAGGTCTTCAGTGCTTAACTTTGTATCTGGACTACCTTCATATTTGTCATAAAGCTCTTTATACTTACTTACCGGCCAGATTGATTTAAGTGCTGTTCCTCCAACTGGTCTTTTAGATGCAATTTGCGGATAAAAGACATAATCGACACGTTTAACACCATGTTTTTTTCTAAACTTATTACTAAGGGCTGCTTTTACAAAACTGTTGAAAGCTGGTCTTGGTTGATAGCGTGCTGGATCGTTTGATAGAGCATAGTGAATTGTCTCAGGAGTCTCTCCGAGAAGTGTTAGCGGAGAAGAGGCAATGCCAGCAAAAAAGTTACCAGCTTGGACGTACTTACCCTTAATACCCGCATCAGCCAAAGCCTTTACAGTCTCAGTAGTACAATTGAATTGAGCCGTAATATCAAGCTTCTTCGTTCTGAACTCGATATGAGAAGCCTCTAGTGCATCTCTAAACTGTTTAAGTTTTTCAGCTGCAATTCCATAGATAATAATCGTATAGGTAGGGCGATAGATATTTTGACCTTGTACTAAATTCGAAAAATAGTTACTAAGACCAGTATTTCCTGAAAGAATATCTTTGCCATTGGTTACATAAGCGTTTGAGACTTCACCACGAAGTGAAAGATCAGCTCTTACTTGGGCAAGACCAGCAACAAAATGTCCATTCACACTACCAAAGCTGTCTCCTTGACGACCTGACATCGTCACAATAAGAGCGTTATCACCTGGCTTTACTTCTTCACTTTCAAATACGATCTTCCTAAAAGGTGTGGGGTAGTTATGTTGTGAGTTTTCATTCGAATTCATCTCATCGAGAATGAAGTCTTTGGCGTTGTCTTGAAAATTTGCCTGAGAGGCACTGAAAAGGTCGGCCGGTGTTAATGACTGCATAACAAAGACACCGTCTTGGTCGTAATCGCCCTCAATCCATAACTCTTTATCGTGATAATATTTTTTAGAAATTTCATCAAATTGATAACCATTTAAAACCTTGGTGTAACCAAAGCGAGCTTCTTGATCACCAATAAAGTATTTTCCGTCATCATACTTTAGAACTCCTCTAAGTTCTGTTGGCCCTGGAATATTGGTCGGAACTTGCTCAAGTTCGAAAGTATCGGCGTTGCGCTTTCCTTTAAACTCATAAGCGTATGGTTTACCATTGGATTGAACAACAAATGATGGCTTTTCTAGGCTTGGTAGAGACTTCTTTATAACTGGATCGGTTAAGATCTTAAGCTTTGCCTCTTTATTTTGAATGAAAAATTCTCCGTCATGGCTGACTAGAAAACCTTGTTCAAAGTCACTGGCAAAGCTAAGTGTAGGAATCAATGCTAGTAAAATGAATTTTTTCATAAATAAAACCTTTTTGAAGTAAAATAATATGATTTTATAAAGCAAAGATCATGCCGAAATATTGGCGAATTAATAGCCTAAACTG
>CAYGQW010000189.1:0-6107 GCA_964352175.1 uncultured Halobacteriovorax sp.
CTTAGAAAAATCCGTGTGGGTCAGCTGCATGGTGGTATCTTTACTGTCAAAACTCTAGGTGAGATAGCTGGGTATGTTAGAGTCATCGAGCTACCATTCACTTTCGGTGCCGATAGGGAGAAGGCTCTCTCAACTCTTGAGAAAATGACTCCATATTTCAATAAGCAATTTGAAACTGTAGGATTTCAAAATATAGGATTTTTTGAACTCGGTATGATCTACTTTGTGTCTCAAGTAAAAACTGAAAAATTAGATGATTTAAAAGGTGTAAAAATTTGGTCATGGGAAGGAGATAAATTAGTTGAAGCGATGGTTAATGAAATGAATCTGGTTTCAGTTCCGCTTCCTCTTCCAGATGTATTATCTTCTCTTTCAACCGGAATCATTCAGGCTGCCTACGCTCCGCCTATGGGTATGTTAGCCCTTCAATGGAATACCAAAATTAAGTATATTGTCGACTTTCCAATTACTTATTCGGTGGGTGCATTTCTTTTGAATAATAAGACATGGGATAAAATACCTTCTGAGTTCCACGCTAAAATAAAAGAAATTAGTGCAAAGTACGTCAAAGATGTAAACGCTTCAAATGATAAAGATAATAAAGATGCTATAGCAGCGATGAAGGCTTCTGGTATTGAGTTTCTTAAGTTTCCAGAGGCAGATGTAAAAAGAGGTAAAGAACTTAGAGCATCTATGGTAAAGCAGCTTAAGGGACCACTTTTTAGTGCAGAATCTTATGAACTATTGCAAAAGAGTCTTAAATAAGGAATCTGTATGGGATTATTTCGTCTAGTAGATAAAGCGATAGAAAAAGGATCTTCGTTTTTGTTGGTTCTCTGTGTCGCGCTCATGCTCTTTCTTAGTGTCGCAGCCATTGTCATGAGATGGTTTGATACATCCTTCTTATGGATCGAACCTTTCGTTAGGCATTTGGTTTTTCTTTCAACTTTCTTAGGTGGCGTGATCGCGACAGGTCGAGGAACTCATATTGCAATTGATATCATCAATAAAAAAATAGATATGTCTGGGCCTGATTGGGCAAAAAGATTAAGCAATAGAATTCTTAATCTAACCTCAGGCTTAGCTTTATTTTGGCTAGTTAAAGCATCTTGGGATTTCATGAATGTTGAACTTGAGTATGGTCATGAGGTTTTCTGGGGGATTCATAGTGGTTACTTAGTTGCCATTATTCCTTTTGGTCTATCACTCATTGCTTATAGGTTTATGTACCGCTTTCTTGAAAGCTTCTCAAAAGCGAGTGCCGTATGAGTGCTATACTCGCCAGTATTGGCATATTCCTTATAGCTATATTAGGTGTCCCGCTTTTTGTCATTATGTCATTAGCTGCGATGACAGCTTTTAGCTTCACTGATGTTGAGCTTTCTGCTGTAGCAGTAGAGATATATAGAATTTCTTCTGCTCCGACATTGTTAACAATTCCTTTATTTACCTTAGCCGGCTATCTCATGGCTGAAAGTGGATCACCAAAGAGGCTTTTAAGATTAGCTGATGCAGCACTTGGTTGGCTTCCCGGTGGAGTGGCCATCGTTTCTTTAGTTATTTGTGCATTCTTTACAGCATTTACTGGTGCTTCAGGTGTAACTATTATTGCGTTAGGTGGTCTTTTATTTCCAATCTTAAAAAATGAAGGATACTCAGAGGATTTTAGCTTAGGACTAATCACTACCTCTGGCTCTCTTGGACTTTTATTTGCTCCAAGTCTTCCAATCATTCTTTACGGAATTGTTGCCAAGGTTGATATTGATCAGTTATTTCTGGCCGGATTACTACCAGGTATCTTTTTGATTCTTGTCTTGTCGTTATGGTCGATCAAGAACGGAACGGCTCGTACAGTTAAACGATCATTCGATTTTAAAGAACTTGTGGCTGCATTTAAAGGTTCATTCTTTGAAGCCCTTTTGCCTGTTGGCGTACTGACAGGTATCTATGGTGGATTTGTAACTCCAACAGAAGCGTCAGCAATGACTGCGTTTTATGTACTCGTTATTGAATGTTTTGTTTATAAAGATCTAAATCTTTTTAAAGACGTCCCCAAAGTAACTCTCGATGCCATGAGTTTAGTCGGAGGAATACTTCTTATACTTTGTTGTGCTTTGGGATTAACAAACTATCTTGTTGATGAAGAAATTCCAATGCAGATCTTAGACCTTATGCGCCAGTACCTCGATAATAAGTGGGCATTCTTATTTTTCTTGAATATATTCCTATTAGTTGTTGGCTCTATGATGGATATCTTTAGTGCTATTATTGTCGTTGTCCCGCTAATAACGCCCATTGCCGCTGAGTTTGATGTCAATCCAATCCACTTAGCCATTATCTTTTTAACAAATCTCGAGATTGGTTATATTACTCCACCCGTTGGAATAAACTTATTTATATCAAGTTTTAGATTTAAAAAGCCAGTAACAGAGTTGTACCGAGCTACCTTACCTTATCTAATTTTATTAATCTTTGCTTTGGCCGTAATTACGTATGTGCCGGCTCTAAGTTTATGGTTGGTTGAACGTTGAGAATTATTGGAATTATAACATTCCTATGTATTTTTAATCTTCATTCGCAGGAGATTGATTTTTATGATTCGGTAGGGTTAGGGGAGTCTGATATTGATTCGTACTCCGGCCCTTTAAATGCGAAAATGGAGTATCATCTTTCGCGTGGTTCATTGATGTTTGCTGATGAAATTTTTTCTGCAAATTATTTAGCACCAGTTACTTCAAGTGCAGTCTTTGATTTGGAAAGAACATGGTTTGAAGATTTACCTTCTCAATCAGCTTGTCCAAATTCTTATCTTGCTGAAAATATCGACTATATTCGATACCTATATCGACTTCTAACTCTTTCATATTTATATGAGTCTTTTAAAGATTATCAAGAAACTCTTTACGGTCTTGGACAATCAAGCCAATCGTGCGCAATTTCTTATGATTTGTTATTTCGAAAATGTAAGCCCAAAAATGAAGAGATGAAAAAATTCATTGCTAGAGCTCGTTCAGTAATCAATAAAGATCTAGCGATTAGATCTCTTGAACGTTTTAGTGATAAAGAGGAAAAGAATTGGCTGGCACGTGTTAGAAATACTAGAGAGGAACTAACTCCGGCCCAAAGTAGAGTGAGGGGTTGGTGTGAATCAACTAAAAATGGTTGTGAAGGTCTGCATAAAAAAGAAATCACATCCGGTTTAATGGGCGCATGTGATAATGACAAGGCATTATTTCGTCGAATATGTTCAGAAAAGGATGAGATTTATGGCATTTCAAAATTACCAAGTTTGGCACCAATTCTTGCAAATACCAACGTTCTGAAAGTCATTAATAGTGGCGGTCATGGTGAGGCTTGTCTTACTCGTTATGCCAAACTTTTGTCAATTCGGGAGCGCTGGCATCCACCTTTAAAGTGGATTATGCCAGCAGTTAAAAGTAAGCTCACATTTGGAGATACACGTTATCCTCAGGGAGTTCTCTTTGTCCCTGGAGCATTGAAAGAGTTTGATGACCGTGGATTAAGCAATTTTTTATTCAATGAGCCAACTCCGACGCCGATTCCAACTCAAAGACCAATTGTCGCTGTTCTACCCAAGCCTACACCTATGGCAACACCAATCGTGTTACCTAGAAAACCAGACCCAGCGCCGGTTAGTATCGTAGCTACACCGATACCAACACCAACTCCAATACAACTTTCAGCTTTCGAATACGCTTTAAAATTACATCTTAATGGAAAGGACCCAATTGATGTCGATATGATTCGATTCATATCCGATCAAAAGTTTTCAGAAAAAGTTTTAGATCTTTTAAATGAAGCTCTTAAAAAATATCAAACACGTTATGCTCTCGAATCAATGAGAAGAGCTGATGAATTGGGTACAATCAAAGAGCCTGTGCGTATCATGTTTCTAAAGTTTCTTATTGATCAGGATCAACATCAAGGACTATGGAATATTGTCAATGTCATTGGTTCAGAGTTCTACGTTGTTAATGACTTAGATAAAAAGAATGAACCTATATGGGTCAAACTAAGCAATGACCGCTCAACCAATTTTAACTGGCAAATTACTGTTTTAGCTAAAAGTTCAAAATGATGTAAAGTAGAAGGTTCGAATATTATCATTAATGATAAGTGATGGAATTCTTCTGTTACCGGCCATGATAAATTCACAACCGCTTCCTGATTTACTAGGAATGAGTAGCTTTTGAGGTCTAAAACTACTTTGAAGTAAAATACTAAAATAGGGGAGAGACCAGTTTTCATCATCCACAATATGACAACCGTCGGAAAAACTATTTAAATTAGTAAACTGTTGTTGACGATACTCTCGCCAGTCAAAAGTTCGTTTAAGATCGCTTAGGCTAAAGAAGATTAAAAATAAAAAAGCCATCAAAGTAAAGTTGTGTAGAAGTTGAGTGTCTTTTTTAAGTTTCGTAGATAAATAGATCGTAATTAAAAAGATAATGAATGATGGAAATACCATTAAAGATCGAAGGTAGTATCCTGCTAGGTAATGATACTTATCTATAGGGATGTAAACGAAAATTAGTGCCAATCCAGTTAAGGCTATTCCAAAAATCCAGCGAAAATCTACTCTGCTAAAAGTTAAAATGGCTAATACAAGAAGACTAAATAGTATTAAGTAAGTTTCAGGATAATTCGCAGTAAAAGCATATGCCAATGAATTTTCAAGTTGACCAAATTTTTCAAAGGTAATTGTTCGATAAAGAATCATCGCAAAGGATACAGCAGGAATTAGTATTTTAAGGAAAGCATCTCTCTGTGGAAGATCCTTTAATGTTTTCTTTTTTATTTCTATGGCAGTTGCAATGAAGATAGCAAAACTAAAGATGAGGACACTCTCATAGCCTAAATGATACAAAATTGCGGCAGGAATACCTAAAAGGTAACTGATCCATGAATAACTGAATTTCCAACAGAAAAATGCCAGCCAGGCAAGTAAGATTGATTCAGATAATAGACTTACGTGAAAAGAATAAGATAAAAAAATAACGACAAAAACATTGATGAAGTAAAAAGGAATATACTGACTCTTTTTAACGATAAATAAGAAGACAACTGTTATCAATGTAATGATAAATGGATTGAGAGCTAGGCTTAAGTTATGTATTGAATAAATATCTTCAAAGGTTAAACCCATAGCTATTAATTTATAGTTAAACAGTACCGTATATTCTAAAAAATGTCCCAAAGCACGACTGTTAATATAGTGTGTATAGGTGTGACTGTTGAGCATCTGAAACAAGACCTGTACACCGTCATTCAACTCTGGTCGAAAACTGATACCTGCAAAACACGACAAGCCAAAAAAGATAAGTAGTGATATGATTGATAAGGCTTTTGTCATAGTTTTATTATAATCAATTACATTGCAAAGAAAATGATTAAATTTTAGTATGTCTCATTGATCTTATGTCGGCTTAAGATATATAATTTTACGATAAATTAGATCAAGGCTTACTTATTAATAACTCAAATTTTATTCTTGGAATATGTTGTTTCTCCCATGAATCAACGATAAGTTTAATTAAAAATGGAGAAGTTTTGGTAGTTCTTGAAGAAGAGCGCTTTAATCGTGAAAAACATACTTCAGAATTTCCAATCAATGCACTTAATTATTGTTTTAAAAAATTCAATATTAGTCTCGATGATATCGATACCATCACTTTTTTTATTCAACCATGGAAGGAGATTAGCGGTAACTTCATTCATGTCTTGAAGTATTTTCCTGCTAGTCTGAATTTATTCAAGGCAGAATTCGGTGGTGGTGCAAAGCTTCCACCTCTTAAACGAATTCGATTATGTTTACAGATTGGTTCAGAGCTTCAAAAAAGATTCCAATCTAAGCGAAAGCCAGTTGTAAAGTTTATTGAGCATCACCTTGCTCATGCCTCAAGTTGTTTTCATGTTTCACCTTTTGAGAGTGCATCGATTTTAACGATTGATGGACGTGGTGAGGCAACTACAACCTTATTGGCTTCTGGCTCAAACACTGAAATAAAAAAACTTAAAACTGTTGCAGTCCCTCATTCTCTTGGTCATTTATATGCCGCGATCACATCATATCTTGGATTTTATCC
>CAYGQW010000190.1:0-6060 GCA_964352175.1 uncultured Halobacteriovorax sp.
GATTAATTAATAGTCCCCATCTTTTGAATTCTGTACTAAAATGTTTCCATGCCAGAATTACCCGATTTCAAAATTACGTTTTACTAACCCAAATGATTTTCACTAGATGGACGAGCCAGAGCGACTCTCATCTTTTTCTATTTTACTTTTAGTTACCTATGAATCTATTGATTTACTATTTTCGGGGCTTATGAGAAATCAATCAACTACTTTAAGCCATGCAATGTAAGTTGAAGTAGATTTATCATTCATCTGAATAGTTTTATCTACCACTTCAAAACCATTATTTGAGATTTCACTTTCCAAATTTTTAATACTTAATATTTTTCTATGAGGAAATACACGTTTACCGTCAATGTTTTGCCAGTCCATATCCCAACTATCCTTACCAGTACTCCACAAAGTTTCATCCTTTAGAAAAATATGTTCTTTTGATAGCATATCACTCATATCATCAGACTGAATCATAGTATGAACAAAGAAGTAACCGTCTTTATTCAGGACACTCCTTACAGAGGAATAGATATTGTCTCTTTCATTTTGAGGAACGATACAATGCAAAAATGAACTATCAACGACAAGGTCATACTTAGTATCTCCATGATATTCACAAATATCTTGAACTTTAAATTCAGATTCTACTTTTAGATTTAGAGCATTTTCTTTTGCAATTTCAATTGCTTCAAAAGAAACATCGTAACCAGTTGAGGAAAATCCTTTCTTAGCTAAATACAAAGCACATGTTCCAGTTCCGGTTCCTAAATCAAGAACCTTTTTATTCGTATAGTCAGGAAAGAAATCACTAAGCCTCTCATTGATTGCCAAGTTTATATGATGTTCATATATTAAATTAACATCTTTTTGGCCATCCCAAGTAACTACGCCTTTCTTTCTTAAACCTTTATAAACATCATCATGCATTTCATAGTATTTCATTTTTTCAGTCCTTAGAATTTTTAATAAGACTCATCAAAGTAAAGCCTTAATTGTCTTTGCTGTTGCATCTAATTTACTTCTTGAAGACTCATCTGCATCAGAACCACTAAAGCCCATGCGATGGCCATCACCTTTAAATCTAGGTGCTATATGAAGATGGGTATGAGGAACTTCTTGTCCTGCAACTTCTCCATCAGAGAGGAATAGATTTGTACCTTCACACTTAATATCTGATTTCTCAATGGCCAATAATATCTTTTGAGCTACTAAGAACATTTCACCAGTTATATCATTTGGTACACTTGAGAATCTTGCTTGATGCTGATTAGGGATTACTAATACATGACCTTTATTTATAGGGTTTAAATCCATAAACGCAGTCACCTTCGTATTGCGAAATACAAAACTAGCCTCAATCTCTTTATTTAATATTTTACAGAAAATACATTTACTCACAATCATACTCACTTCTTAGAAAAGATTTCACAGACATATCTAAATACTCACTGTCTTTTTGTTTGTAATGACTTCTCATAACACCTTCATGTGTCATACCAGCTTTTTCCATTACTCTTCCACTAGGTATATTAAGTGTTTTATGTTCTGCCCAAATCTTATTGATATTATTGAATGAAAATCCATACTTAATAATTTCTTTTAAGGCTTCTGTACAATAACCTTGTCCCCAAAAGTCGTACCCAATCCAATATCCCATATAACCACGGTCATGTTTTTCATTGAATCCAATATTAATACAACCTATTAATTGCTTTGTATCTTTAAGCCTTATGGCGAATATATGATTTCCATGCTCTTCTTTTTGCTTTTCATGACTACTTAACCAATCTACTGCCATCTGAGGTTCATATGGATAAGGAATGGAAGCAGTCATTTCAACAACTCGAATATCACCAGCGAGTTTTGAAACTCTCTCTGCATCATTAATTTGAAAATCATCTAAAACTAATCTTTCCGTTTCCATTATAAAACCCTAAGGATATGGTTCCCGAATTAACGTCTCTTATAAGTTATCAAAAACAATGAATTTTGATAACCAAGAGACCCTAGGAGCCGCACTTTTTTAGTGATATAGTCAAAAATTATTAGTGATATTAAAGAGTTAAAAAAGATATGCCCGAATTACCCGATTCAAAAAACCGTTTAACAAAACCCCAGTAAAATCGCTGAGACAAAGATATAATCGAGCTCTTCGCGTTTTCGGTGTCTCATCTGATTTCATTCATTTTCATTGTAATTCATTTTTTTGGGGCTCCTGGGGCTCCTAATATACATTCAACTATAATTCCAGTAAGTAGTGCCACCATCGGCAATCAACACATGCCTTTCACGCCTACTTTCTTTTCATCTTACTTCGTATGAATTCACGATAATTTATGAATATGCCAGCTCGGCTGGCATGGACAGGTATGAAGTTAGTTAAAGATTAAACTTCAACTAAAGAAAATAATAGATGATTGAAATTATATTAAAAGAGTCAGAGATGTAGACTCAAATTTCTATCTTAATAGTTTTTTGGGCTGGATAGTTGCTCCAAAACCAACCTTCACCTTCTACTTCTTTATTGCGATCAGGATGCAAAGGATAGAATATTTTGTCATTAAGTGGCTCACACTCTCCCAAGCACAAATAATATATATCTTCATCCGTTTCATTTATTAGAGTATGAGCGACTCCTGATCCGGCCTTAAAATCAATGGCACTCATAGCAGCTGACAAATAACCGATCCCATTCAACCAAATAGTTGGTTTCCCCTTTAATATGTATACAAACTCTTCATCAACTGAATGTGCATGAGGCCAAGCACTTCTTTTTCCAGGCTTAAGCCTCACCAAATTTACAGCAATACTCTTAAGTCGAAATCGACGACTTAAGCAGACTCCATTTCCAAATGTTTCAGAATCTCCAGGATAACTAAAGCTACCATCATCAATTTTATCAAACCCATAAAATGTAATTATTGAATTATCTAAAATAGATTGATCAAATTCCCCCGGTAAACCATCATGTTTACCAAGTTCTTGTTCAGGCATATCACTCCACCAATTAGCACCGCATTCGTCTGCTAACTTGGGTTCTAAATGAAAACGATATTGATTTTCTTTTTTAGTTCGATCTCCAGCAACGAACAGCTCTACATCAGAATTGGAGTTATTTATAAATGTGTGCCCAACTCCAGTACCCGCAGGAAATCCAATACAATCACCAGCAACCATCTTTTTAATTTTACCATTAAACCAAATATCAATTTCACCACTTATTACAAATACAAACTCTTCCTCAAATCTCTCGGCATGAGGTCGTGAAGTTCGTCGATTTGGTGGTATTTTAAAGTAATGAGCAGCAACCCTTTTTAAACCAAAATGTTTACTAAAATTAGCATTATATCCGCCGATCATAGCATCTTTGTCGTCATGGTTCTCTGATATATCATTTACTGTTATAAAATGTTCTTTCATCGCTACAACTTGAATATTTCTTTAATTTTAGAGTCTGGTTTCAATTGTCCAGAGCGATAATCCATAATCTTACGGCGATCTTTATTAGTATAAAAATGTAAATGGATTAAAACACCAAATTTATCATCAATTTCCATTTTAGAAATTATAAAGCCCGCCTTTAACTTTGGGATTATAACATCATTATTCGTAGCACAATGTCTCGAGTAAATTAATTGAAAGCCTTTGTTTGATAAAATATCAATACACCGACTGACTAGAGAACTGTATAGACCAATACGTCTGTGATCTGGTAATACTGCCGAGTTGCACATATAAAAGGTTGTACTGTTTTCCTGAAACCCCCAACTCCAACCAACAAATTTTTCATCTTTATCAAAAAGTCCAAGATATAATTTGTAAGGAGTGCCTAAATCTTTTCCAAGGACTTTGATATTATCAAGTTCTGATTCATCTAAAAGATCCCATAATACATAACTGTGATCATCTTCAAAAACTGACACTCTATATAAATCATAAAGTGGTTTAAACTCTGTCGCAGTTAATTCTTTAATTTTATAATTTTGACTCATCACTTTTTGTCTCTCAGTAATTACAAACAAATCGACCTCTACTACAACATTTTTAGATTGTAAGTTCAATTATGTTTCAACTCTATATGATACAGAGAAAAATCAATCTAAATATACAATAATTTCAAGGAGATATGTCATCCCGGAGTTATCCGAGCTACAAACGGCAATCTTATCAACCTCAATCAAATCAACAAATTAGTAATGTTAATCGGCTTCTCGAACGTTTTGTCATTTCATTTTATTTCACGATAATTCACACCATTTCACGAATTTGGTCGGATTGGTCGGATTGAGGTCGTACCAGACTTACTCAAGGTCGGACTAGTTAAAAATAAAGTATAAATGACTCATCTTCGCCTCCCTATTCTTTATATTTCATTGGAGAAACTTAAAAAGAGATCGACTATGAACAATTTTTTACGGCTAGGCTTCATTGTAATTACAATCATGGCCTCTAAATTTTTTACGCTCTTGTAGCCAATACTGCGTCCCCTTCTCTATCTCTTCATCTTATTTCATTTGAATTCACGATAATTCATCAATATGCCATCTCGGCTGGCATAAATTGAAAACAAAGTGAGAGAATTTTTTACAGCCTACAGTTATACTGATAGACCGATGGTCTCATACTTTATTTCACCTGCCAGTGAGTACACTTTATATAACGATGGAGACTTCATTATTTTGAACCAATCAAAATCAATATCTTTATTGATCATGCTAAGAAACAAAGAAATTGGATTAGAATGTGAAACTAACAAAATATTTTTATCACTATGATCTATCTCTAATTTATCGATCAACTTCTCGACTCTTGAAATGCAGTCATATGCTGTTTCGGCATTATATTCTGTATAAGAGAAATCAAGCCAACTCTTCTCAAAAAACTCCCATGTTTTGTCTTCGGGTAGTTCTCTAACAATACGCCCACAAAGATTATCTATAACGGTAAAATCAATAGACTTTTCCAATCTAAAAGGTTCGATAGTCTGTTTCGCCCGGATAAAAGGACTACTATAAATACAATCAATATTTAATTGTGATAAGTCCCTAATTATTTGCTTTGCTTGATCATGTCCTTCCAAAGACAATGGGTCTTCACTAAAGTGTAAGTTCTGAGTTCTGTCAGTATCAGCGTGCCTTAAAAAGAAGTAAGTATTTTTCAAGGTCATGATAAAACAAAATCTTTTATACTAGATACAATCATTTTTAAATTATCAATGGTCCGATCAAGGTTAGTATCTATATCAAGGCCGTGATCAGCACCAGTAATAACGATAGATTTCAGCTTACTCTTTTCTAGCTGATCCATTCTACTTTGTTCATAAAATGGATCTTTATTGCCAATTACATTTAATGATTTAGTTGAATTAGACAACATAGAATCTAAAACAAAATCATCTTTAAGCGCTGGTGTAAGCCAAATCAGTTTCCTAAATTCAGAAGTATCACCACTTGCAATAATTCGAGTTCCAATACTTTTTGATAGTATTACCTTATTTTCAGATAGCTCAAACTGCTTTAAACCATTTAATATGAAGTTGTAATACTCAGTATATGTCTCAACACTATTATCTTTTAAACGCTCTTTTCTAAAATCATACTCCAAATTAAATATTTCATATCCCTCCTCATATAAGGCACCGCTTGGATAATATATGCATGGTCCCATGTGAGAATAACCTGCACCAGGGAATACAACGACTACACCGCGTGGCTTGGCTTTTCTAAAATGAGAAACATTAACGGAGAACTTGTCGTTTTCAATTTTGCTTAAAACTATTTTCACCTATTTCCTCTTCTTTAATAAAATTACTCGAAACTACATTATGGATGTGGAGTTATTGCAATAATGGTTATCTCTTTCTTATCTGGCCCATAACACCAAAAGACTCTATAAGCTCCTGGTGTATTATTTTGAACGTAAGCTTCAAAAACTTTTTCATTAGGATTAAATGGATTGGTTAGAGCAGAGTATTCATGAGTATGAAGGCCACTATGTCTTGGATTTTCACATAAAAGAAGAATTGTCTTTCTCACTTGTTTAAATAGCCCTTCTTGTTTTGATGAT